>NZ_JBFTNY010000014.1:0-182197 GCF_056397705.1 Variovorax sp. 05L425 | reverse complement strand
CTTTGGCCTTGCAAGCGTGGGCAACGCCGCAGACGGCCCCTTTGCACGACAACCCGAAGGGAAGGTATGCCAGGACGGGCCACTCGGCGTTGCGCTCCTTGCATGTGCCAACGCACATGCGGCGTCGCGCGCCTTGATTGGCCCGTCCTCGCATACCTTCGCGACCCCGGAAGTAGTGTGGACAGGCCCTAGCTGCCGCAGCGTCCCTTGTCGTCCGATTTGAAGCAGAAGTCGGCGGTCAGGCTCGAGGACTCCCAGGGTACCTGCACGCGACCGGTGTCTTCGGCGACGCCGATGCGCACTCGCTTGAAGAGTTGCTCGATCTGCAGCCCCGGCATCGCCATGTTGGCCAGCAGGTGACGTGCATAGACGCTGTGCTCGCTGTTGGCGCTGTCGAGGGCCACGCCGTTCGGCGCGGTCGAGAAGGCCACCAGCGTGCCCACGGGCGCATCGAGCGTCGCCAGGCCACCCGGCGTCGCGCCGCGGAATTTCAGGCGCCGTCCATCGGGGCCCACGATGACGCCGCCCGCGAAGGGGTTCACACGGCAGGCATCGAGCACCACGATGTTGGCACCGGTGCCAATGGCGCTGAGTCGGTCGACGAACTCGCCGACGTCCGCACTTTGCCGCTGGATGTCCTCTTCGGACTGCGGGTCGGCATCGATCGGCACCAAGTAGTTGCGACCCTTGACCTGAACCCCGTGACCGGCATAGAACAACACGCGAACCGCCGCCTTCGGCGCACGCATCGAAAACTCGCGTAGCGATTCGATCAGTTCCGGCAGTCGCGTGTTCTGACGCAGGCTCACCTCGTAGCCAAGGCCGCGCAGCGCCGCCGCGACGGCAACGGCATCGCCCGGCGGGTTCTTCAGCGGTGCACCTCGGTAGGCGCCGTTGCCAATCACCAATGCGATGCGCGACCCTGCATCCTTGACATCGGCCTGGGCGCTCATGGCGGGACCGAAGGGCAGGGCTGCGGCACCCAATGCACCGCGCAGCAGCAGGCGACGGGTCAGCAGTGTGGCCATGGCGGCTACTCCCGGGGCGGCACGCCGGGCGC
Organism: Variovorax sp. 05L425; assembly: GCF_056397705.1. NCBI lineage: Bacteria > Pseudomonadati > Pseudomonadota > Betaproteobacteria > Burkholderiales > Comamonadaceae > Variovorax > Variovorax sp. 05L425. The sequence continues at coordinate 181,137 of NZ_JBFTNY010000014.1, read as the reverse complement.
GAGCACCGCGGCCTGAACGATCGGGGCGGCCTGCACCCGGGCGAGCGCCGCCGCTTCGCTGCCGGCCGGCACACGCAGGTAGTAATCGCCGAGCTGGCCAGGGCCGCCGGCCAGTTCGCCGTGAATCTGGATCATGAGCATGCGGATGTCGGTTTCCTTGGCGTCCGGCGCGAAGCTGACCTTCAGCATCGGGCCCTCTTCCACGCGAACCGAGTGCAGCGCGCGGATTTCGTCGGCGCTGTCGCGGGCGTTGCCGAGCAGGGTCACGATCAAGCCACCTTGCACTGCCATGACCGCCAGCGCGCCCAGCGCATAGCTCGGGCGCATGCCAAGGTTGCCGAAAAAGGCGCTGATGCGCTCGGCCAGGGTCGGACGGTCGCCCTGGATCAGGCGCATGGTGCGGGCCAGGCCGATCGTTGTCGGCACGGCCGGCACGTTTTCCTGCACGCGTGCCTGCAGCGAGCGATACCAGTCCAACTCGCTGCGGGCCTCGGGATGCTGTTCCATGTATGCGTCGACCCAGGCGCGGTCTTCGGCTCCCAGCGAGCCGTTGGCGTACCAGGGGAGCAGTTCTTCGAAGCGTTCTTTCATGATGACCGTGCTCCGGTGGCAACGGTCGCACTATTGCGGCGCAGCAGCGATGAAAAGATTTCGACCATGATGACCACCAGAATTCTTCGCCTCTCGCGAACCTGTGACTGACCCCGATCGCTGTCCCGAATGCGGCGTGCGCACACCATATCAACTTGTGCGACCGACCGCACCGAGACCCCGATCTACCTGCACGGGACAAACCCGTGTCGGCTCTGGGTTGCGCGAGCTCGGCGGATGGTTCAAATATATTTTCGCGCGATGGCCAAGCGCACCACAAGCTTCAGGATGCGAGAGCGCCTCTGGCATCAGGGGCACCACCCTCACTGCGCAGCAGCGCCTGCAGGCAATTCTTGATCTTCTGGCGGGCGTGGAACAGGCGCGTCTTGACGGTGCCCTCGGGACAGTTCTGTACCTCTGCCACCTCAGCCAGGCTCATGCCCTCGTAAAACACCAGGTGCAGACATTCGCGATGCTCGTCCGACAGCTTGCCCATGCAATGTTGCACGCCTTCACGCCGTTGCTTTCCAGCCAACTCCGCGTAGGCGTCGGGCGTGTCGGATGCGGTGGTCTCGGCGATGTCTTCGAGATCTCCATGCACCTCGTCAGGCCGCCGCGCGCGGTAGACCATCAGCGCCTTTCTGCGCGCAATTCCGATGAGCCACGTGGAAAACTGCGAATCGCCGCGAAAGCGATCGGGGTGGCGCCAGACCTCGTAAAACGAGTCCGCCAGGACTTCCTCGGCTCGCGCATGGTCGCTCAGCATGTTGAACACATACGCGTACACCTTGCGGCTGAACGCCTTGTACAGCTGACGAAACGCTGCCTGGTCTTCGCGGCCGATGCGTACCAGCAGCTGGTTGACCTCGTCGTTGTCCATGCGGGCGGAGGGTGCGGGTGGCGGTGAAGAAATATAGCGTTTCTGTCCGATTCATAGCGAATCTCGTGGAAGTCGACTCCCGGGCGGTCTACGGCGCGGCGCGATAGAAGTAGTAACTTGCCGTGTACGGCACGCGTGCCGACTGCGCGGCATTGGCGGCGCTGCAAGGCTGGGTAGGGGCAAGCCCACCCATTGTCCTGATGCGCTGGATGCTCTTCGTCGGGCCAAACACGCCGGCGCCGGCGGTTGCCTTGGCATTGAGAAGCAGCCATGGGATGGCGGTCGGATCCGGGCCCGGATCGCGAGCCTTGACCTCGCCGACCACCGTACTGCCGTCGGTCGATTCCCATGTCGGACCGGCGAAGTGTTTGCCGAGTGGGCGACCTTGCCGATCGGCGAGCGATGCCTCGGGCGCGCGGAACGCCCACTCGTAGGCGGAAGGTTGATCTGCCTTGGGCGCGCATTCGTAGATCTGGACCCCGGAGGCGAGCGCCTCGAGAAACATGACCTGCCCCGCGGGCGGACGAAGGTTGGCCGGAACTTCAGGCGGGGCAGGGGGAGAGAACTTGCTCGCACAGGCGGTCGCGACGAGGACCGCGATCGGCAGAGTACAGGCGGATGCAAGGGACGATCGCATGAGTTGCCCTTTCAAATGTTCGATAGCCGTGAACTCGCGGGCCTGCTGCAAGCGCCGCCTCCAGGCTCGCTCTATTAGACGTCAGGCAGACCGTTGCGTTGCTGCCAGCGTGGCTCGGGCGCTGTTTTGCCAATCAAGCTGAACCCATTCAGAGGTTGCTGCAACTCAGTGCCAGACACAAGGAGAACGACATGGAACACGATCTTCGCCCCATCAACGTCATTCGTGCCGAGCTGGCCCGCGCCAAGGATGTGCTTGCTGCCTTGGGCTCCGACAACATCGGGGGCACCGTCCATTTCTTCGCCCGCAATCGCGTCAAGCGCCTGACCGACGAGCTCTGCGTCGCTGAGGCCACCGCCGAGCGGCTCGCAGAGGCGGTTGCATTGAAGTGGATTTCTCGCTATGCCCGCGTAGCAAGCACCTGATGTTGAAGTCCAGGGAGGGTCGGGAGCGCGCAGATGCTTGTCGAGTTGGCGCGGGATGCCGGAGTTGATGTCGGTTGAGCTCACTCAGACGGGCGTTACGCGCGGTCGAGCATCTTCATCATCGAAGCGTGGTAGCGATCACCGCTGATCTGCCCGGGAGCGAACATATTGTCGATCTGCCGGATGGTCTCCTTGTCCAGAGGAATGCGTAGCGCGTCCAGGTTTTCCTCGAGAAAGTCCAGCGTGTCGCAGCCGCAGATCGCCATCATTCGGGGGTTGCGGTTGAAGAGCCAGGCAAGGGCCAGTTGGGACAGACTGCAGCGCAGTCCTTGCGCGACGTCACCCAGACGGTCGACCAGGGCCACATTCTTGGGGAAGTTCTCTGGCGAAAACCGTGGGTACTTCCGACGCACATCGTTCGGCTCCAGCTGATCGAGGCTGCGGACCTTGCCCGAGAGCATGCCGCGCGCGAGCGGCGAGAAGGCCATGAGCGTCACGCCGAGTTCGTCGTAGACGTCAAGCATGTGTTCCTCCAGGTCCCGGGTCCACAGCGAGTATTCGGCCTGGACCGCGGTGACGGGGAAGACCGTGCACGCACGGCGCAGCGTGGTCTCGGATACCTCGCACAGCCCCAGGTAGCGGACCTTCCCTTCCTTGACGAGGTCGGCCATCGCACCGACCGTGTCTTCCACCGGCACGTTGGGATCAAGACGATGCTGGAAGTACAGGTCCAGGTAGTCTGTGTTCAGGCGCTTCAAGGATGCTTCGCACGCCTTGCGTACATAGGATGGCTCACCGCACACGCCGAAAGTGGCGCCTTCCACCGGGACGTAGCCGAACTTGGACGAAAGCAGAACTTCGCTGCGACGTCCGCGCAGGGCCGAGGCTACCAGTTCCTCATTGTGGCCCCAGCCGTAGAAGTCGGCGGTGTCGATGACGTCGATCCCCTGATCAACCGCGCGCTGGATCACTTGAACGGATTCGGTGTCCGAACGCTTGCCATAGGCATTGCTCATGGAGTAGCAGCCCAGCGCCATGCGCGTCACGCGAACGCCTGTCTTGCCCAGTTCGCCTTGGTGAAGTTCGCTTCGCATATCGCCAACCGTCTAGCTGGTCGCGCGATGCTTGAAGCCGGATGCCTTCGGCGCGATGTATGCCGGGATCGGCAGGTTCCGGTCGCGCAGGTAGCCCAGGATCCCATCCTCGATGGCCCCTGCGTCGCGAACATCCAGGAATTGGTCATCTTCGAAGTTGACATTCGCTCCCTGCACGACCATGAAGCCCTCGGCGGGTCCTGCCGCATCCTCAGGAACGGAGAATGTGTGGATGGACCCGGCGGGCTCGTAGAGATAGCTGCCCTCGGTTTGGGGGTTGTCCGGGTGCTCCAGGTAGGCCCACTGTCCCTTCGTCGTGAAAAAGTGAACCGTGCCCGTGTGGAAGTGCGTCGGCAGCCGGGTGCCGGGCGCAAACTTGCCATACAGCACCCAGATGCCGTTCTCGCGGTCCAGGAAGAGGGGGATGACTTCCGAACTTGGCGCTGCGCCAGGCACGTATGTCATGTCATGGATGTTCACGGAAAGCAACTCGTCTTGCCGGGTGATGGAACTGGGGGAGGGCATGTCGTGCTCCTTCCGGTCTTAGTCCAGGCCCAACTGCTGGAGCTTCAGATCAGGCGACGTGTAGGGGCGCTCGCAGATGATCTTGGAAGAGCCGGGTCGGAACTGGAAGGACGCCGCCATGCGGACCTTGAACGACCGTCCGGACGCCGGGTAGGTCTTGCCCTTCAGCTTGAATTCGCCCAGGTGGGTGCCGGTCAGATAGAACTCCACGAGCACGGAGTGGGCCGCGTCATCAGCCGCCAGCGAGATGATTTCATTCTTCTGGTCGGGAAATGCCGTGCGCGAGGTGTTGAAGTACTTGCGGACTTCCTCTTCGCCATCGTGAACCTGGCCGTTCCCGTACATCTCGTAGCGGGGATGCTCGAAGGTGTCGATGACGCCATCCCAGTCCTGCTCGCACTCCAATGCCATGTGGTCGCGAACGGTCTGCAGTCGGGCCTGCCTCAGTTGGTCTTCAGTCATGTGGATACTCGTAGGTGGTGGAAACGTTTCCGCAATTCTGGATTGTTCTGCCTTGCTTCATATGCGGGTCTTCCCTAGGTCCTTGGGCCGTCGGCTGCAGTCCTTACTGCTTGAGATGACTTCATCGCTGGGGCACTCCACATCGGCAAGCCCGTCGAGATCCCAACTAGGTGCTTCCCCTAAGTAGAAACGTTTCCACAAAAAACCTAGGATCCAACCCATGTCGAAAACCACAAGCCCCTTTGCGAGTCCGCCCTCCCATATCCAAGCCCCCATGGATACCGCACACGAGGGGACCAAGGCATGAAGGCGCGCGCAACCATCCGTGATGTCGCAAAAGCCGCGGGCGTTTCTCTCGGCACGGCGTCTCGCGCCCTCAACCGTGCCGGCAGAGTGAGCGAAGACGCCATCGCGGCCGTGACGAAGGCCGCGCGGCAACTCGGCTACGAACCCGATGCCGTGGCGCAGAGCATGCGCACCCGCTCCACCGGCGTGATCGGTCTCCTGGTCTCTGACTTCGCCAACCCTCTGTACGCACGGATCATTACCTCGGTGGAAGCGTCCATGCAGGCCGCGGGCTACACGCTCCTGCTGGCCAACACACACAACGATCGCAAGCGCGAGAAGGCGCTGGTTGAGACCTTTCGCGGCCGCCGGGTCGACGGCCTCATCCTCGGCCCGTGCGAAGGCGAGGCGCCGGAATTCCTGGAGCGCCTGGATGCAGACCTGCCTGTGGTGGCGTTGGATCGCGACTTCTCCGCCTCCGGCACCGGGGTGCATGTGGACCACTATCACGGCGCTCTCCAGGCCACGAGGTACCTGCTGAACCTTGGTCATACGGAGATCGCGCTCCTGACGCCCGGCAGCGTTCTGCGCCCGGGGCGCGATCGCATCGCCGGCTTCGAGGACGCCTTCCGCGAGCGTGGCCTGACGCCCAATCCCAAGTTGATTCGCGCGGAGCGGTCCGCGATGGACTACGCCTTCAGCGAAGCGCTCGGATTGCTGTCGGCCCCGCAGGCGCCCACCGCCTTCATGTGCCTGGGAACGCGCATTCTCTCGGGCGTCTTGCAGGCGCTGCGCCACTCGGGTCGTTCGGTGCCGGACGATGTCAGCGTCCTCAGCATCGGCGACACGGATCTATCGCAGTTGTTCAGTCCCGCGATCACTTCGCTGACCTGGGACTTCGAAGCGGTAGGGACTGCGCTGGCTCAGTTGATTCTCAAGCGACTCGACCGCGATGTGAAAGCGGAACCCGAGCGTGTCTTGCTGACGACCCAGATGGTCCTGCGCGAGTCGTGCGCATCTGCACAAGTGCTCAAGGGCAAAGCGGCCGGCGCAGGCGCGCGAAAGGCGACCCAGAAGGCGGATCGGTCCGGCTGAAGAGGTGCGACGAGCCTTGCGGAGAAGCCGACTTCGCACATCCATATTTCAAACAACTGGTTGAAAGGATTTCATCATGAGTTCCATTTTTGGCGGCGTTCGCCAGATCGGGTATGTGGTCAAGGACATCGAGAAGGCGATGGACCACTGGGTCAAGCTGGGCGTCGGCCCGTGGTTCTACAAGGAGGATGTCGGGTCGACCGAGTTCCGCTACTACGGCAAGGATTCGAGAATCCCGAAGCTGTCCATCGCGTTGGCCAATTCGGGAGATCTGCAGATCGAGCTCATCGAGCAGCACGACGACGCGCCCTCGCTGTACCTCGACTCGCTGAAGAAGAACGGGGAGGGGGCCCAGCACGTCGCTCACTGGACCCCTGACCGTTTCGACGAGATCTGCAGGCACCTGCTGGAACAGGGCTATGTGGAAGGCCACAGCGGGCGCATGGGGGCCAACCGAGGACCGTACGCCTACTTCATTCATCCCGACCTGCCCAGCGGCATGTTCGAGATCTCCGACTCCAGCGGCGGGAAGGCCGAGTACTTTGCCGAGGTGAAGCGCGCCGCCGAGAACTGGGACGGCAAGGACCCCATCCGGCGTATTGGTGCGCCGAAATGAGCGCAATGTCTTCAGTAGTCGCGAGTCGGACGCCGGTGATTCCCGAGCGCATGAAGGGTGCGGTGCTGACGCCGCAAGGCATTGCTCTTCAGGAATTGCCCGTTCCCCGGCCTGGCGCCAACGAGTTGCTCATCAAGGTACGGGCGAGTTCACTCAATCGCGCCGACCTGTTCCTGGCGGAAGGGAAAGCGCACGGCGGCCACGGCGGGACAGGGACCCCGCTGGGCCTGGAGTGGTCCGGCGACGTGGTCGCGACCGGTGCCGATGTCACCGCCTTCAAGGTGGGCGATCGGGTCATGTGCTCCGGCATCGGAGGGCTCTCCGAATATGCCGTCGCGGACTGGCGGCGCACCTTTGCCTTCCCGCAACGCGATCTCGGCTACGACGCTGCTGCGTGCTTGCCCGTATCGCTGCGCACGACGCATGTGTCCATCGCCACGACGGGCAGGCTCCAGAAGGGGGAATCGGTTCTGGTTCTGGGCGCCTCGTCGGGGGTCGGCCTCATGAGCCTCCAGGTGGCGAAGCTGCTGGGCGCGGGCCTGGTGATCGGCACATCCACCAAGGCCAATCGGCGAGCGAAGCTCGGCGAGTTCGGCGCAGACTTCGCCATCGACAGCAACGATGCCGATTGGGCCGATCAGGTGGTCCAGCATACGGAGGGCCGCGGTGTCGATCTGCTGATCGACTTCCTTGCCGGTCCGCTGATCAACGACAGCATGCGGGCCGTGAAGGTGGGGGGGCGCATCGTCAATGTGGGACGGATGGCGGGCGAGTCCGGTCCTTTCGACTTCGACTTGCATTCGATGCGGCGAATCCAGTACCTGGGGACCACCTTCCGCACGAGGACGGCCGATGAAGTCCACGTGATCCAGCAGCAGGTGCAGGCCGATCTCTGGCCGGCGCTGGAAGCAGGGCGCCTAGGCGTTCCGATCGACGCGACGCTGCCGATCGAGCGCGTCAAGGAAGCCTTCGACCTCATGATGGCCAATGGCCACTTCGGAAAGATCGTGGTCACGCAGCCATAGATGGCTCCAGGCCTGGCGCCCGAGGACAAGGGGGCACCGGACGCCTCCACGCAAATTCACCCACGGATCAAGGAGACATGACATGAATGCATTCGCCAAGCTCGGACTCGTCGCTGCGTTGTTGATGGCAGGCGCCGCCGGCTATGCACAGCCAGGCGCCGACTACCCCAACAAACCCATCAAGTTCATCCTGCCTTCCTCACCGGGCGGCGGCGGCGACATGGTCGGGCGGTTGATTGGAGACGGTCTGTCCAAGCGCCTTGGTCAACCGGTGATCATCGAGAACAACGCCGGCGCCTCGGGGACTATCGCCATCTCCCAGTTGTCCAAGGCCCAGCCCGACGGCTACACGATCGGCCTGGGCACGATGACGTCCACGACGCTGGCCCCGACCGTGTATCCGAAGCTGCCCTACGACCCGGTGAAGGACCTGACCACCATCGCCGGGATCGGGACGTCGCCCATCGTTCTCCTCGTGAGCAACGATCTGCCGATCAAGAATCTGAAGGAGTTCCTGGACTACGCACGCAAGAGCCCGGATCCCGTGCAGTACGGAAGCTGGGGACTGGGCTCGACGGGTCACTTCTGTGCAGAGGTTCTGAGCCAGAAGACTGGCGTCAAGCTCAGCCATGTGCCCTACAAGGGGTCGGCGCCGGTCATGACGGCGATGCTCGGTGGCGAGATCAAGGCCGCCTGGCTCGACATGGCGACCGGCACCGCCGCCGTCCGCAGCGGCAAGGTTCACCCCGTGGCGCTGTGCACCCGGCCCACCGCCGGCTTCCCGGACGTCGGCACCTACAAGGCTCAAGGCGTCGACTTCGACCAATGGACCGGATGGGCCATGTTCGCGCCGCCGAAGATGCCCAAGCCGGTTCTGGACAAGCTTGCCAAGGCGGTCAAGGACACCATCAGCGATCCGGCGGTTGCGACGAAGCTGCTCGATTGGGGCATCACGGCCGAGTTCATTCCCGGTGAGCAACGCAATGCGGACAACGCCAAGGACATCCAGGCCTGGCGCAAGATTGCCGTCGATGCCGCCATGAAGTTCGAATGAGTCCAGGAGATTGGCATGGGACAGTTTGAGGGGTTCGTAGCATTGATCACGGGCGGCGCGGGTGGCATCGGCGCCGCGACGGCTCGTCTTCTGGCGCAGCGCGGCGCTACGGTCATCGTCGGCGACTTGCGGGAGCCTGAGAATTTCGCTGCGGAGGACCCGCACCTTGCATTCCTTCCGCTTGATGTCACTTCGGAGCAGAGCTGGGTTTCCGTCGTGGCGCACATTGTCGAGCGGTATGGAAAGCTGGACGTGCTCGTGAACGCGGCGGGCATCGTCGGCGACGTGGTGTCCGGAACGCTCGAGCGCACCACGCTTGCCGAATGGCGCAGGGTGATGGCGGTCAACCTCGACGGGACCTTCCTCGGCTGCCGAGAAGCGATGACCGCCATGGCCAGGCAGGGCAAGGGTGCGATCGTCAACGTGTCGTCGGTTGGGTCCTACTATCCCACCACGCAAAGCGTTGCGTACGGCGCGAGCAAGGGCGGCGTCACGCAGCTGACCAAGTCGGTCGCGTTGTTCGGCAGCCAGGGCGGAAAGCGCATTCGCTGCAACTCCGTTCATCCTGGGCGGACCGATACGGCGATGCTGGACAGCATCGTTACCCAGCGCGCGCAACGCGCCGGGGACACTGGCAGCGGCGAGGCGCAAGCCTCTGCCCAACGCATTCCGCTCGGCGCCACCGGCACGCCCCAGGACGTCGCGAATCTGATTGCATTCCTGGCGTCCGACGAGGCGGGCTACATCACCGGGGGCGAGTTCGTCGTGGATGGCGGATGGAAGCTGCTTCGCTGAGGACGGTCGTGAGGTATCTCGCTGATGGATCGATCTTGGAGATCGACTCCCGGGCAGGACGTTTGCGCAATGCCACGGTGCTGGACTACGGTCTTGCCGAGTTCACCCCTGCCTGAGGCAATGTGCGGGCGCAGCGATGCACCGTGAACCCACAAACTTGTCTCGCAGGCAGTCTGCTGATGGTCGATGGTGGCATGAGCGCCTGAGTGCTTCGTCCCCATTCATCAAAGATCCCGCTCAGGGTCATGCCGTCTTCGGCATGCTCCGTCGCTCGGTCGAAAGATAGGCCTCCACCTTGTGCAGGAACAGCGTGACCTCGTCGAGCAGGCACTCACGTCACAACGCCGCCCGCCGTTTAGCCTTCAGATCCGCCACCTTCCCTCAGAAATGAGAGAACGTGCACTTGGATGTCCTGCAACTGCTTGTCGGTCAGGCGGTGATGAATCAGCAAGTCTGGAAGTTTCGGCGCCAGGTTTCTCAAGTCCTGACGCACCTGTTCCGGAGAAACGTCCAGCAGGTGCGCCACGACAAGCCCGATCGCAATCTGCTGGGCCTCCAATTTCTGAAGGATCGTTCTGAGTTCTTCCTCGTTCATGGGTCCCCCTTTCAAAGCAAAGGCCGTTGGTGTGAAGGAAATCTATTTTCGATTCTGCGCGGGTATCCCGTCCACGCCGGGCCGCGCGCGCCTAGCCTCCTCGCGATCTCGTTAGACCGGTCGACGAAATTTCGAGCATGCCTAGGCTCCCAGCGCTTGCTTGCAGGTCTCCAAAAATGCCAGCGATGCCGGCGGCAGTGTTCGCCCCTTCTTCTTGATCAGCGCAATTGGCCGTGCGAAGCTGGCATCGTCGATCGGGCGGGCCGTCAGGGTCGGCTCGGCGGCGATCTCACGCGCCGAGCCCGGCAGGATCGTCATGCCGATCAGCCAGGACATGTTCTTCCCGCTCGCGGACTGCCAGGCCGAACAGGAACTGATCCCCGGGAGCGAGTTCCGTCCCATCGCGAGCATCGACGGCCATCTGGCTCTTTTTGGAACAGACCCGGACTTTTTGGCGCAGGTCGATACGCACTTGCGAGCGCTACTTGCGAATTCCGATTGACCCGGAAAGTTTCACGTCTCATGGTCAGGATCTGGCGCGCGGTCACGCCGCGCCTGCTCAAGCTCCGCACCGAATCGCCTTGCGCTTGACCAGCTCCGCATACCGGTTCGGAACCAAATCGATCCGCGCCGCCGGCTTCCATCTGTGCCTGAGCGCCCACGCTCATGTACTGCGCTGAGTGCTTCGCGCTGCCTGGCCCGAAGGCGACATGATTCGAGGCTTCGCGCACAGCCTCCCGGATGTGGTGCTTGACTGACGGGTGCTTGCGATCCGCTCGATTCACGAGCAACGCCGCAATTTCGCAGTGCTTCAGGAAGTGCTTGTGGTGGTGAAACTCTCGTTCCACGGCCTTGGCGCCAGGGGCGACCGACATGGGATCGTCTTCCTGGTTCAAGGGGCGTGCGCAGATCGAACAGTTCATCGTTGGGGTTGGCATTCGGTTCCGGACCATGGAATGTACCGGCGCCGTGTGCATGGACGAAACACGAGAACGCCATATACGTTTGGCCTGCGATGCCGCCTTCGTGGCTCCCGCGCCTATTGCCGTCCGGGTTGTACTTGGCGCAGTTGATCGCCATCCACCTTCTCGCCGAGACGTCGCATGACCCACCGGGTTCTATCAGCAGCCGGTGACATCGCTCCGAGATCGATAGCCTCTTGCCGCTCGTCGACATACCTGATGGCCGCTGAACTGAGCAGGGTCGGCACAAGGTCGGCATGCATCGCCTTCGCTTCGTGATTGGCGCGGAGCCGCTCCCATCGCGCGGAGTTGCTGGCGCGCCAATCATCGCTCGCCCACATGACGGCCGGGACTCTCGTGTCCCAGCGCGTCGGATCCTTCAGCGCGTGCTGAAAGAGCTTTCGCCCGTCGTCAAGCAGGTTCTCGCCATGGTCAGCCGTGTACATCACGAAGGACGAGCCGCCCGCCTGCGCCGCCTCCGAGATCACAGCATCGACGAATCGGAGGGATTCGGCTACGGCGTTGTCGTAGGCGCGGATGAAATCCGGCAGCGTGGAATCATCCGGGAGTTCAGAAAGCTTCGAGCAGTCGGCTTGGAAAGCGGCTATTGCAGGGTCATAGCGATCGCAGTAGGAAAAGTGTGCGCCGTAGGCATGCAGCACGATCAATTTCTTGGGCGCGTTCTGCGCGAGCACCCATCTGAGCGATGGCAGAAGACTTTCTCGATCGGTCCTCTTTGTTGTGACGAACATGTCGGTGTTGGCGTCAGGCCACGCAATACCTCTTTCCTGGACGGCAAGCCAATAGGTGTGAAATCCAGCTTCCTCGAAAGCCTTCATGAATGTTGCGTCCTTGCTGACCCGAAATGCACCGCCAGGCATTTCGCGCGAGACGAGCAGGGGGACCGACGTATGCGTGCTGCTGGATCCGGACGTCACATCGCAATAGATGATCGCGTCTTGATGGCTGATGCCGACCTGCTTTTGGCCGCCGCATGCGCCGAGCCGGTCGGCACGCACTGTTTCCCCGATGATGAGGATGTATGTCTCGTTCTTCGGGTGAAGGCCCGGCAACCGCGAGGCGCCCCAACTCGCGGACGGCGACCGAGGATTGATGGGCGCATAGGGCAACGCCGTCGAGATGAAGTCGTCACGGCCGATCGCAGAAGCCGCGGCCACGGAAATCACATTCAGCGGCCACGCGCGCAGCACAGTGTCATGAAAGACGGCGCCGCATGTGACTGCGGCGACAGTGAGTGTCGCAAGGGTGGCCGAAGGCCACTTCCCGCGCGCCGTCCGGGTTGACGGAGTGCGAAACAACACCCAGATCGGCGCGGCGAGCAGGACCGCGGTCAGGGCTATCCACTGGGCATGAGGCTGAATCATTGGCCACGCTTCGTGGGGGTCCGGCCGGATCAAGGCCGCCTCGAGAAGATTGACATCGCGTAGAAGATTGGCTCCCACGGCCAAGACGCCGAACAGCGCCGGGACGTAGGTGAGCACCAGGAATACGCGAAGCCCCAGGATTGCCCGAAGCAAGCCAAAGAACACGGCGGTTGCGGCAAAGAGGTAGGCGGCCCCGAGGTCCCAGACGTGCGTGGATGAAAAGATCGTCAGGGCTGGGATCAGCAGGATGGCGCCCCAAACATAGTCGATCAAACCGACGACGCGGTGCCGTCTGTTTGCCATTGGCGCGGATGCGACGCGCGCCTCCTGTGGATCGCTATGCTGCTCCATGACCTTCCACGCAGATTGCGCCATTCTAGATTTCTGCCGCACCCCCGGTGGGTCAAAGTTCAATCGGCGCTGACAGGCAAGGAGGGAGCTTCATCGGTCGAGCGCCGCCCATCCATCGGCTCTGACGATAGATGCCATCGAAACAAACAGGCTTCCGCGAGAGATGGCGACCTCATAACCTTCAGACATGCCATCGCCTCACGCAGACCCACCGGCACTCGCCGGGTCCTCGGCAATGACGTCAGCCCGCGGCCGCTGAATCGGGGCGCATTCTGAAACTTGGGAAATCATCATGAGCAAAGTCCTTGTCCTGTACTACTCGTCCTATGGCCACATCGAGAAGTTGGCCGAAGCTGTGGCTGAGGGCGCGCGAAGCGCCGGAGCACAGGTCGACATCAAGCGCGTACCCGAGACGGTTCCGACGGAGATCGCCAAGGCAGCCCACTTCAAGCTCGACCAAGCGGCTCCTGTCGCCACCGTCGCCGAACTCGAGAACTACGACGCCATCGTCGTCGGTACGGGCACGCGCTTCGGTCGCATGTCCTCGCAGATGGCCGCCTTCCTCGACCAGGCCGGCGGGCTGTGGATGCGTGGCGCGCTCCACGGCAAGGTGGGCGGTGCGTTCAGCGCCTCGGCGACTCAGCACGGCGGCCAGGAGACCACGCTGTTCTCGATCATCACCAACCTGCTGCACTTCGGCATGACCATCGTGGGCCTGCCCTACAGCCATCAGGGCCAGATGAGCGTTGACGAGATCGTCGGTGGCGCTCCCTATGGAGCGACGACTGTCGCTGGCGGCGACGGCTCCCGTCAGCCGACGGAGATCGATCTCGCGGGTGCGCGGCACCAAGGCGAGTTGATTGCAAAGACGGCTGCCAAGCTGTTCGGTTGAGTTCAGCCCTTTCCTGGAGAACAACACCATGAGCAGCAAGATCGACGCGGGTGAAGCGGCGAAGGCCGTTGTCCGCCGCAACACTGAAGAGGTTCAAGGCCGTGGCAACTACGCGCTCTTCGATGAACTCTTTGCCGATGACTTCCTGGACCACACGCCACAGCCCAATTGCACGCCGGACAAGGCTGGCGCATTGGGCCTTTACAAGACGTTGCGGGCTGCATTTCCGGACTTCCATGCAGACATTCATTGGCAGCGGGTCGACGGCGACGTAGTGACGACCTACAAGACCTATCACGGCACGCACCAAGGCGCCATGTTCGGCATTGCACCCACGGGTCGCAAGATCCAGTTTGAAACGGTCGACGCGATGCGCGTTGAGGACGGGAAGATCACCGAGCACTGGGGCGTCGCGAATCTCTTCTTCTTGCTCCAGCAACTCGGCGCCTGGCCGCCGGCAGCGCTAGGGCAGGTTTGAAATGAGCGACATTCTCAAAGGCAAGGTCGTCATCGTCACCGGCGCCGCCAGCGGCATCGGAAGGGCGATTGCGATCGGCGCGGCACGGCATGGTGCAAAGGCAGTCATCGTCTCGGATATCACCGAGACGTCCAACGAAGGCGGAAGCACAACCACTTCGGAGATCGAGTCGCTCGGCGTCGCCGTCCGTTTTCATCGCACGGATGTAAGCCAGCATGCAGAGGTCGATGCGCTGGTCGATGCGGCTGTGGAGTTCGGCGGCGTCGACGTGATGGTCTGCAATGCCGGCATCACGCTGCGCTCGGACAGTGCCGACGTCGCGGAAGACGATTACCGCCGGCTGATGGCTGTGAACCTCGACGGTGTGTTGTTCGGTGCACAGGCGGCAGCGCGGCAGATGAAGGCGCGCGGCAAGGCCGGCAGCATCGTGCTGATGGCCAGCATGGGTGGGATTGCCGGTGCGGGCATGACCGTGGCGTACTCCACAAGCAAGGGCGGCGTCGTGCTGATGGCAAAGGCCCTTGCCGACGCGCTCGGACCTGAAGGAATTCGCGTCAATTCGGTCGCGCCCGGAATCATCGACACGCATCTCCTGCGTACCAACCCGGGCATTGCCGCGGTATCCGAGAGCTTCAGGCAGCGCACGCCGTTGCGCCGGCTCGGCAAGCCGTCCGAGATCGCCGACGCAGTCGCGTGGCTGGGCTCGGACATGTCGAGCTACGTCAGCGGCATCGCGCTTCTGGTTGACGGTGGCTTGCTCTCGGTGATCTAGAACCCTCGGCGGCAAACCGCCGTGCCTCAAACCTCACTTCACAGGAATCACGCCATGCGACTCTTAGCTTTCAATAGCAACGGCCAACCTGCACTCGGCCTGCGCAGAGACCAGGAAATCATCAACCTCACCGCCGAAGGCTTGCCGTCCACGCTGGACGAGTTGCTTCGCGCCGGGCCTGCCGGATTGGAAGCGGCCAAGCGCGCGGGAGAGACGGCCCGTAGCCGACTGCATCTGTCGGAAATCGCGTGGCTTCCTCCTGTTCTCGCGCCCGCGAAGGCCATCGCCGTCGGCCTCAATTTTGTCGACCATGTGTCCGAAAGTCGCTTTGAACCGCCGAAGTACCCCGTTCTGTTCCATCGCTACCCGAGCTCATGGGTCGGGCATGGTGTGCCGCTCGAGCGACCGCATGTGTCGACTCAATTCGACTACGAAGGCGAGTTGGTTGTCGTGATCGGGAAGGCGGGCCGGTACATCGACAAGGCACGGGCACTGGAGCATGTCGCGGGTTACTCGGTGTTCAACGACGGGTCCATTCGGGACTACCAGACGAAGTCGGCCCAATGGATGATGGGAAAGAATTTCGACCGGTCCGGTTCCTTTGGTCCGGAATTCGTCACCGCCGATGAATTGCCGCGGGGTGCGACGGGACTCCGGCTGCAAACGCGTCTCAACGGCCAGATCCTCCAGGATGCAAATACGCGCGACATGATTTTCGATGTCGCAACGCTGGTCGCTGTCTGCTCCGAGCCCTTTGCACTCGAGCCGGGCGACATCATCATCGCCGGAACGCCTTCCGGCGTGGGCGCTGCACGCAAGCCTCCGATTTTCATGAAGGCCGGCGACGTCTGCGAGGTGGAGATCGAAGGCGTGGGATTGCTCTCCAACCCCATCGTTGACGGGGACTGACGAGAGAAAGCCAATGTCCCAACCACGCAAAGTCATCATCACCTGCGCCGTCACAGGTGCAATCCACACGCCCTCGATGTCGCCATACCTGCCGGTGACCGCAGCGGAGATCGCGGAGGCAGCCTTGGGTGCTGCCAGCGCGGGCGCGGCCATCGTGCACCTTCATGCACGCGATCCTTCGAATGGGCGGCCGTCTCAGGACCCGGCACTCTTTCGCGATTTCCTGCCGCGCATTCGCGAAGCCTCCGATGTGGTCGTCAATCTCACGACCGGGGGCTCGCCGACGATGAGCGTCGAAGAGCGCTTGCAGCCCGCGCTTCAGTTCGCCCCCGAGGTGGCCTCGCTCAACATGGGCTCGATGAATTTCGGACTCTACGAGATGCTGAACCGCTTCAAGGCGTTCAAGCATGACTGGGAACGCCCCTATCTGCAGAACAGCGACGATCTCGTGTTTCGCAACAGCTTCAAGGACATCGAGCACATCCTGAGGGCATGCTCGGCCAACGAGACGCGCTTCGAGATCGAATGCTACGACATCAGCCACCTCTACACCGCTGCGCACTTCCTGGACCGCGGTCTCGTCAAGGGCCCGCTCCTGATCCAGTCCGTGTTCGGCCTTCGCGGAGGCATTGGCGCGCATGCTGAAGACCTGATGCACATGCGCCGGACGGCCGAGCGCCTGTTCGGCAATGAGTACGTGTGGTCGGTACTGGGGGCAGGGCGCAATCAGATCCCGATGGCGACCATGGGCGCCGCTGTCGGAGGGCATGTGCGCGTGGGCCTGGAAGACTCGTTGTGGGACGGTCCCGGCCGCCTCGCTCGCTCGAATGCCGATCAGGTCCGCCGCATCAGGACAGTGATCGAGGCGCTTTCTCTCGACGTGGCCACGCCCGACGAAGCCAGAGCGATGCTTCGCTTGAAAGGGCGGGACGCCGTGAAGTTCTAGAGACCGCTTCAGTCTGATCAGGAATTCAAAGAAGCAAGCAGATGACATCTGGAAATTTGACCAAGCAGAGTGAAGTGCTGAATACAACCGACGCCCTCACGCTCATGCGCATTCCACCGAAGTTCGACGTGACGGAGTGGCCGAAACAGGTGGAACTCTTCCTCGAGAAGACCCAGAAGCCATTGCATCGGGCCATCCTCAAGAACTATTTCCGTCACCTCCTGCTGGAGGTCGCCGGCTACTGGGACCAGATCATCGTGCCGGAACTCACGATCGACGAGCCCATGTACCGCGTGGGAGACCGCAGTGAGATGCGAGTCCTGTCGGGTAAGGCAGCCGTTGAAGGGTTCTACAGGGAGGCGTTCGAGACCCGGCAGAACGTCATGGGTGCACGGACGATGAACATGGGTGTGGAGGACTATGGCGTCACCACGGAGGCCGTCTGGACGCACGTGGTTCCAGGCAACTGTCTCAAGGATCACGACATCGATGCCGATCCCGATGCCTACTACCTCATGAACCACCATCTGTTCCAGATCTTCTCGTACACCAACCATCCCAAGCCCAAGCTGATCTCGGAGCGCATCTACGACGACCCGGAGAGCTACAGCTACGAGAAACTCGACCCGGCGGATGTCGTGACGCCCGAAATGGCCCGCGAACAGCTGGCACCGTTCCTTGCGCGAGCGACCCTGGACTAAGGTGCAACTCGTGCAGTGCCTCTTCCATCGCCGGTTCCCTTATACGAC
The DNA here is from genome assembly GCF_056397705.1 of Variovorax sp. 05L425. NCBI lineage: Bacteria > Pseudomonadati > Pseudomonadota > Betaproteobacteria > Burkholderiales > Comamonadaceae > Variovorax > Variovorax sp. 05L425. The sequence goes on along the minus strand of NZ_JBFTNY010000014.1, from coordinate 163,614 downwards.
TCCCGCGGTGCGCAAGGCGCGTAACTCCGCGTCCTCCAGGCGTGCCAAGCGAGCCATTACCTCCTCGGTATGCTGACCAGGGCGTGGGGCGTGGCCATCGTAGGCGCCTGGCGTGCGGCTGAACTTCAAAGGAAAGCCGGCGGCAGCGGCGTCGACATGGCTTCCCGACAAAGGATTCCAGACACGCTCGACCATCCCTCGCTCTTCGAGATGAGCCCAATGCATCACCTCGTCGATGGTACGCACTGGGCTGCACGGCACCTTCGCACGATTCAAGATTTCGATTGCGTCGGCGCTCCTCAGTTTCCGCGTCCACGACTCGACAATCCTGTCAACGTCAGCGTTGTTGGCAAGACGCCAGGGCAGTCGACAGTAGTCGCCATGTTCGAGCAAGTCGTCTCTCTGCATCACGCCGACGAGTGCGGTCCAGTCGGACTGCGTCGCAGTTCCAATCACGACCCATCCGTCCATGGTCTGGTAGGCATTGAATGGAGAGAACCGCATGATCCGACTACCTTGCTGGAACTCCAGGCCCAGTCGCTTGTAGCAGTCGAGCGGCTCGTCGAAGATGAGGGAGAAAAGGCAATCGGCCATTGACACATCGATGGCTTGGCCCACGCCGGTACGCTCCCGATGCAGCAAAGCCGCAACGATGCCATTTGCGGCGAATACGCCCGCGATGGCATCCGAGATCGGAGACCCCGCCTTCACCGGTCCGGTCTCAGGCTGCCCGGTGATACTCATCAACCCGACTGCGGCCTGCACCATCGGATCGTAGGCCTTCAAATTCTTGTCCGGCCCGGTGCTTCCGTACCCGGTCAGCGAGCAGTAGATGAGGCGAGGGTTGACTTGACCAAGCTGCTCGTAGCCAATTCCCAATCGGTCTGCAACACCGGCGCTGAAGTTTTCGACGACCACATCGGCATTGGCCACCATTCGCTTGAAAAGCGCGACGCCTTGCTCCGACTTCAGATTCAGCGTCGCTGACTTCTTGGCCCGTGCGCGCTTCAAATAGGCCAGCCCCATATCCAGGTCAGTCTGGCGCTCGAACGAGATTCCACGGGGGCCTGCGTAAGGCGGCGCGAAGGCAGTGGGATCACCCGTTTTCGGATCATCGATCTTGATGACCTCCGCACCCATGCCAGCAAGCAGCAATGTCGCCTGTGGACCCGAGAAGAACCTCGTCAAGTCCAATACAACCACACCATCCAGAATCTTGTTCATTTGCTCTACTCTTTGTAGCGACTGCCGATCGGGGGCAGTCTAAGTAGGGCCGCACAGATGAGGGAAATAGTGGATCCGTCTGTCGGTATAGCGGCGGCTTATGCCCCTGGAGCAACAACGCGCTGATCAAGTTGAGCGCCAATCCAGACCTTGCTCTTCACAAGGGACTCACTGACTTCCACGACCAACTGCGAAATGCAGCTCGCAGCCGTGCTGAGCGCAACGATGTCGTATGTGCAAAGGGAAACGCTGCGTGTGAGATTCACGCCCGATATGCGATGCGCCGTCACGCCGTCGTGATGCGTTGATCCGGAGAGCGCAGAAGCGGACAGAATCGCCGACGCGAGACCGCTCGCGACCACTGACTTGATGGTAGGCAAGGAATCGAGCTCTGCTATCACATCGAGAGACAGCCCCGCGGTTTCGAAAGCACGGTTGACAATTTGCCGTGTAGCGTTCGAACTCGCCGGCAGGACAAACCGATGTGTGGACGCTTTCGCCAAAGAAATTGCCGCGCCGAAACGCTTCTTCCCAGCGCAAAGAAGGAAAAGTTCCTCGATGAGCAATGGCTTCACATGAAGGTGAGACGCCTGCTTCTGAACAGTCACACCACCACCGGCGATCTCGCTCACATCGAACAGGACCGACATCTCCAAGCGGCCGTTCGCAAGCAAATCGCGCAAATGCCCGCTCAGACCCTCGACCACTCGAAGTCGTATGCCGGGAAAGCGTGTCTGAGAAGTCGCGATAAGCGGCGTCGCAAGGACATTGGCCACACTTGTCGGCATGCCGATGGACACCACGCCCGAGGGATCCGAGTTAGCACTTGTCACATCGGCCTTGAGGCGATCGATCAGGCGCAAAACGCTCTGTGCGTGCCGATATAGAACCTGCCCCGCTTCCGTCGCAGACACACCGCGCACCGATCTGGAAAGGAGTCTTACGTTGAGTTCGGCCTCGAGTCCGGCGACTTGCTGGCTGAGCGCCGGCTGCGCGATGAAGAGGTCAGCGGCGGCGCGCGACAGACTTCCCAACTCAACAATTCGGACAAAGTAGCGAAGCTGCCTCAGTTCCATCCGCCTAGTGTCGCACGTGCAGGGTCATCTGCAAGATCCGCCCGCTACTGCTCGTGAAAGGGGCGGGCGATATGTCTGCCTTATACCGGGATGTCCATTCCCTATTTTCAGGTTCCTGAACACGAGACCTAGACTGGCCGCCACATTGAGCACATACCAATCTACGGAGCCAAAGGATATGAGAAAGACCAAGGTTGAAATGTTTTGGGATGCGGGCAGCACGAACACTTATTTCGCCCTCAAGCTGATCAAGCCGATCCTGGAGAAGCACAACGCTGAACTCGTTCTTCACCCGTACAACGTCGGCTACGTTTTCCGGAACAACAGCTATGAGTTGATGAAGGAACCGAAGGCAAAGTTGCGCAATCGCAAGGCCGACCTCATGCGTTGGGCCGCGAAGTACAACCTGCCCTTCCAGATCCCCCGGCAGTTCCCAATCAAGTCGAGCAGGATTCTTCGCGGTTCGGTGGCGATGCGCCAGAAGAACCTCGAACTTCCTTTTGTGGAGCGAGTGTTCGATGCGTATTGGGAAGATGGAAACCCGGACGTTGCGGAATACGACGGTCTGCGGCCCATTGTTGCGGCCATGGGCGTTGATGCCGACTGGTTCGAGGCAACTGCTGCCAGTGACGAAACCGCGGCGGAAGTTGCGCGCAGCACCGATATGGGCATCGAGCGTGGCGTGTTTGGCGTTCCTTCGATCTTCGTCGAGAAAGAAATGTTCTGGGGCAAGGATCGAATGGAATTCGTCGACGACGAGCTCGTCCGTATTGCAGCGCGCGCGACCCAGGGCGGGGAGCAAACTGCATGATCGACCTGTACTTCTGGAGCACGCCCAACGGCTACAAAGTCTCGATCCTGCTCGAGGAACTCGGTACTCCCTACAACGTCATTCCGATACACATCGGCAAGGGTGATCAGTTCAAACCCGACTTCCTGAAGATTAGTCCGAATAACAAGATTCCCGCCATCGTGGATCCGGACGGCCCCAATGGAGAACCCATTGCCATGTTCGAGTCGGGCGCCATCATGCTCTACCTCGCGGAGAAGTCCGGTTGGAAATTTCTGCCGCAGAACATGCGCCAAAGGTACGACGTGATTCAATGGCTGATGTTCCAGATGGGCGGCGTGGGGCCCATGCTGGGCCAAGCCCATCACTTCCGAAAATACGCACCGGAAACGATCGAGTATGCAATCGATCGCTACACGAAAGAGGCTCGGCGCCTCTACACCGTCATCGACCGCCGTCTTTCCGAATCGGAATATCTCGCTGGTGAGTACTCCATTGCCGACATGGCCACCTATCCTTGGCTGCGCGCGCACAAGTGGCAAGGTCAGGACATCGCGGAATTTCCGAACCTCCAGCGTTGGTACTCGGCTTTGCGTGAGCGCCCGGCAGTTCAGCGTGGCATTGCCGTCCTCGAGGAGAAGGTAGACAAGTCCGGAGCCAAGCCCACTGGCGAGCGCTGGAACAACCTGTTCGGCGCTCAGCAGTTCACAGGCCGATAAGGAGAATCGATGTCACAACCGATGCTGACCGGGTACCGCGTACTCGACATCACCCAGATTGTCGCGGGCCCCACCTGTAGCCGTATTCTTGCCGAGATGGGTGCCGAAGTCGTGAAACTCGAACTTGCACCTTTCGGGGACCGCACGCGCGGCGGCGGCCTTCGCGCCACCAGTCCCGAGCACAAGGGATGCTCACAAAGCACATACTTCGTGCAGCACAACCACTCGAAGAAGAGCCTGGCGCTGGACTTCAAGAGCGAAAAGGGTCGCGCGCTCATTCGCTCGATGATTCCGAAGTTCGATGTCTTGGTGGAGAACTTCTCTCCTGGGGTGATGGCCAGAGCTGGGTTAGGTTACGACGAGCTCGAGAAGCTCAACCCTCGCCTGGTCATGTGCTCCATCTCCCTTGCAGGGCAAACGGGTGCACTTGCGCATTCGCCCGGCTATGACTACGTGGCACAGGCCTATGCCGGCATTACCGACCTGATCGGCGAGCCGGACGGTGAGCCGGCTCTGATCACCATGGCGATCGGCGACGCGTCCACGGGCGTGGCTGCTGCCATGTCGATCGGCTTTGCCTTGCTGCATCGCGAACGGACCGGGGAAGGCCAATACATCGAGACGTCGCTGCTCGACACCTACTTCAACATGCATGAAGTTGCCGTCCCTCGAGTCTCCCTTCGCAAGAACTACAACCCGAAGCGAACGGGCTCGCAGCACCCGGACGGAGGTCCGACAGGCATATTCAAGTGCGGCGATGGCACCTGCCTGACTTTGGCGATACTGCCCCACCAGTGGGAAGCCTTCGTCGATGCGCTGGAGATGCCTGAACTTCGCTTGGATGAACGGTTTGCGGCCGCGGCGCTTCGACGAGACAACAATCTGGCACTGAAGGACATTCTTGAAGGCTGGCTCGCCCGTTTCCCAACTCGCAAGGAAGCTATCAAAGCCTTGGAGCGGCATCGAATTCCTTGTGCCCCAGTTCTCACATTGCGCGAGGCGATGCAGCATCCGCACCTCCGGGAGCGAGGTGTCGTGCGACGTGTCAATGATCCGTATCTCGGGGGGTTCGACATCCCTGGACCGCCAGCGCGATTCTCCGGCTGGCAAGTGCAGAAGGAACTGCATGCCGACCTCCTCGGGGGAAGCAACGAAGAAGTCCTCCGCGACATCGCCGGACTGACCCCGGAGGAGATTGCCGAACTCTACCGTGAGCGAGTGCTGGTGCGTGATCCGCTCCTTGAGCGCTCAGAGGCAACGTCCCAAGATTCCGTCGCCGTCGTCTGAGACAAATCATGGTCGACGATTCATATGACCTCGTGGTCGTAGGGGGAGGCTCGGGCGGCGTCCGCGCGGGACGTCTTGCAGCTTCCCTTGGGGCGCGAGTTGCTCTGGTGGAAGAACACCGCATCGGCGGGACTTGCGTGATTCGAGGCTGCGTTCCAAAGAAGCTCGTCGTTCTGGCAAGCCGGTTCGCAAGCGACTTCGAGGATGCAAAGGGATTCGGGTGGAACGTCTCTCCAGCGACGTTTCATTGGGGCCGCCTTGTAGACGCCGTCGACGGCGAGGTCGGGCGACTCGAAGGCCTATATCGGCAGGGTCTCAGGAACGCCGGCGCAGCGATCCTTGATGACCGAGGCGTATTGGAGGGTCCAGGCGTTGTGCGTCTGCAGCACTCCGGCGCGCTGCTGAGATGCAAACACGTGCTGCTGGCCACAGGATCGACGCCTGCGTCGTTGGACATCCCAGGCGGCGAATTCTGTGTCACGTCCGACCACATTTTCAGCCTGGCGAAGCAGCCCAAGCGGATGGTAGTACTTGGCGGTGGGTATATCGCTGTAGAGATCGCCTCCGCGCTGAACTCTCTGGGCACCCAGATCACCATCCTGCACAGATCGCCTGACCTGTTGCGCGGCTTTGACGAAATGCTCCAGGAAGGCCTCACTTCCGCGCTGAGCGAGGCAGGTATCCGTATGCACCCCGGCACGGTGGCCACACGCATTGAACGGACGTCGGATGGCCTCGTCGTCCACGATTCAACATGCGCCAGCCACCGCGTGGACTGCGTACTGAACGCGACCGGCCGAAAACCACAGAGCCGTGATCTTGGTCTGGACAGCGCTGGCGTGGAAGTCGATGAGCGTGGCGCCATCAAGGTAGACGATCGGCAGCAAACGACGGCAACGGGAGTATTTGCCGTCGGCGATGTCACCAACCAGTTGAACCTGACGCCAGTCGCCATTCGACAAGGTCAGGAAGTGGCTCAAGCGCTCTTTGGAAACGACAGACGAGTGCCCATTCGTTTTGATGTCGCGCCCACCGCGGTGTTCTCAACGCCGGAACTTGGAACCGCTGGCTTGACTGAATCCGTGGCGCGGCAACGTCATGCGAACTTGAGGGTGTTCAAGACCCAGTTCCGACCGATGCGCGCCACTCTGGCCAAAAGCAATGAGCGCGTGGCGATGAAGGTACTTGTCTGCGGCGACACCGACAAGGTCGTCGGAGTTCATCTGCTCGGGCGCGAGGCGGCCGAAATGATCCAGCTCATTGCGATTGCTCTGCAACTGGGCGCAACAAAGCATGACCTGGATCAAACGCTGGCCGTTCATCCCACGGCCGCCGAGGAACTCGTCACTCTAAGAACTGCTTCTTAGAGCCCCCCTTCCCAACTACTCAACGAGACAAACATGAAATCCATCGCCGTCCTCCTCCTTGCGCTGGGAACCTGCGCGAGCGCCTTGGCAGACAATTTTCCCCAAAGACCGGTCACCTTGATCGTGCCTTTTGCCGCCGGTGGCCCCACCGACGTAGTTGCCCGCCACGTGGCGCAAGCCATGGGCAAATCGCTGGGACAATCCGTGATCGTTGAGAACCGAGCAAGCACTGGGGGCATTGTCGGCACTGAGGTGGTGGCGCGGGCTGACCCCAATGGGTACACGCTCCTGATCCACAACATCGGAATGTCGACGTTGCCGGCGTTGTCCAGGACGTTGCGGTTCAACCCGTTGAAGGACTTTGACTATATCGGCCAAGTCGCTGATGTGCCTATGACACTGGTCGGCAGGCGTGACCTCTCGCCTTCCAACTTTGTCGAACTCCGACGTTACCTCACGCAAAACGCGCGAAAGATCAATCTTGCAAACGCCGGGGTCGGAACGGCATCGCATCTGTGTGGGCTGATGTTGATGAGTCAGCTCAAGATCCCGATGACCACCATCCCCTATAAAGGCGCGGCTCCGGCCATGACTGACTTGCAAGGCGGGCAAGTGGACCTTCTGTGCGATCAGGTGACGACGACCTTGGGCCCCATTGCAACCTCCCGCGTCAAGGCTTACGCCGTCACGACCCGGAGCCGATTGGCCGCACTGCCGGATCTCCCTACGCTCAGCGAGCAAGGCGTGGCTGACTTTGAGGTCACAGTCTGGCACGGCATCTATGCGCCGAAGAATCTGCCCAAAGACGTCTCGAGTCGCTTGGTCAGAGCACTTCAGGACGCGGTCGGCGACCCGGCGTTCAGGGAAAGCATGCAGAAACTCGGCGCCATTCCGGCGAGAAAAGAGAACGTCACGCCTGAGGGTTTGGCGAACAAGCTCCGCTCTGAAGTCGATCGCTGGACCCCCGTGATCCAGGCTGCTGAAGCGTATATCGACTGATCCATCTCTTCGAGGACCATCCCTAGAGGTAACGCTGGCTCCAGGCTGCTATCAGATTGGCAACATATACCGCATCGTCTTTTCGACTCAGCAGGTGATCGGCGTTGTCGAGCGAGATGAAGCTCTTCGGATGCTTGGCCGCCAAATAGATGCTCGTGGCGTTCGAAATGTCCACCGTCATGTCGGATGGCGCATGCATCACCAGGAGGGCCTTGCGGAGTGCGCCGACCTTTTCTTCCAGGCTGTGCCCCGCAACGTCGACCAGAAAGTCGCGTCGGATGCGGAAGGGCCGTCCCGCCAATTGGACCTCTGCCTCGCCCTGGGATTGGATCGCATCGAGGCTTTCCCGAAACAGCCCCGTCACGTGGGAAGGGTCGCTGGGAGCGCACAAAGTCACCACGGCCCGTGCCTCAGGAACCTGCGAAGCGGAAGCCAACACAGCGGCGCCTCCGAGGCTGTGTCCTATCAGCATGCGCGGGGCTTCGTATTGCTGCCGCAGGTGGTCGGCCGCTGCGACCAGGTCGGCAATGTTGGAGGAGAAATTGGTGTTCGCAAACTCCCCCTCACTGGCGCCGAGGCCCGTGAAGTCAAAGCGCAGCACGCCGATGCCATGCTCCGTCAATGTCTGGGCAATGCGACTCGCAGCGAAGATGTCCTTGCCGCAGGTAAAGCAATGCGCGAAGAGCGCGTAAGCGCGGACCGGTCCATCGGGGACATCGATCCGCGCTGCCAGGCGTTGACCTTCGGCACCAGGAAAATCTTCTCGCTGCACTTTCATGGGTATCGCTCGAAGTTGATCTGCGCGATGTTGCGCGCGCGGCAGGCGATGCGTCAAGCGTCGTTCAACGCTGCCGCGCGGGCGCCGTTTCCTTGAGTGCCAGGATCACGACCACGCCGATCGTGTGGGCCCAGAGCGGCATGATCACGGCGTGCTGAATGCCGAAGTTCTTGGCGATGTACCCGGCCAACGCGGGAGCAAGTCCGCCACCGAAGATCTCGCCGATGCCGATCACCATTCCTGAACCGGTGGCCATGAGCTTCGCGGGAACTGCTTCGGGAGTGATGGGGCCGACGGTCAGCGTCAAGAGGCTGTAGAGGCAGCCCATCGCCGTCAACAGGCAGAAAAACAAGGTTGTCGTTTCCGGTCCGGTGCGCAGGAAGATCCAGAACGCTGCGAAGGCGCCCACGGCCGATAGCACCATGACGGGCTTTCTGCCGATGCGGTCCGACAACGCCGGCAAAGTCAGCGCGCCGATCGCGCCTCCAAAGCCGAGCGAGGACAAGACGAACCCCATCTGGTCCATGCCGAGATGAAGATAGTCGACGAGGTAACTGGGAAAGAGCGCGGCCACGACGACGATGCACGTCAGCCAGAACAACTGGCAGAGAACCGCCAGGGGAACGTTGCGGTACCTGAAGACCTCATGCCAGCGGTACTGCCCCGCGTCGTGGGACATGCTGTGCGCGGCGATCTGGCGTGGTGACGGCTGGCGCAGCACCTTCTGCGACAGCAGTGCGACGATCAGTCCCGGAACCGCGACCAGGAGAAAGATCCAGGGCCAGTCCATCACCTTCAGAAGCTGCGTGACGGCGATGGGCGCGAGGCCAAGGCCGAAGAGCGCAGGCATTGTCTGTTGAATGCCGACGTTGAGTCCATGCCGATGCGGCGGCGAGGCATCCATGGTCGCGATGATGCTGGCCGGCGTGAAGGCGCCTTCCGCGCCGGCGCCGATGCTGAGCTACCTCGCCGCGATCGCGATTGAACTGGGCGGCGGCGTCCTGTTGCTGGTGGGCTACCGCACGCGACTTGTCGCGGCCGGCCTCGCTGTGTTTTCTGTTGTCTCTGCGCTGATCTTCCATCACGCGCTCGGCGATCAGAACCAGCTGTTCCATTTCCTCAAGAATCTGGCGATAGCAGGCGGCTTGCTCCAGGTCGTGGCATACGGAGCAGGTGCGTACAGCTTCGATCACAAGACTCCCAAAGCCGCTCGCGCTTTCGTCACTCAGTAAACGGTCTCGTCACGGCGGGCAGGCTTGTAGTCCCGTTCATGGCGATAGGCATCGCCTACGGCCTTTTGCTGCTCGTCCAGCAGCAAACAGGAGAGTTACCAATGAGCACAGTCATTCGTTTTCACGCGTACGGCGGACCCGAGGTCCTCCATGTGGAGAGTCAGTCGATCGGCAAGCCAGGCCCAGGCCAAGTGCATCTGCAGCACGATGCCATCGGCATCAACTTCATCGATACGATCTTTCGCCAGGGGATCTATCCGGTTGCATTGCCTTCGGTTCCGGGCGTCGAAGGAGCCGGTGTCGTCAGGGCGGTCGGCCCTGGCGTCGAGAAGTTTGCAGTGGGCGACCGTGTGGCCTATTTCCTGGCGCCGGGCAGTTATGCGGCCGAGCGGTTGATCGACGCCGATGCGCTCGTGAGACTGCCCGATGACGTCTCGACCGAACAGGCCGCCGCGGTGCTGACCAAGGGCCTGACCGCCTGGGCCGCCTTGAACGGATTCCATCGGCTTCAGGCCGGCGAGACGATTCTGGTGCAAGGTGCGTCCAGCAGCGTCGGCGTGTTGCTCGCGCGATGGGCAAAAGCCCGAGGCGCCATGGTCATCGGCACCGCAGGCTCGGACAAGCGCGATGCGCTGCGGGCCGACGTGGACCACGCACTGGTCTCGAGCGACAAAGACCTTTCGGCGCAGATTCGCAGGATCGCGCCGCAGGGCGTCGACGTCGTCTACGAGTTCGTCGGCAAGGCGACCTTCGCGGCATCGACAGAGGCCGTTCGCGCAGCGGGCACGATCGTCAACATCGGTGCGGCTTCAGGCTCGCCCGACATCGATGCGACGTCGCTCGCAGCCCGGGGCGTGAAGTTGATCGGCGGCCCCATGGCGCAGCACCTGAAGGGCGACGCGCTGACCGAGGCGACGACCGCGGTGTTCGACGCGCTTCGAGCCGGTACTTTCGGGCAGATCGGCATCACGCGGTACCCGCTGTCCGCGGCAGCGCGGGCGCACGAAGACATTGCCGCTCGTCGTCGCTCGGGCTCGGCCATTCTGGTGCCTTGGCTCAGCGCGGCGGGCAGCTACGTCTGATCGTGATCGCGCCTCGGATTCAATAGCCCAATAGCCCGTCCCAGACGCCCATCTGTGCCAGCTTCGGGATGGGCCCCGCGACAACATCGCCACTGTCCCCGCCGCCTATCAATGCGGAGGTGCTCATGTCAGCGGTCAAGCGAGGCCACGCAAGACCCGATGCGAAACGCACGTCGGACGCATCCCTGGCAAACGAGGCGATGGCGCTGCCGAGGTTGTTCGATAGCTGCGCCTCGGCCGTGCCGGCGCCGACCTTGTCCTTGTAGTAGTCCAGACCAAAGGTCCCGAATACCAGAGGCAAGTCGGCACAGTGCGGTACGCCGCGTCCCGGCGCTTTCACTGCGTGCATGTAGGTGCCGTAGCGAACGTTGACCCCGGTGCCGGCCAGTTGCTTCGCATACCTCGTTCCGTAGTTGCGCAGCAGGCGGTCGCCAAAGATGTCGAGCCACAAGTCCCCCGGATCCGTCGAACGCCCCTCGCGCTGTGCGGCTTGTGTGTAGGCGTCGATGACCGCTGCTGCGCTTGTCGCCGAACCTCCTACCTGGGGAATGATGGCGGCCGTGAGTGCCGCGCTGCTGGTGGGCAGCGGCGGGGTCAGGCGTGCATGGGTCGCGGGGTCTACGAGATCCTGGAAGAAGGCCCCCTCGTCGTGGGTGTAGGTGATCATGACGGGAAGATCCGCCGGCCAGGCACTTCGGGTCCAGTCGGCGCGATAGATCTGGCCGTCCACCATGGGCGCGAGCTTGAACCCGAAGCCAGAGGTGAATCCCGCCGGCAAGGGCAATGCGTTCAGTGCGAGTTCGGCGGCGTGGAGCGCCTTGGCGTCCACATCCCGCAGTCCGCGCGGCGTTGTGCCCAACCGGCCGGCGACCAGCGCGGTATAAGCCGCGGCATCCGTGAGCGTCATGGCACTCGGTGGGGCCACTGTTGGCGGGCTCAGCAAGATGACCTTCTGGAATGTCGCACGCACCGCGGGCTTCTGCGCAAAGATGGCGGCGCTCATCGCGCCGCCCGATTGCCCCATGAGGCAGACGTTGTCGGGGTCGCCGCCGAACGCGGCGATGTTCTGCTTCACCCACTGCAGCGCTGCCGCCATGTCCTGCTGCTGCCAGTTGGCCATGCTTCCGTTGCCGGCGTCGGTCAGGTCGGGATGCGACAGCAGGCCGAGTGCACCGAGCCGGTAGTTCACCGTCACCACGACCACGCCGCGTTCGGAGAGCGATTGGCCATTCATGAGCGGCATGCTCGTGGCGCCGGTACGAAATCCGCCGCCATGCAGGAACACGATGACAGGTGCCTTGCCTTTCTGGTCAGGCGTCCAGACATTGAGCGTCAGGCAGTCCTCGCTCTGCACGGTGGGCGTGGGATAGATCCAGCTTGTGTTCGGCGGAATGGTTTGAATGCTGGCTGCGCCGAAGGCATCGGCGTTCACCACGTCGCTGCGGCCTTGATAGGGCTGCGGAGCGCGGAATCGCAGTGCGCCGACTGGTGGTTGCGCATACGGCACCCCCAGATAGCTCACGACCGAGCCGCTGGCCTGTCCTTTGAACCGACCCGAAGTCGTCTCGACAATCAGGTCCGCGGACGGGGCAGGCACGATTCCAACAGCCGGACCACCGCCACCGCCACCACCACCGCAACCAAGCAAAGGCGCTGCGGCTGCCGCGGCCGCGGTGAAAAGGAAGCCGCGGCGACTCGGTGTCGACTGCCTGGAGGCGTGGAAATCTTGACTCATGGGCGATGGCTCCTGTTGGACGCTGGGACCTTTGACAAGGCCAGCGCATGCTAGGAGTCACCCACTGCTGACGAAAGCGGCCGCGGCGCAACGCAGCTTTCTGAAAATGCGTTGAATGATTCAGGCGGGCGTTCGCCCCAGGACGAGAAATGCCTGGGCCAACATTTCGAGAAAGGTACGCCCGCCGGGCGTCAGCACACGACGGGATGGGAACAGCGCATGAATCGTGATGGTCGGCGGTGCCCATCCCGGGAGAACCACCTGCAGGCGCCCGGCCCGCAGGTCCGCATCGCACAGCACTTCGGGCAACTGCGCGACGCCGACGCCGGTCAACGCCGCATCCCGCACAAGCATCAGGTTGTCGGTGGTCAAGCGTGGTTCGACGACCACTTCGGCCGTCCCGTGTTCCGGATGCGCCAACAGCCAGCGGGACGATGGCGTGATGAACGTCCAACCAATCACCGGGCAAGCACCGAGGTCCGGCGGCACGGAAGGCGTGGGCAGCGCGTCGAACAGCGCGGGCGATGCCACGAGCAGGTAATGGCTGTCCACCAGCTTGCGGGCGACAAGGCTCGAATCGGGCAGCGTCCTGGCGCTTGGCTGAATGAGCAAATCCACAGGGTCGCTGAAAGCGGAAGTGCGCCCGTCCGTCGTCACCAGCGTCACTGAGGCGAGCGGGTACTTGCGAACGAACTCGATGGACAACGACCCTACGAGGCTTGCACCGAGTGCCATCGGGCACTGCACGCGCAGGTGGCCTGTGGGCTCGTCGAGGCTTTCGCGGGCAATCGTCACCGCGTTCTGGGCCTGCGCGCGCATCGAGATCCCGTGTTGGTAGATGCGCTGTCCCACTTCTGTAACCTGGAATTTGCGCGCGTGCGCGAGATCAAGGTCACGCCCAATTGATGTTCGAGGGCCGCGACGCGGCGGCTGAGGCGCGAGACGGGGATGTCGAAACGCCGGCTTGCGGCACTGAAGCCACCTGCGTCAACCACGGCCACCAGAGCCATCAAGTCGTCAAACACGCCGGTGAGTGTTTCCATGGTTGGAGAAGAAGGTTGGGCAGCGCGGGGATTATGTATGCCGGCCCCGCGGTAGCCGAAACCGCGGGAACGGGAAAAGGCAGCACCCGCTCAGATCACGCTGCGCGAACTCAGTGCTGCTCGATCTTCCACGGTCAGGCCCAGCGCCTCGTAGATTTCGCTGTTGTGCTCGCCCGTGGCGGGACCGGTGCGCGGGACGAAAGTCTCGAATCCGCTGAAGCGCGGCACGATGCATGGTGCGGCCACTTGGCCCAAGTCGGGATCGGGAAGCTGAATGATGGCTTGCCGCGCCCGCACATGGTCGTCGTTCACGATGTCTTCGACGGAGTACACCTTGCTGTAGGGAACCTGATGCCGGTCCAGCAAGGGGCCGAGTTCGGACAATGGGCGTGACAGGCACCACGTCGCCACCAATCCGTCGATGAAGTCCATGTGCCGTATGCGCTTCGAGTTCGAGTCAAAGCGCTCATCCGCGGCCAGCTCAGTGCGGTCCATCGCGCCGCAGAGTCGGGCGAAGGTCACATCGGATGAACCCACAAGCGTCAGCCATTGGCCGTCGCCGGTCTGGTAGATGTTGGACGGCGCGGTGTAGGTGGCGCGGCTGCCGGCGCGTCCCCTTGTCAGACCCAGGTGCTGGAGTTCGGCGGCCAGCGGGTCCAGCAACCTGAACATTGCTTCGGTCGCCGAGAGATCGATCTCGCAACCCTTCGGCTCGAGTTCGTCGTCGACACCTTTCCTTGCCGCCAGCGCAGTGCTGATGGCAAACGCACCGAACAAGCCGGCGATCACATCGCCCAGCGGGTAGTTCATGTGCTGCGGCGCCCCATCTTCGTTCCCGGTCAGGTGAGCAAAGCCGCTCATGGCTTCAAAGATCCGCGCAAAGCCGGGGCGGCTTGCGTAGGGACCGGTCTGGCCGAAGCCGGTGAGTCGCAGCACGATCAAGCGCGGGTTGTGGCGGTGCAAGGTTTCGATGTCAAGTCCCCAGCGGTCCATCGTGCCCGTGCGGAAGTTCTCCACCAGCACATCGAAGCCCGGCAGCAGCTTCAGGAAGAGCTCGCGTCCTTCAGGCTTGCGAACATCGAGGCTGATGCCTTTCTTGCCGCGGTTGGTGACTTTCCAGAACAGCGCGTGATCGTCCATCACCGGAGCCAGGGACCTCAAAGGGTCCTTTCCATCAGGCAGTTCCAACTTCACGACTTCTGCGCCCATGTCCCCGCACAAGGTGGCGGCAAACGGAGCGGCGACCACTGTCGCCATGTCGAGAATGCGAACGCCGCGCAGTGGACCTCGCATCGACGAGGTGTCTGAGTGCTCCATGGTGTCACTCCGCCTGGATGTCGTTGTCCTTGACGATCTTGCTCCAGACGGCAATTTCGTTGCGGATGTAGCTCGCGTATTCGTTCGGGCTGTTGGCGACGATCTGATAGCCCATGCCGGTCAACTGCTTGCGCATCTCCGGCGTGGAGATCGCCTTGAGCAGCGCGGCATGGATCTTGGCGATGACTTCCGGCGGCGTCTTGCCCGGCGCCATGAGACCGAAGGTCCCGCCGAAATTCAGACCGGGGTAGCCGGCCTCGGCCAGCGTCGGCACGTTCGGCAGGAGCGGCGAACGTTCGCTGGCCGCGATGGCGAGCGCCACGCCCTTGCCGGCGTTCACCTGCGTCAAAGAGGGAATCATGGCGTCGACCAGCACGGGAAGCTGTCCGCCCACGAGGTCCACGAGGGCCGGTGCGCTGCCCTTGTAGGGAATGTGATTCATCTGGATGCCGGTCTTCGCCTTGAGAAGTTCGCCACCCAGGTGCGCGATGCTGCCGATACCGGCGCTGCCGTAGTTGAGGCCCTCCGCGCGCGTCTTGCTGAGCGCCACCAGCTCCTTGATGCTTTTCGCCGGCACCGACGGATGGACGATGATCAGGCACGGGTTGTTGACGACCAGCGAGATGGGTGCAAGGTCCTTGAGCGGGTCATAGGGCAGCTTCTTGCCCAGTGCGGTGTTCAGGTAGATCGGCGCGCCGGTGGCCAGCAAGGTGTAGCCATCGGGGACGGCTTTTACGACGTAATCCGTCGCCGATATGGTGGCGCCGCCCGCCTTGTTGTCCACAACGATGGCTTGGCCGAGCAGCTCGGACATGCGCGGCGCCAGCAGGCGCATCACTGCGTCCACCCCACCACCCGGTGCATAGGGCACCACCAGCCGGATGACTCGCGTGGGGTAGGCGTCCGCGGGGCCGGATTGCGACATGACCGGGACCGCGGATGCCAGCAGCAGCGCGAGGACGCGGCCCATGTAGAAACTGCTTTTCAAGAATGTCTCCTATTGGTTCGGGGGAGGGGGCGGACGGCTATCGCCTGCCCAATGCCGTTTCGATGCTCCGCGCGAGATTGAGCAGGCGCGGCGCGATGCGCTCTTCGAGCGTGTCGGGTTCCAGGTTGAACGGAGCGACGGCGCAGTTGATCACCAGGGTCTCACCGTCGAAGTTGGAACGCACGGGTACCGCGATCGCCTGGATACCGACCGAAGCGGTGAGGACGGTGCAGTAGCCCTTGGCCCGGTATTGCGAACGGCACTCGTCGAGCCGCCCGTCGAACTCTGCCCATTGCGCAGCATCGTCCTCGCGCAGCGCATGGCTGATCAAGTCCTGCTCTTCCTCGCTTGCTGCGCAGTAGTAGGCGTAGCCCAGGGAGGTGGTCGCAATCGGGCGGGTGGCGCCGATGTCGGGCCGCCCGGTGAGTGCGGTGATGTCCATGCAGCTTTCGACGATGACCATGTTCAGCCCGCTGCGCATCGCGAGCGAGACCGCGCCCTTGGCGTAGTCGGCCAGCTGCTGCATCTGCTGGCGTGCGATCTGACGCACGCTGAGTTGGGCCAGCAGCGGATAGCCGAACGACAGCACCGAGGCAGCCAGTCGATAGCGCGCCGTGGCTTCGTTGTATTTGAGGTAGCCCTGCAGGGCGAGAGTCCTCGTCAATCTCGCGACGGTCGGGCGGGCAATGCCCGTGCGCTGGGAAAGCTCGCGGTTGCTCAGGACAGGCGATGACGCGTCGAAGGCCCGCAGGACATCGAGGCCGCGCGCCAGCGTGTAGGCGAACTGGGGGTCTTTTTCCGCTTCGGTGGCGGCGGGCTCGGATGTCGCGATGTTCATGTCGGTCCTTTCAATTGTGCGCGCGTTTGACGTATTATCGACCAAACAGACGAATTATTATGTTCTTTGTCAGATAGTCAGACAGAAAAGGTCAAGAGTTTTCATGAATCAGTCCATCCGCCTTCAAACTCGCCTGAGCCGCAAGCTCGGCCTGGCCCATCCGATATTCGGCTTCACACACAGCGCCGCAGTCGTCGCGGCGATCTGCCGGGCAGGCGGGTTCGGCGTGTTGGGCGCAACCCGGCACACGCCCGAAGAGATCGACCACGAACTTGCCTGGATTCGCCAACAGATCGGGACCCGACCCTTCGGTGTGAACCTGGTGCTCCCCGACGGCATGCCCGAAGTGAACGACCGTTCAGCGATCGAGGCGCAATTGCCGGCCAGCCACCGTGACTTCGTCCAGGGCATCCGCGAGAAATACGCGGTTCCTGCCGCCAGCAAGCCTGGAGAGCGCTCGCGCTTCGTCCGGTCCAACGAAGTGGCGGGCCAGCAGCTCGAGGCCGTGCTGCGCTCCGACGTCAACCTGCTGGCCTGCGGCATCGGCTCCCCCGTGGAGGTGATCGAGCGCGCCAAGGCCGCCGGAAAGCTGGTGCTTGCGCTGGTCGGCTCGCCCAAGCATGCCAAGCGGGCCCTGGCCAAGCCCATCGACATCCTCGTGGCGCAGGGTTACGACGCCGGCGCCCACACGGGCACCATCGGAACCTTTTCGCTGGTTCCGCAGATCGTCGATCTGGCAGGGGACATTCCGGTCCTGGCCGCGGGCGGTGTCGCCACGGGAAGGCACATCAATGCGGCCCTGGCAATGGGGGCCGAAGGTGTGTGGATGGGAACGGCCTGGCTCACCACCGAGGAGCATGTGATGCCTGACGCATTGCGCCAGAAGCTGCTGATGGCCGGCAGCGACGACACCGTGATCTCGCGCGCCGACAGCGGCAAGACATTGCGGCAAATACGCAGCGCCTGGTCGGAGGAGTGGGCATCGACCGGCGCACCGCAGCCGTTGAAGATGCCCTACCAGGACATCCTGGTCGGCGACTTGCTGGGTGCGATCGACGAGCATGGTGTCGAGCCCTTGATGCACAGCCCTGCCGGACAGAGCATCGCCTACTTCAACCAAGTCCGGAGAGTGGCCGAAGTCATGGCCGGCCTGGTGAGCGAATCGGAGGACGCCATCGCGCGCTCACCACTATTCGCCGAACCGTGCGTCCGGCCTACTGCGGGATCTTGATTGAACAGAGGGCATCGAATGACTGCACGAATTCTTCGTCATGCGACAACGGCCGGCATTCTGATGGCGGCAATAGTGGCACTCGCCCAGGCGCAAGGCATGCCGCCGCTCGACGGCCCCACATCGGTTCCCTCAATCACGACGCCCTCGCCGCCGCCGGCAGAGACAACATCGAGGTTCGTCGGAAGCTTGTCGTTCCAGGATGGCTATCCAACGCCAAAGACCGTTGAGCGGCTGTATGACGAGCTCGACTTTCAACGGGCCACGCAGGTCATGCTGAGAAACCTCCCCGCGCTCAGCATGTACAACCTTCGGCTCGGCCTCGCACGCGATCTGGGCGTGGATTCGATTTCGAAGCTCGCAATCTTTCGCGCCGATGCGAACTCGCTGATGCTGACGCCCAACTCGGAGACCCTGTACGGCACGACCTTCCTTGCGCTCGACACCGATGGGCCAACAGTGGTAGAGGCACCGCCCGGCGTTCTCGGACTCGTCAACGACATGTGGATGAGGCCCGTGGAAGACATCGGACCGGGCGGCCCCGACCGCGGCGCGGGCGGCAAGTACCTCTTCGTGCCGCCAGGCTACGCCGGTGAGTTGCCGAAGGAGGGCTACCACGTCGTGCCGCTGCGAACCTACGGTGGTTGGCTCTTGATGCGCGCATTCCTCGACGCGAGTGGCAATGCCGCACCGTCCGACGCGCTTCTGAGAAGCGTGCGCATCTATCCCTTGGCCAAGGCCGCCACCCCGACGCCGATGACCTATATCGAAGCGACCGGCAAGCCGTTCGACTCGACAGCGCCTAACGACATTCGCTATTTCGAGATGCTTGCTCAGCTCGTTTCGCGCGAAGCCCCCGATGCTATCGACCCCGAAGTGGCCGGGATGATGAGGGCGGTGGGTATCGAGAAGGGCAAGCCGTTTGCGCCGGATGTGCGGATGAAGAGCATCTTCGGCGAAGCGGTGAAGGTCGGCAGCTTCATGGCACAGGCGATCAGCTATGCACCGCGCGACCCGCAAGCCGTGCGCACAGGGTCGCATTGGATGGCCGGCATCGCGGGCTATCCGACGTTCAGCGACGGGCACAAGACGCTGCTGGACGAGATGGTGTACATGTCGTGGTTTGCCACCGGCGCGGCGAAATCAATGAGCAAGCCGCAACCGGGAACGGGTTCGCAGTACGCCTGGACTTATCACGACGCGAAGGGCGGCTGGTTGCGGGGCGAAGAGGGCTATCGCTTTCGCATTCCGCCCAATCCCCCGGCGAAGGATTTCTGGTCGATCCTCGTCTACGACAACTGGTCGCGCGCGATCCTGCCCAACGGCCAGAAAGTGGCCGGCAAGAACTCGTATGACAAAGCCGTCCAGTCCAATGTCGACGGCTCCATCGACATCTACTTCGGCCCCCGCCCGCCTGCGGGCAAGGAAAGCAACTGGATCCGAACCGTGCCGGGCAAGGGTTGGTTCGCCATGTTCCGGCTCTACGGCCCGCTCGCGCCCTGGTTTGATCGCACTTGGGTTCCCGACGACATTCAGGTGAGCAAGTGATCGGCGTGGCGACCTTGGCGTGGGATGGAATAGCGTCTGCTGACACCTGCGTATGACGATCAAGCGCGAGGCCGCCATCCCGTTTGCGCACCCGGTCTACGTCCGAAACATCCTGGACTGCCTGAACAGTCTCGGCATCAGGCCATCGACGGTGCTCGACAACGCAGGCTTGGCTTGGCAGGACCTCTGTGACGGGCAGCACATGGTCGACTTCTCGGTCTTCCGCCGCTTCGTCGCGCATGCCATCAAGTGCAGCGGCGATCCGGCCCTGGGTTTGACGGCTGGATCGATGCTCCAGCCCTATCACACGCCAGTCGGCATTGGAGCGGTCACAAGCGATACCCTGGGCCAGGGCCTGCAGTTCCTGTGCCGACATGCCAGTCTGATCTTCGGCAGTCTCCAGTTTCAATTGGAGAGCGGCCCTCGATGGAGCACGATCAAGGTCAAACCGCTGCGCCCGTTGTGCGAGACGCATGTGTTCGTCGTGCAATCGATCCTGGGTGCGCTCTGCAGGCTGTTCGAGGCGATGTTGGGGCGCCCTGTGGATGAACTCGCCGTCGGACTGCCCTACTCTCGCCCCGGCGGCAACGACATTTCATGCCTGAGCCACGTGCGCAGGGTCGAGTTCGATCAACCGTACCTGACGTTCCAGTTGCCGGTAGAACTGCTGCGTTCGCCGTGTGCTGCCGCGGATCCAATCGCCTTCTCCAATGCCGCGCAGGCTTGCCAGAGAATGGAATCGGAACTTGGCAACGGTGCGTTCGTGCAGCGCGTTCGGCGCGCGCTCCTCGAGCGGCTGACGAGCAACCCGGACATGAGCGAGTTGGCCTCGGACCTGGGCATTACCGCACGCACGCTGGTGCGAAGACTCGCGGAGGCCGGCGTCACCTACTCGGGCATCAAGGACGAGTTGCGCAGAACGCATGCCGCCTGGTACCTGCAGCACACGGAGCTTTCGATGGAAGCCATCTCTTCACAACTGGGCTATTCCGATCCCACCAACTTCAGCCGCCAGTTCAAGTACTGGTATCGCGTCGCTCCGAGCAAGATGCGACAGAGCCTGCGCGTTGACTCGCAATTCGACGCAATGGGGGCGTAGCGGCCAGACGGACCCGCCGACCGCCTGGCGCTGCACGCCGTGGTACCGGGTGGCTTCCGAGACTTCCGCTGCGGCTTGCACACCCCCAGCGTCGTGTCAGAACGCGTGGCGAATACCGAGGTCGTAGCCGGTCGAACTCTTCGGCGTCAGCGCGCCGGTCGCTGCCGTCGGTTGGAAGAAGTTCGGGCCACCGAGAAGCAGATCCGCGCCATTCTTGTTGCTGACGCGCGCGACGGTGGCGTACAGGGCTGTGCGCTTCGACAGGTTGTACACATAGCCCAGGGCCCACTTGTCGGCCTTCGGATCTGCGAATAGACCCGTCAGCTGGCTGATGCGATTCGTGTTGTTGTAGTTCACCGCAGAGTACGCAGCGCGGATCAGGCCGGGGCCGACCGGGACGGTCGCGCCGAGGATCCAGCCGTTGGCGCCGGGCTCGCGGAAGGCGAACGGGTTGGTGACGCCGCTGATGAAGGCGGACGAGTTGTCAACCTTGAGCTTGTTGTTCGAGTACTCGCCGAACACCTTCACGACGTCAAAGTCGTACGACGCGCCAAGGTTCCAGATGTCGAGCGTTTGCGTCGTGCCTGCGAAGTAATTCGACCCAATGGTGTTCCGAGCGTAGCTGGCAGCAACGTCCAGGGCTCCCTTGGCATAGCCGAAGCGACCGCCGATGTAGCGGCCGGCGCGCGCGTTGTCGGCAGGGAGGTTGCGGTTCGCGATGAATGCCGCGGCGCCAGGAGGCGTCAGCGAGCCCGGGTCGTAGCTGGTCTTCTCGTTCATGGCGTACATCGCCTGACCGTAGAAGCCGCCCAGATTCGGCGGCAGGAAGAAGCCGATCGAGTTGCTGGCGCGAATGTAGTTGGCGTTGGCCGTGAAGCCGTTGGTGGTCGCACCGCTGGAGCTGTAGCCGTTGGCCGCCACCAGCAAGCTGGCGCCGACGCCGTTGGAGCCGAACGGGTCGAAGACGTTGTCGTTCCAGAAACTCGGCGTGTAGTCGCGGCCGAGGCGGACTTCGCCGAAGACGCCCGACAGGCTCACCGTTGAACGACGGTTGAAGAAGCCAGTCACGGCAGGGCCGGAGTTGGCGACGTTGCCACCGATGTTGCCGTCGTCGTTGCTCAGACTGGCTTCGAGCCAGAAGCCGGCCGCAAGGCCACCACCGAGGTCTTCCGTGCCACGGAAGCCGAGACGGCTGGCGTTGTAGCCGGAGTTGGCCAACTTGGTCGCGCTCGTCGTGATGCTGTTGCCGAGCGCCGTTTCCGTCTTGTTCGAATAGCCGCTGACAGCAGCGTCAATCACGCCGAACACTGTGACGGACGACTGAGCCGTCGCAACACTGGTGATAGCCAGCGCAGCCAGGGCGATCAAGGATTTTTTCATTGCAGATTTCTTCAAGGTTGAACATGGGGCCCTGGCGTGGAGACTCACGGTGAATGACACGTTTGAGTTCCCACAAATACCTGGGCCAACCTCCCTCTGGGAAGCTGTCCTGATTCCATCAGGGGCGCTTCCCGGAGACAGCCGCGTTCATGCAAATTCGCCCGGCCGCTATGCAAATTCGTCCTTGGGGAAATCAGCATGTCGTTGTGGGATCACGACAAGGCGGCGTACCTGTTGGAATGACTCGGGAATTGCAGTTGCGAGGGCGCACACAGCATCGCTGCGGCCGGCAGGATGCCGCGTATACGGTCCATTGACCGCGTCATTGCGGATGACCGCTCGGATGTGATTCGCTGGCGACAAAGGGAAGGGACGGATCGAGTTCTCGCAAACGTTGTTCAGGTCGAATTTGTCGGCCGATGTCGCTCCGCGCCGATGTCAGGCGGCGGCGCGGGGTTATCGTTGCCATCCCATGAGAAATCCATGGGTGGATCGTTGTCCCGCGTGCTACCCACCGGCACGCCGCGCAGCTCCTCCGCGCAACTGCGAAGGAGCTGACGTGACACCACCGAGCTGCATTGCATGGAACGCGCTTCGCAGAGCACCGCTTTGAGCTCGCGCGCGGCAATCGCCACCGGTTCGTCGCTGGTGGTCGCCACCAGGTCGACCACGTGCAGGGCCAGCTGCGTCTGTCCCTCGTCACCGAGGCGCCGCGCATGCGCGAGCACGGCGACGGTATCGCCAATCGCGGCGACGATCGCCGCCGCAGCGTCGGCCGGCCGCGCGGGGTGAAGCTGGGTCGGGTTGCGGTCCCACCAGCCGCTTTCGCTGCGCCAGATGTCGCGCACGATGTAGTCGGGGCTGCCATAGATCGCACGCATGAAGCGGTGGCCGAACAACGCCGGCGGGTAGTGCATGCCGGCCAGAATCTCACGCTCCGACTGCCCCTCGTTCATGCGCCGGACCACCTCGCTTCGCAGCCAGTGCAGCGCGCGAATGGGGACCCTGAACGCGTCTTCGATGTCCGCGACGCCGGTGATCGGGCTGCCGAACTCCGGCAACACCATCGAAGGACCCAGTGCGTGGAGCCGCTCGAGGGTCGCGGCCCACCGCATCGGGTCGCGCAACGTGCGCAGCGGCGTGCCGATGTTCGGAATGCTCCGGATCATGGCGGCACTTCCGTACAGGAAGCGCTCTTGCGGCAGCCAGACGGCCACGGTGTCGTCGGTTTCCGACGGGGCCGCGATCAGTTCGATCGTCCGGTCTCCGAGCGCGAGGCTCAGGTTGTCGACGAACAGGACCTGTGGCATCGGGAAGTCCTGCGCGCTGGCGGCCTTGAACGGCCGTCGGAACTGCCGGCTGTTGAGCCAGGCTTGCAGGCCCGCCGTCTCCACGTAGCGCTGGTAGCGGCGCGCCACATTGCGGTGCGCGATGCGCAGCGGCGGCGTTTCGCCGCGCGCCAGCGCGTGTTCGATCCACACCGGGACACCGGCGTTGTAGCCGGCGTGGCCGTGGCTGTAGACAATGGCGTGCACGCGCGCCTGGGTCAGGGTGCGCAGGTGCGTGATCATCTGCTGCGACACCTTTCCACCGGGACCAGCGTCGACGATCACCACGCCATCTCCCGTCTCGATCGCGAGCGTGTTGCCCTGTCCTCCGAGCGTGTGCACGCCCGGCACCAGGTCACGAAACAGTCCGGCATTCATCAGGACGCTGATGCCGGACGCGGAGGGGGTGATCGCGGTCATGGTCATGCCCATTGCGGTTGCTGGCGGCTGGCGGTACTGCACACCGGGTCGCCCATCAGATCGTCGGCTGCGCTCAGGTAGAGGTTGCGCGAGACCACGGAGGTGACTTGCGTCGCGCGTTCGCGGCAGAGCTCGGCCTTGAGCTGGCGGGCCTGCGCAACCAGCGGGTCGGGCGGGCCGGCCAAATCTACGTTGGCCAGCAGGTCGACCACATGCAGCGCCAGCTGCGTGTCCCCATTCGACGCGAGCTGGCGCGCATGGTCGAGCACACGCTGTGCATCGGGCAATGCGGCCCGGACGGCTTCGGCCGCAGCGCCCGGCGCGGCGGGGTGAAGGTCGGTCGCGTTGCGGTTCCACCAGCCGTTTTCGCTGCGCCAGATGTCGCGCATGATGTATTCGGCGCAGCCATAGGTCGGGTTCATGAACCGATGCTCGAACAGTTCAGGCGGAAGAGGCACGTCGTGCAGGATGTCGATCTCCCCCATGCCCGCACTCATGCGGCGCACGACTTCCCGCCGCAGATATTTCAAAGCGCGTGAAGGAAGCTCCAGCGACTCGCGGATCTCTGTCGCGTCGGTCAGTGGCTTGCCGAACTCGGGGATGAGCACGAGCGGGTCCAGCGCCAGGAACATGTCGAGCGTCGCGGCCCAGCGCATCACATCGCGCTGGATCCTGAAGGGCGAGCCTGAATTGGGGCAGGCCTTGATGAAGGCATTGGAGCCATACAGGGTCCGCACATCCGGTATCCACACGGCGGTGCCATCGTCGGTCTCCGAGGGCGCGTGGATCAACTCGACGCTGCGATCGCGCCCCTCGATGCGCAGGCGCGTGCGGTAGGTCTCGTCGGGCAGGCGGAACCAGTGCGCCGGCGGCGTCGTGGGATAGGGCGAGCGGAACTGGTGCTCGTTCATATACGCCTGCAGGCCACCGGTCTCGCGGTAGCGGGCATAGCGGTGGGCCACGCGCTCATGGCCGATCACGCGCGGCGGCGCCTCGCCGCGCGTTGCTGCGTCATCCAGCCACTGCTGCACGCCGTTGTTGTAGCCCATGTGTCCATGGCTGTAGACGATGTGGCTCACGCGTTGGCCGAAGCTGTCGCGAACCTGCTCGATCATTCGCTGCGTGATGTCCCCGCCCGGACCGGTGTCCACCAGCAGCAGGCTGTCGCCAAGTTCGACGATCAGCGAGTTGCCCTGGCCGCCAAGGGTGTGCACGCCGCTCGCGTGCCGAGCGAGGCCCTGCTTCATCATCAGGATGTTGTTGTCTGGACTCATCCGATCTCCATTTGGTTGCTGGGATGTCGATGGGAGGGCGTGAAGACGGATCCCGCGTGCATGCAAATGAGCACATCACGCCATTAGCTATTATGATAGGTAACAAGGGAAATTACCTAAGCTATTATGATAGGGTAAGGTCCAGTGTAGGTGGAAACCCAGTCAGCTGTCATAATAGGCTGTGGCATGATCGCCGCCCATGAGAACCTCCATTTCTTCCTTTGCGCTGGACGCCTTCGTTGCAGCAGCTGTGTTCCTGGCGGTGGGCGCGCCGGCCCGGGCGGCGGACGAGTTCCCCACCAAGCCGATCCGCCTGATCGTCCCGTACCAGGCCGGCGGCTCGACTGACATCTTTGCGCGCGTCGTCGGCGAAGCCTTGGCCAAGCGGCTGGGCCAGCCGGTGCTGGTCGAGAACCGCACCGGTGCCGGCGGCATCATCGGCACCGACTACGTGGCCAAAAGCGCGCCCGATGGCTACACGTTGCTGCTCACGATTCCGGGCCCGATCACCGCCAACCTGGCGCTCTACAGCAAGCTGCCCTATGACCCGAGGACCGACCTGCGCATGGTGTCCGATGTCGCGCTCGCGCGCACAGTCCTGGCCGTGAATCCGTCGGTGCCCGCGAAGGACGTGGCGAGCCTGATCGAGGCCATGAAGGCATCGCCCGGCAAGTACGCGATGGGCTCCTGGGGACCGGGCACCCTGCCGCACCAGGTGCAGGTGTACATGGACAAGACCTATGGCGTACAGACACTGCACGTGCCGTACAAGGGCGAGGGACCGATGGCGGTTGACCTGATCGGCGGCGTCATCACGATGACGGTCGGTTCGGTCACGACGCTCCAGCCCTATGTTGCGACCGGCAAGTTGCGTGCGCTGGCGGTGGTGGGCACGCGCCGCGCCAGTGCCTTGCCACAGGTGCCTACCTTTGCAGAGCAGGGCTATCGCGATCCGGTCTATGCCCTGACCGGACCGACTTCGCTGCTCGCACCCGCGAAGACCCCCGATGCCATCGTGGAACGTCTGGGCCGCGAGGTCCAGGCCGTGGTCAAGCAGCCCGAGGTGGCCCGTCGCATCGAGGAACTTGGCGCCGAGCCCATTGGCAATTCGCCGGCGCAGGCCACCGCGGCCTACAAGGCGTACCTGCCGGTGGCCCTGAAGATGGCGCAAGACACGGGTGTCAGACTGGATTGAGGCGGTACTGCTGCGGCGCCAGGGCCACGACGCCTCTCCTTTTATGATTGGAATCACACTGTGACGCGCCTGATCAAAATATTCAGCGCGCCAGCCGTTTCCTACCGTGGCACCTGCATGTCGACTTCCTCAGAAAATTCCACCGCCGCCAGCCTCCCGCTGTTTGCCCAGATCGAAGCCCAGCTTCGTCAACGCATCGTCGTCAACGAGTTGGTCGCGGGCAGCAAGCTGCCGTCCGAAGCGGAACTGGAGGTCGAGTTCGGCGTCAGTCGCATCACCGTAAGGCAGGCCTTGGCGGCGCTCCATGCCAAGGGCCTGATCCAGAAGATCAACGGCAAGGGCAGCTTTGTCACGCGGCCGTCGGACGCGCCGAACCTCGGTCCCTTGACGGGGTTCTTCGATCACATGCGCGCCCTCGGGAGAGAAGCACTCGGCAAGACACTGTCGATGCGCGACGTCGAGGCGCCTGCCGCAGTGGCCGAAGCGTTGAAGCTGCCACCGGGCGCGCCCGTGACGGCAGTGACGATGGTGCGCAGCGTCGACGGCAAGCCGTTGGTTTACGGCATTGCATGGGGGCCGACCGAACTGGTCAGGGCGCTGGTGCGCGAGGACATCGAGACCAACGACTTCATGACCTTGCTCGAGAGCCGCCTGGGTTTCCGGATGAAAAACACGCACATCGAAACGAGTGCCCTGCCCGCGGGAAAGTTGCGTGCGCGCCACCTGGGTATTGACGCCGATGCGCCGGTGCTGCGGATTCGCTTCACGCCTCACGACGTGACGGACCGCCCGCTGCTGCACGCCGACATGTACTTCCGTGGTGACGGATTCAGCTACAAGGCCGTTGTCAAGCGATAGCGCGATGCTGTCGCGACCGATCCAGTGCGGTCGCTGAGGAAAGCTATAGCTGTTATGACAGGGTAGGTGTTAGCCCTATCTACCTATCATAATAGGTCGTGCCATGATCCGGTCTTCAACGGAGACTGCTTCATGAGAATCCTGGTGCCGAGTGCCGCGTTTGCCCTGCTGTCCATCGCCTTGGTGGCGCCGGCGATAGCAGCCGATCCTTATCCAGGCAAGCCGATCCACGTGATCGTTCCCTATGCGCCCGGCGGGGTTGTCGACGTGCAGACACGCGCCGTGACGCAGCGCCTGTCGGCTGAACTCGGCCAGCCGATCGTCGTCGAGACAAAGCCTGGCGCGGGCGGCAACATCGCGGCTGATTTCGTCGCGCGTTCGCCCGCCGACGGCTACACGCTGCTCGTCAGCGCACCGTACCTCATCAACAACCCGTTGATCGAGACGAGCCTGCGGTGGGCGCCCAAGGACTTTGCACCGGTCGCTCGGTTCACGTTGTCGCCAAGCTATATCGTGGTGCCGGCCGCTTCTCCGGCGAAGTCGGTGAAGGAATTCGTGGCGATGGCCAGGCAGGCCACCCCACCGCTGCTCTACGGCGAGTCCGGTCCCGGCAGCACGCAATCGATGGCCAACGAGGCGCTTAAACAGGCCGCTGGCATCGAGATGGTGGCTGTGGTCTACAAGGGTGCGCCGCCCCTCGTGCCTGACCTGATCAGCAACCGTTTCTCGATGACCATCCTGCCTTCGTCGCTGGCGTACCCGTTGATCAAGGCTGGCCAAATACGGGCACTTGCCAACATCAGCAGCACGCGCTCAGCGCAGTTGCCTGACGTGCCGACGATCGCCGAGGCAGGCTACCCGGATGTCACGGCGCTTTCGTGGTACGGCTTCCATGTGCCGGCCGCGACGCCGCCCGATGTGATCCGCAGGCTCGAGCAGGCCGTCAAGGCCGCGACCGCCACGCAGGAAGTGAAAGAGCGGCTTGCCAACGCGGGCGGGGAGGAAGCATTTCTCGGCACCGCCGAGTTCAGCACTTTCATGGCGACAGACGGCAAGCGCTGGTCGCGCGTTGTCGCCGCCATGAAGAAGTAGTCGCAAGACATGCAATCGCCACCAGCCACGCCTGCGCCATGAGCCTGACCCGTCCCCCGCATGAGTTCGCTGAACTGATTGCGACCCTGCGCACTTTCATCGACGAAGAGGTCATTCCGAAAGAGGACCTGCGCGCCGCCCATGACGGGGAGGCCGTGCTGCGCCTCACCGCAGAGCTCCGGCAGTCGGCGTTGAAGCGCGGACTTGGCGCACCCCGCCTGGCCGTGCGCGACGGCGGGCTCGGGCTGTCATGGGAAGAATGCTGCGCTTTTCTTGAGGAGGCCGGACGCAGCTTTCTCGGGCCAGTGACATTGCAATGCGGCCCACCCGGTCAACCTGACATTGCAGCGCTCGAGCAGCTCGCCACACCCTGGCAGCGCGAGCGCTACCTTCAACCATTGGCGCAGGGTGATGCGCGTTCGTGCTTTGCCATGACCGAGCCCGCGCCGGGTGTCGGGTCCGATCCGCACATGCTTGCGACCACGGCCACGCGCAATGCCGCAGGCTGGCTCATCAACGGCCACAAGTGGTTCATTACCGGCGCCCGGCGCGCCGACGTCGCGATCGTCGTGGCGCGCAGCGACGCGGGCGTCTCCTGGTTCCTGGTTGACAAGGACAACCCGGGATTCGAAGTGGTGCGCGACATCCCCACGATGGAACCCTTCGACATCGGCGGCCATGCCGAGATTCGGCTCACCAACTGCCAGGTCGGACCTGAAGCCCTGGTGGGGGAGGAAGGCAAGGGGCTGGCCCATGCGCAGCTGCGGCTCGAAGGCGCGCGACTGTTCCATTGCATGCGCTTTATTGGCCTGTCCTCACGCGCCATGGAAGTCGCGCAGCAATACGCTGCGCGGCGCGAATCGCAAGGTCAGCGCTTGTCCGAGCACCAGATGGTGCAGGCGATGGTGGCCGATGCCCACATCGACCTCTACGCCGCACGCCTGATGACGCTGGACGTCGCGCGCAAGCTGGACCGGGGCGAATCGATCCGCCATGCGTCCTCGATGGCCAAGGTGTTCGTCTCCGAGGCTGTCAACCGCGTCGCCGATTCGGCGGTACAAATGACCGGCGCGCTCGGCGTCTCGGAGGACCTGGCACTGTCCATGATCCTGCGCACCCTGCGGCCATTTCGCATCTACGACGGCGCATCGGAAGTGCATCGCGCCGCCATCGCCAAGCGTGTTTTCCAGAAAGGCTTGCGCGCCTGACAAGGCCAACGCAGGAGATCCGATGTTCGACACGACAGACCTTCTCGTTTTTCGCGCCCAGGTGCGCGACTTCGTGCGGGCGCATTTGCCCGCCGACATTCGTCACGCGGTTCTCAGCGGCCAGTCGCCGTCACGCGAGCGCACGGTGGCATGGAACCAGATCCTTGCGGCGCATCAATGCCTTGTGCCGCATTGGCCGCGCGACTGGGGTGGCCAGGGTTGGAGCGTGCAGGAGCAGATCGCGTTCGACGAGGAGATGTGCACGAACGGTGCACCCGAACTGAATCAGGTGAGTTTCGACATGATCGGCCCGGTGCTGATCCGCTACGGCAACGCTGCGCAGCGCGAACGCTTCCTTCCAGCGATTGCGTCCGGCACCCAGTGGTGGTGCCAGGGCTATTCGGAGCCCAACGCAGGGTCTGACCTTGCGTCTCTTTCCACACGCGCAGAACGCCGTGGCGACAGCTACGTCATCAACGGCTCCAAGATCTGGACCACGTACGCGCAATACGCTGACTGGATGTTCTGCCTCGTGCGGACCGACCCCAAGGCGAAGCCGCAACAGGGCATTTCGTTCGTGCTGATCGACATGAAGTCGCCCGGCATCACCGTGCGCCCCATCGTGGGCATTCACGGTTGGGTGGTGTTCAACGAAGTCTTTTTCGACAATGTCGAAGTGCCGGTCGACAACCTGGTGGGCGATGAGAACCGGGGCTGGACCATCGCCAAGTCGTTGCTGGAATTCGAGCGCCTCAAGCTCGCACGCATCGGCGAGAACAAGCGCCGCATGGCGCGCGTGCGTGAACTGGCGCTGGCGCCTGGGGCGGATGGCTGTCGTGTCGCAGACAAGCCGTGGTTCAGGCAGCGGTTTGCAGAACTCGAGAGCCGGCTGATCGCGCTCGAGGCCAATGCCGCCGGCTTCATCGCGCGGGCCCAGTCGGGACAGCCAATCGGCGCAGATGTCTCGATGCTCAAGATGAGCGGCAGCCGCTTGATTCAGATGTGGGAAGAACTCACCGTGGACGCGCTGGGCACCGAGGCGCTCCTGCTCGATGTCAGCGCGCTGGTGAGCGGCGCGCCACTCGCGGATACCGCGAGCGCTTCGGCCCGCATCGCCGCAACCGCGTTGCCGCGGCGATTTCTCTCCCGCGGCTACACGATCGCCGGGGGCTCCAGCGAGATACAGCACAACATCCTCGCCAAGCAGGTGCTCGGGCTATGAACGAAATCGACGTCGAAGACCACCGCCGGATGCTGGCCGACAGCGCGCAACAGTACATGGAGCGTGGCTACGGCGACGCAGTGCGCCGCGCTTCACTCGCACAGAGCGACGGATGCGATTCGGCGCGCTGGAAGGAATTTGCCGAGTTGGGCTGGCTGGCGTTGCCGCTGCCCGAGCAGGATGGCGGACTCGGCGGATCGATGGCTGACGTCTGCCTGATCGCAGAAGCGATGGGAAGAGGGCTCGTCAGCGAACCGTACGTGGCCTCGGGTGTGATGGCCGCGATGCTGTTGTCGGAAGCCGCTCCGTTGGAAGTACGTGAGCGCTGGTTGCAGGGCGCCGCGGATGGCAGCCTGCGACTGGCTTTCGGCGGTTGGGAGCCTGGCGCGGCTTTTGACGTCCGCTGCGTCCGCACCACGATGCAGCGGGTTGGAGGCGGGTTGTGCTTGACTGGCAGGAAAGCGATGGTGCTGGGCGGGGCTGGGGCCGACGCGTTTCTCATTGCGGCGCGAGCTGATGATGGGTCGGCAGCGAGCTTGTGCCTGGTCGACGCCGCGACGCCTGGCCTGACGGTCACGCCGGGTGTCCTGCATGACGGTCAGCACATCGCGTCCCTGGAGCTGGATGGCGTCGTGCCGACATGCCTGCTGCTGAACGCACCGTTGGAGGACGTGCTCGCGACCTTGCAGCGTGCGGTCGCTCGGGGCACCGTTGCCCACTGCGCCGAAACAGTCGGCGTCATGCAACGAAGCTTCGAGATCACGCTCGACTACCTGAAGACCCGTCGGCAGTTTGGCAGCACGATTGCCTCCAA
Source organism: Variovorax sp. 05L425 (assembly GCF_056397705.1). Classification (NCBI taxonomy): domain Bacteria; kingdom Pseudomonadati; phylum Pseudomonadota; class Betaproteobacteria; order Burkholderiales; family Comamonadaceae; genus Variovorax; species Variovorax sp. 05L425. Next base: position 132,470 of record NZ_JBFTNY010000014.1, on the reverse strand, counting down.
CCAGGTGGTGCAACACCGGCTGGTGGATCTCCATGTGGAAATAAGCGAGGCGCGCGCTGCGACGCTTGCGGCGGCGAGGGCATGTGATGCGCCGCGCCATGCTTCGCGCGATGCTGGCCCCTACGAGGCTCGCCATGTCGCGGCAGCCAAGGCCTGTGTCTCGCGTGTTGCCAGGCATGTATGGGAAGAGTCGGTGCAGCTGCACGGTGCCATCGGCATGACGCAGGAGTGCGCGGTGGCGCCTTTCGTCAAGCGATTGGCCGTGGCCGCCTCGCTGTATGGCTCAACCGAATTCCACCTGGATCGCCTGGCGGCACTGTCACTCGACGCGCGCACGTCACCGGCATTCCCTTGACCCGCTGAAAAGGATCCGTCCCCATGTCTCTCGCTGCATTGCTGCATCCCGCGTCGGTCGCGGTGATCGGTGCTTCACAAAACCCGCAGAAGGTCGGCGGCATGCCCGTGCGACTGCTCAAGGAACTGGGCTATGCGGGCGCTGTCTATCCGATCAATCCCGCAGCCAAGGAGGTCCAGGGTCTGATGGCCTACGCATCGCTGGCGGATGTGCCTGCGCAGGTCGACCTGGCAGTCATCGCAGTGCCGGCGGATGCAGTGGAAGCTGCGCTCGAGCAGGCGGTGCGGGGCGGCGTGCGCGCGGCCATCGTGCTGAGTTCGGGCTTTGCCGAAGTTGGCGCGGAGGGCGCACAGACGCAGGCCCGCCTGGCAGACATTGCCCGACGCGGTCAGCTCACGTTGCTGGGGCCGAACTGCCTTGGAGCCATGAATCCGCGCCGCGGCCTGTATGCCACTTTCTCGCCAGCACCGCTCGCCGGCCAGCTCAAGGCCGGCGGTGTGGCGATCGTGAGCCAGAGTGGCGCGTTCGGGGCTTATGCATACTCGCTCGCGCGTGCAGGCGGGCTCGGCCTGAGCCACTGGGTGACGACGGGCAACGAGGCCGCCACCTCGGTCGCCGACGTCATTGACGGCCTCGTCGACGATCAGGACACGCGCGTGATCCTGGCCTATGTGGAAGGCGCACGGGACGGTCGCGCCTTGCACCGCGCGTTGTCGAAGGCGCGCGCTGCCGGCAAACCGGTGATCGTGACCAAGGTGGGACGCACCGAAGCCGGGGCGCGCGCAGCCATGTCGCACACGGCGAGTCTTTCGGGCGAGGACGCGGTGTACCAGGCAGTGTTCGACGACACGCGCACCATCCGCGCCGACACCGTCGAGCAGATGTTTCGCCTTGGCCAGGCGTTCGCGCTCGGCGTCGCGCCGCGCGGCCGTCGGCTCGGCATCCTCACCGTGTCGGGCGGCGTCGGCACGCTGATGGCCGATGCGGCCAGCGATGCGGGCCTCGACATGCCGCCGCTGCCCGAGCCGATCGCGGTCGAGCTGCGCCGCCGCATCGCGTTCTGCTCGACCACCAACCCGGTCGACCTCACCGGCCAGATCACCGCGGACTACAGCGTGGTGGACTATGCGGCCGTCGAAGCCGCGCGCAGCGGCGCCTACGACAGCATCGTGCTGTTCCTCGCGGCAGCAGGTGCGGCGCCAGGCTATGCGCAGAAGATCGCGCAGACGGTAAGGCTGGTGCGCGAGGCTGCGCCAGGGGTCAGCCTGGCGTTTTCCGGCATCGTGATGGCTGAGCTCAAGCGGGAGCTCGAAGCGCTCGGCTGCCTCGTCTACGAGGAGCCGACGCATGCGATCGAAAGCCTCGCCGTGATGGCGAGGTGGCAGGCAGATGCAGCTTCCGACGAAGCACCGGCGAGCGAGGCGATCGCGATGCCGCCCGGCATGCCGGCCGGCCTGCTCAACGAGATTGACGGTCTCGCTTTCGTTGCGGCGAACGGCGTCGCCCCTGCACCGCATCGCCATGTGCAGGATGCTGATCAAGCCGTGGGTGCATGGCGCGAACTTGGCGGCCAGGCCGTGCTGAAGATCGTTTCGCGCGACCTGCTGCACAAGAGCGACGTTGGGGGCGTGCGCGTCGGCTTGCGCAACGAAGCGGAAGTGCGCGAAGCCTTCGCGGCGATTGACGCGTCGGTTGCGCAACTGGCACCGCAGGCACGGCGCGAGGGCATGCTGGTGGCGCGCAAGCTGAGCCCGCGCGTCGAAGTGATGCTCGGCGCGCGCTGGGACGAGAGCTTCGGTCCGCTGGTGGTGCTGGGCCTGGGCGGCGTGGCGGTCGAGCTCGATGCGCGAACGCTGGTGCTCACCGCACCCACCACACCTGCGCGCGTGCGTGACCGGCTCGATCGCCTCGGCGTGCTCAGGCGCCTGCAGGCCTGGCGCGGCCAGCCGGCCATCGCACCCGATGCGCTGATCGACACCGTCGTGCACTTTGCCGCGCTGGCCGCGGCGCTGGGGCCGCGTCTGCGCACGATGGAAATCAATCCGCTGATGGTGACCGACGACAGCGTGGCTGCCGCGGATGCTGTCGTCGACATCGCCGCAGCCTGACCAAGGCCGCCACCCTGGAAAGCACCATGACCCTCATTGATTCACCCCTCCGTCGGACGCTGCTTGCCGCCGTCATCTGCGCCACCACCCTTGGCGCTGTACCCGCAGCGGTAGCCCAGACAGCCTGGCCCGACAAGCCGATCCATCTGGTCGTGCCATTTCCGCCCGGTGGCGGCACCGACGTGATGGGTCGCTGGGTTGCGCAGTCTCTTGCCACCACGCTGAAGGCCGCATTGGTCGTCGACAACGTGCCCGGCGCGACGGGAACGTTGGGAAGTGCCAAGGTGGCGCGCGCCGATCCGGATGGCTACACGATCCTGCTCGGCATCAGCGCCACCCACGCAATTGCACCGGCGATCTACAAGGACCTGCCCTACAAGCCGGCGACGGATTTCGTGGCCGTCGGCCGCGTCGCGCTCGGAGGCAACCTGCTGGTTGCGCACCCCGACTTTCCGGCGAATTCGGTCAAGGAGCTGATCGAGCTCGCACGCAAGCCGGGCAGCAGCGTCATGGTGGGTTCGTGGGGCAACGGATCCGGAGGCCACCTCGCGCTCGAAGCCATCAACCAGGCAGCCGGCATCCACATGGGCCACGTGCCGTACAAGGGCGTTGCGCCGGAACTCAACGACCTCATTGGGGGCCAGATCCAGGTGGCCATGGTCGACGTGACCAGTGCCGCGCCATTCGTCAAGGCCGGGCGCATCAAGGCGCTGGCCGTGACCGGACCGCGGCGCTCGAGCAGCTACCCCAACGTGCCGACACTGCAGGAGCAGGGCGTGGCGTTCGACACGGCCTCGTGGTACGGCATCTTCGCGCCGGCGCGCACGCCGGCCCCCATCGTCGACAAGCTGGCGCAGGCCCTCGATGTCATGCTCAAGCAACCGGAGGCGGCCGAGAAAGTCCGCGCGCTCGGTATGGAGCCCGTTCCGATCCCGCGCGAGCAATTTGCGCAGCAGGTGCGGGACGACATCGCGACGTGGGGCCACCTGGTGCAGGTCGGAAACATCAAGGCCGATTGAAGGGACTGCGAAATGACTGAGATGACCACCTCCGAAGCCTTTCTCGAACTCGACCATGCAACGCCGGTCGAGGCACTGTCCGCGCATGCTGCGATCACGGCCGTGATTGCAGGCTATCCGTTGCTGGAGTCCGTGCGCACCTGTCGCGTGCAGACGGCCGGCAGCGAGGGCGCCACACAGGGCGCCACCGGCTACGGTCGCGCACCGTTCAACGTGCTTGGGCACAGCGCCGAGAGGTGGACCGACCGCGACCGCGACATCGTCACACCCGCCAACGACCTGCTCTACACCAATGCCTGGATCGACCTGCGGCGCGGGCCCGTCGTGATCGACGTGCCAGCGCAAACGGGTCGTTACTTCGTGCTCGAACTGCTCGACGTCTACACCAACAACTTCCACAACATCGGCACGCGCAACAGCCCGCGCGAAGGCGGCCGTTTCGCGCTCATGCCGCCGGGCGATGACAGCCCGCCGCCGGCTGGCTGCATCGCCATCGCGTGCCCGAGCGCGCTGGTGTGGCTGCTGGGCCGCGTACTCGTCGACGACGAAGCCGATCTGCCGGCGGCCCGCGCTTTCCAGGCCGACTTCAGGTTGAATGCCACGCCCGCACCCGCAATGCCTCGCAGCATCGCTCAATGGAGCGAAGGCGGCGACACGGCGCTCGACTTCTTCGCCAACCTGCTGCGCGCGGTGCAGGACTTTCCGCCTCCGGCTTCGCAGCGCGGCGTGTTCGCGCTGCTGACGAGCCTGCACTTGCAGAGCACTGACGATGGCAGGCTGACCAACCTGCGCCCCGGCGTGGCCGAAGGCCTGCGCCAGGGATACGCCGCGGCGATGCAACTGATCGAGGCCTGCACGCGCAGCCCGTCCAAGGCGGCATGGCGCTATTCGACGCGACTCGGCCGCTACGGCGACGACCTCATGCTGCGCGCAGCCACGGCCTTCAAGGGCCTCGGCGCACTGGCCGGCGACGAGGCCATCTACGCCAGCGTCGACTACGACCACGACGGCGCAGCACTGCATGGGCAGCACTGCTATCGGCTGCACTTCGAGGATGGTGGCCAGTTGCCGGCAGACGCCTTCTGGTCGATCACGCTCTACGGCAGCGACCGCTACCTCGCCGCCACCGCGCTCGGCCGTCACGCGCTCGGCAATCGCAGCCCGCTGGCCCGCAATGCCGATGGCAGCCTGACCCTGTACGTCTCGCACCAGCGCCCGCCGGGACCGGGGGAGAACTGGCTGCCAGCACCGGATGCACCGTTCTATCTGATCCTGCGCCTCTACCATCCGCAGCAAAAGCTGTTCGATGGCAAGTACCGCTTTCCCGACGTGGAGCGAGTGGCATGAGCGGCACGCTGGATCAAGCCGCGCGTGATGCGGTGCTCTACACCCTGCCACTCTTTGAGATGGCGCGCATGCGAGCGGCCACCTGTCCGCGCAAGCTCGACAGCGGCGAACTGGCCGATGCCAATCCCAATGCCAGTGTCCGCTGGCTCAACGGCTTTCGCCACACGCGCCAGTTGCTCACGCCGCGCAACCGCGAGGTGGTCTCGCCGAACAACGACACGCTTTACGACAACGCCTGGCTCGACCTGAGCAATGGCCCGCTGCTGATCGACGTGCCGGACATGGGTGAGCGCTACTGGACGCTGGGCTTCCTGGACATGTGGACCAACCCGTTCGCTTACGCTGGCAGGCGCACGACGGGAAACCGCGCGCAACGCCTCTTCGTCCACGGCCCGGACTGGAAGGGCAAGGCGCCCGAGGCGACAGTGCCCGTTGCCACGCCCGGCAACGACGTATGGATCATCGGGCGCATGTTGGCTTCGGCGGATGCCGCGGATCTGGCCGAGGCGCATCGCCTGCAAGACCACTACGCGATTCGCACCGCGGATGATGCGTCGGCCTCCGCGTGGCACCGCTTCGACACCGGCATGGATGGCCGGCCGACAGATATGCCCGAGGTCGTGCTCTATCGCCGCATCGTCCGCGACGTATTGAAGCGCAACCCTGCGCCCGCCGACCAGGGCTCGATGCTTCAATTGATCGACCGATTTGGCCTGCGCCACGGCGAGCCGGAGCCTGGCGCCGAGGCCGCGCTCGCCACCGCACTGGCCGAGACCTGCGCGGCGCTTCGCCAGGATGTGGATGCCTCCGACTTCGGCAACGGCTGGACCTTGCCGATCTCCGTGCGTACCGGCTACGGCACCGACTACGCCACGCGCGCCCGTGTGGCTCGCAACCTCATCGGCGCGCTCGGCATCGAAGAGGCGATGTATCCGGTCTGCGAAGTCGACGCCGCGCGCGCGCCGCTCGACGGAAAAGCGCGCTACGAACTCTGCTTCCCATCCGGCGCGGCGCCGCAGGTCGATGCGTTCTGGTCGCTCACTGCTTACCGCCGCAGCGACTGCCTGCTCATCGACAACCCGATCGACCGGTACTCCATCGGTGACCGCACGGCTGGCCTGCGCACCGAGCTCGACGGGAGCCTTCGCATCCGGCTGCAGGCCGACGACCCCGGTGAAGGCCGCAACTGGCTGCCGACGCCGCCCGACGACCAGTTCTACCTGACGCTGCGGCTGTACCAGCCTCGCGCGGCTCATCTGTCGATGCGGTTCGCATACCCGCCTGTCGTTCGACTCAGCTAGGCAAACCCATCCAGGAAACCGCCCATGTCACTTCACCGTCGTCAATTCATTTCGCATTTTGCTGCCGCGGGGGGCGCCTTCGCGGGCTTCACGGCCGTTCCGTCACTCGCACGGGCGCAGGAGGCTTGGCCGAACAAGCCCGTGCGCGTCCTGTCGCCCTACGGCGCGGGTGGCTCCAACGACATCTCGGCGCGTATCCTCTGCGAGGAACTGGGCAAGCGCCTGCAGCAGCAGTTCATCGTCGAGAACAAGCCCGGGGCAGGCACGCGACTGGCCAATGAATACGTCGCGCGCGCCGCGCCCGACGGCTATACGTGGCTCTACGCAGCCGCGCCCTTTGCCACCGCCCAGTCGATGTACGGAAAGCTGTCGTACGACCCGGTGCGCGATTTCAAGGCTGTAACGCTCGCGGTGATCGCGCCGGTCTTCCTGATCGTGAATGCCAGTTCGCCGTTCAAGACCGTGGCCGACCTGGTCGCTTATGGCAAGGGCAAGCCCGAGGGGCTGACCTTCGCGACACCGGGCAGCGGCTCCGGCCCGCACCTGACGGCCGAACTGTTCTTCAAGGAGGCTGGCGTGAAGGGACTGAATGTGCACTTCCGCGGTGACGCCACGGCCTACACCGAGTTGCTCGCCGGACGCGTCGACGCGACGCTCACCGCCATGCCCACCGCATTGCCGCATGTGCAGGCCGGCAAGCTGCGTGTGCTGGCCGTTGGCTCGGAAGAGCGAAGCCCGGTCTACCCGACGGTGCCGACCTTTCGCGAGCAAGGATTTCCGAATGTCGTGGGCTACGGATGGTTCGGGTTCATGGCGCCGGCGGCCACGCCGGCCGCTGTGATCGATCGCATGTCGAAGGAAGTGAATGCGATCCTGAAAGAGCCGTCGATCAGCAAGCGCCTGATCGAGCTTGGCGCGCAGCCGCAGGGCGGCACCCCGGCGGAGTTCGCGGCCTTCATCACGAAGGAGACACGCAAATGGGGTGAGGTCATCAAGACAGCGGACGTGAAAGCAGAGTAGCGCAGCGACACATGACAGTTGAACACCAACCCCTGCGGGATTCGGAACTCACGCTCTGCGATGGCGTCGCCGAATTCATTCACATGCGGCCGGCCGCACGCAACGCCCTCTCGGATTCGCTTCGCCTGGACTACGCCGACATGCTCGATCGCATCGAAGGCGATCGCTCCGTGCGCGCGCTGATCATCACCGGCTCCGGTGGCAGCTTCTGCGCCGGCGGCGACGTGAAGGGCATGCACGAGCGGCTGTCCAACCCAGATCCGCAGGTGAATTCGCCGGCCGCCACACGGCGGCGGCTGATGGCCGCTCAGTCCTGGCTCGACAGGTTGCGCGGCCTGACGATCCCGGTGATCGCCGCGGTCGACGGGCCGGCCTTCGGCGCTGGCTTCAGCCTCGCGTTGCAGGCGGATTTCATCGTGGCGTCGACACGCGCCGAATTCTGCATGTCCTTCTTGAAGGTGGGCGCCGTGCCTGATTTCGGCGCCTTCCATACGCTGCCGCGCATTGTCGGACTCGCGCGCGCCAAGGAACTGATGTTGACGCAGCGCCGCGTGAGCGCCACCGACGCAATGGCATGGGGGATGGTGCTGGCCCAGCATGAGCCCGAGGCCCTTGCGGCACAGGCGAAGGCGCTGGCCAACTCCTTTCTGGATGCACCTCCCGAGGCGTTCGAACTCACCAAGCGCTTGCTTCACAAGGCGTTTGATGTCGACGCGCAGGCGATGGCCGAACTCGAGGCGGGCGCCCAGGCCGTATGCATGGCCGCGCCCTTCCATGCGCAGGCCGTCGCCAGTTTCGCGCGCAGGAAATAGCACTTTCCCGCCCCAGGAGGAGCATACGTGCGGTACCGCATCGAAGACATCGAGGCATTCATCGCCGTCGTGGAAAGCGGCAGCATCAGCGCCGCGGCGGTCAGGCTGGACGTGGCCAAGTCCGTGGTCAGCAAGCGTGTCACCTCATTGGAAGATTGCCTCGGCGTCGCGCTGCTTCAGCGGTCGACGCGGCGCGCCACGCCGACGACCAGCGGAACGCATTTCTTCGAGCGGAGCAAGCTGCTGTTGCAGGATTTCGACGAGTTCGCGCAATCGATGCAGGGAATGAACCGCGGCCTTCAGGGCACCGTGCGGCTTTCCCTTCCGATGAGTTTTGGCCAGTTGCACGTCTTGCCCGTGCTGATGCCTTTCCTGCGCGAGAACGCGGAACTGGTCGTGCACATGGACCTGGACGACCGGTATGTCGATCTCGTGCAAGGCGGCTACGACCTCGCGATTCGGATCGGCGTGCTGCCGGATTCGAATCTCATCGCGCGCAGGCTCGCGACCAGCAAGCGCGTGCTGTGCTGCAGCCCGGACTACATCGCACGACGAGGCCCACCGGCCACCGTGGAAGACCTGTCGCGGCACGACTGCATCGGCTACGGGCTGGTGTCCTCGAGCCAGATCTGGCAGTTCCGCAGGGTGGGTGAAGAATCGAACGAACGCGTCGCCACCAACGTTCGCGCGCGCGTGGTCACGAACAACGGAGAGGCGATGGTCCGGGCTGCATTGAGCGGACTGGGCGTGACCGTCCTTCCGACCTTTCTCGTCGGCGGCCTGCTTCGTTCAGGCGAGCTTGTGGAATTGCCGATGGACGGACTCGCTCCCACCGAGGACACGGTGCATGCGGTGTACACGCAGGCGCGCAACCTGTCGTCCAAGGTTCGGACCATCATCGACCTCCTTGCCGACGCTTGGGCCGGCGATCTCCCGCCGTGGGATCGCTCCTCGACCTGAGAACCGCCCCGGCGACCGGCATGCGTGCCGCCAGGGCGATCGGGAGGTTGTGATCGTCGCACCGCGCATCAATGTCTGCGTCACCGGTGTTTTGGCGGCGACGTCCAGAAGCCGCTGCCAGTTATCCCCGAGTCTGCCAGCGACCGGGTCGCCGCTCGGTTGAAACGCCGTGTTCTCAAAAAGCCATCTACCTGAAAGGCCTGTCAGGGCCTAGATTTGCACTCAAAGGAATCGATCATGAAGAAACTGGCCTTCAAGAGACGCAACAACGGACGCCACTGGGTGGGCGACGGCTTTCCGGTGCGCAGCATCTTTTCATACAACGACGACGCGCAAGAGTTGTCGCCCTTCCTCCTGCTGGACTATGCGGGACCAGCGGAATTTCCTCCGACGCAGCAGCGACGGGGCGTCGGGCAGCACCCCCATCGCGGCTTCGAGACGATCACCATCGTCTACGAGGGGGAAGTCGAGCATCGGGATTCGGCCGGTGGCGGCGGCTCCATCGGACCAGGCGACGTGCAATGGATGACCGCGGGTGCCGGCATCGTGCACGAGGAATACCACGGTGCCGGGTTCGCCAGGCGCGGTGGTGCGTTCGAGATGATCCAGCTGTGGGTGAACCTGCCTGCAAGGGACAAGATGACGCGGCCCGGCTACCAGAACATCACCCATGCCCAGATTCCGAAGGTTGACCTGCCGGAGGAGGCCGGCTCGGTTCGAGTGATCGCTGGCGACCACGCAGGGCAGCGCGGTCCCGCGCGCACCTTCAGTCCCATGAACGTGTGGGATGTTCGCGTCAAGGGCGGCCGGCGGGCCGAGTTCAAGTTGCCTGAAGGCCACACCACGGCCGTCTTCGTGCTCAAGGGATCGATCCGATTCGGCAACGACGGTGTGGTTGGAGAAGCGGAACTCGCCGTCTTCGAACGGGAAGGGACAACGCTCGCGTTCGACGCGATCGAGGACTCGACCGTGTTGCTGCTGACCGGCGAGCCATTGAACGAACCGGTGGTGGGCCACGGGCCCTTCGTGATGAACACCGAAGATGAAATCGAACGGGCGTTCGCCGACTACCAGAACGGGCGAATGGGGCGAATTGCCGCACAGGTGGCTTGATCGAAAGAAGGGCTATCGCGCGCCGGGTGGAGCGACACCCAAAGCGAGCACATTCGTCACTTCAATGCCCATTGGGCATCCGCGCGTGCTGCGTTTCAGCACATACAAACTTCCGTCAGGAGACCATCATGGCCAGTGAATCCATTCGCGACCCCGCCAAAGACATACTGCTCACCCCCAAGAATGCGGCGTTCGTGATCATCGACTACCAGCCTGTGCAAGTGAACTCGATCGCGTCGATGGACCGGCAACTGCTGATCAACAACATCGTCGGCGCGTCCAGGGCCGCCGTAGCCTACGGACTGCCGATCGTGCACTCCACCGTCAACGTCAAGACCGGGCTCAACAAGCCGCCGATCCCGCAAGTGCGCAAGGCGCTCGAGGGCATTCCGACCTATGACCGCACTTCCATCAACTCGTGGGAGGACGTCGAGTTCAGGGCGGCAGTGAAGGAGACTGGACGCAAGAAGCTGATCATGACCGCGCTGTGGACCGAGGCTTGCTTGACTTTCCCTGCGCTCGATGCGCTGAACGAAGGCTACGAGGTCTATGTCGTGGCGGACGCGGTAGGAGGGACTTCACTTGCGGCCCACGAAGCGGCGCTGCGCCGAATCGAGCAGGCCGGAGGCAAGATGATCAGCGTGCCGCAGATGTTCTGCGAGCTCCAGCGCGACTGGGCTCGCAAGGAAACGGTTCCGGCATTCATCAACCTCTTCATCGAGACCGGCGGTACTGCGGGGATCCAGTTCTCCTACGATCGCGAGTAAGCCGGTGTCCGCGAGGCGTTGCAGGCCCTGGACGATGAACTGGTCAGCGGTGTCTTGGTCATGCGCCAATCGGACGACACGAAGCATCTCGCTGTCGAACACCGGGGAGAATTTCTATCGTCACTGCGGCACGTGAACGCCCGGCGCGTTCGGCGAGCCATTGCACACCGCCGGCCACCGGGGCCGTGCCGACCGATGCCTCGATGCAGCGGAACGAGGCGTTGTCCGCCGCCACGACTCCGATGAATCATCATGACTTCCATGGAAGATAACAACAAGAGAAGTTCGATGGCTGAGAAGGCTTTCTCTTCACCTGAAAGACCTCATTGTTCATAGGAGATGTTGGATTTTCACTGCATTCAACGGATCTTGGAAAATAATACTTCCATGGAAGATATTAAGTTCAACGCACGGCGATCCTTGCTGCCCCGCGCCGCAGCCGTCGCGCATCAACCCCTTGGAGTTCAATGATGGAAGTGCTGATGCGCGTCAAGGTCAGCGCCCGTTCGGAGCTGGCTGAAGGGACGTCCGGGTACGAACTGGCCGCAGCCGACGGAAGCGCACTGCCGCCGTTCGAGGCCGGTTCCCATATCGATGTCCATCTGCCGGGAGGACTTGTGCGCCAGTACTCCTTGCACGACCTGCCGAGCGAACCTGCGCGGTACCGCATCGGCGTACTGCGTGAACCTCAATCTCGCGGAGGCTCCGCCGCACTCGTGGATGGCGTGAAGGTCGGTGACGAGATGGACATCAGCGTTCCCCGCAATCACTTCGCGCTGGACAAGCGTGCAGGGCGATCCATCCTGCTGGCAGGCGGCATCGGCATTACGCCGATCCTGTGCATGGCGGAGCAACTCACGCAGGAAGGGCGCCCCTTCGAACTGCACTACTGCGGGCGGACGATCAGCCGCATGGCATTCGTCGATCGACTGCAAGCCAGCGCCTATGGCGACGACGTGCACATTCATGTCGACGACGGGCCGAAGGTGCAGATGCTGGACGCCGCTGTCGTGATCGGCCCGCCCAACTCCGACACGCATCTCTACGTGTGCGGTCCCGCTGGTTTCATGGACCATGTGTTCCAGATAGCCCGCGAGCTCGGCTGGAAGGAGCCGCAACTGCATCGAGAGTACTTCGCAGCCGCGCCGATCGACCATTCGGCCGACGGACCTTTCGAGATCGAATTGAAGAGCAGCGGCCAAGTCATCAAGGTCGACGCCGACAAGAGCGCCGCCGACGCGTTGAGGGATTCCGGCGTCGCCATCACCGTCTCTTGCGAGCAGGGCGTTTGCGGCACCTGCGTCACGCGCGTGCACGCCGGCGTGCCGGATCACCGCGACTTGTACCTGACGGATGCCGAGCATGAGCAGAACGACTGCTTCACGCCCTGTTGTTCGCGTGCGCGCACACCGCGGCTCGTGCTGGATCTCTGACACTCCACTGAAAGGAACTCGAATGCAGACGGCACAGACTCCCGACTACAGCGTCCCTGACTACCTCCAACAGCTTCGGCTGGCCGGCAAGAATTTCGTCGTGCTCGGCGCCGGGCAGGGCATCGGCGAGGCCACGACCCACGCTCTTGCGCAGGCAGGCGCCCGCGTGTTGTGTGTCGATCGCGAAGAAGACCTGGCCGTGCGGATCGCCAAGGCGGTGGATGGCGTGCACTTTGCAGGCGACGTCACGTCGCGCGACGCCATGCAGCGAGCTTTCGACACCGCAGTCCACAGTTTCGGCGACATCCACGGTGTCGTCGACATCATCGGCATGGCCGATCTGCTGCCGCTGGTGGAGTTCGACGATGCCGCGTGGGATCGGCAGTTCGACGTCGTCGTCCGCCATGCGTTCCTCGCCGTCCAGATCGGTGGTGAGTTGATCGCGAAGGCCGGAGGCGGAACGATCACCTTCGTGGGATCGGTGGCCGGGGACCGCATCATTCCCCGCGAAACCGCGTATGCCAGTTCGAAGGCAGCACTCCATCACTTCGTTCGTGGGGCCGGCGCCGAGTACGCGCCGAGGGGCGTTCGCGTGAACGCTGTGTCGCCTGGATTCGTGAGAACGCCTCGCCTCAACCAGATGCTCGGCGACGAGGCATGGCGTGTGGTGGGCGAATCGATTCCGATCGGCAGGGCGGCGATGCCGGCCGAGGTTGCGGGTCCGATTCTTTTCCTGGCGTCGAATCTCAGCGCCCACATGACCGGTCAGATCGTCGTGGTCGATGGCGGCTCGACCAATCTCACGCCGTTTCCGAAGGTCTTCGGGGCGCCGAAGAAATCCTAGCGCTTGCGGCCCTTGTGCATGCGGGCCTCGGGCGGGTCAACCTCATCCTCGAGTCCCATTTCCGAGCTTTCCAGCGTGGAAAGGACTCGCAATGCGAACTGGGTCCCGCGCTCGCGCTCTTCAGGAGATAGCTGGGACATGGCCGGAGCCAGTGCGGAGTGGTTGGCCAGGTGTTCAACCGCCAATTCCACGATCTGCAGGCCTTTCTTCGTGAGGTGGACCAGGAAGCCTCCGCTGTGACTCGGGTCGTGAAGGCGCTCCACGTAGCCGGCCTCCACGAGTCGATCGACTTTCTTCGTGATTGCGCCCGAGGTCACCAGCAGCGCACGAAACAGGTCTGTCGGCCGCTTGACGTAGGGAGGGCCGCTGCGCCGGAGGGCCAGCATCAGGCGCATGTCTCCGCCGTTGATGCCGTATTCCTTCTGGCAGTGGCGGTCGTAGGCACGGTCGACCAAGGTGCCGAGGCGCATGAAGTAGATCGCCAGAAGGAAGTTCTGCAGATCCAGATCTTGCCGCTCGGTCTGCCATTGCATGGTGACCAGTTCACTGATGCTGGGCCTCGCGGGTCGTCCCTTGCGTGAGCCATTGTTCCCAGGCGCGGCATCGAGTGGATCGGTTGTGTATTGATCTTCCATAGAAACATACTTCCTCGAGGCCGCCATCTTACGCGCAGTTACCCGTGAATGGCGAAGAGGCGAATGTTCCGTACGAATCTAGTGGTTTGCCCTATGGAGATTCCGCTGCGGCGCATATATCTTCCATGGAAGATAAGTTCGATGAACGCGACATTCTTCCTGTCGCTCAATCTCTTCCCCACGAGGTGAAACCAATGAAAAAGACATTTGCCCGTCTGCTGGGACTTGCCGCTGCTGTCGCTTTCTTCAGCGCTTCGGTCGCAGCGCAGGAGCCCATCAAGATCGGCTTTGTCGGCCCCTACACCGGCCCGTTCGCGGTGGCAGGCCAGTCGTTCCGACAAGGCATCGAGGCGTACATGGCCCTCCATGGCGCAAGTGTCGGCAACCGAACGGTGGAAGTGATCTACAGGGACAGTGGAGGCGCTGACGCCACGCTCGCCAAGCGCCTGGCGGAAGAACTCGTCGTCAAGGACAAGGTGGCCATGCTGGGCGGCTTCTACCTGAGCCCGGAAGTGGCCGCGACCGCCCCTGTTGCAAACGCCGCCAAGGTGCCCCTGTTCATCGTCAATGCCGCGACGCCTTCGCTGATGAAGATGTCGCCGTACTTTGTCCGCATGGGCCAGTCGATCAACCAGCCGGCGGAACTGGCTGCCACCTACGCCCGCCAACAGGGCAAGTCACGGGGCTTCGTCGCGGTCGGAGACTACGGCCCGGGGCACGTCGTGGAGCAGGCCTTCATGGCCAGGTTCTCGGCGGAAGGCGGACAAATGGTCGGCAACGCGCGCGTGCCGCTGAACACCACCGACTTCGCGCCTGTCGCAGAGCGCATCGCCAACGCCAACCCCGACGTGCTGGAGATCTTCCTCCCGCCCGGCGCTGCCTCCGTGGGCTTCAACAAGGCGCTGGCTGCGCGCGGGCTGACGCAGAAGGTGTTGATCATCGGCCAGGGCGAAGCCGAGGACAGCGACCTGCCGCTGTTCGACGACTCGATCGTCGGCTTCAAGTCCATCATCTACATCGACGCGAACGCCAGGAACGCGGAGAACACGGCCCTTGCCGGCTGGCTGCTGAAGAATGTCGGGCCCACTGCGCGTCCCAACTCCTTCAGTATCGGCGCGTACGACGCCATGCACCTGGCCTACAAGATGATTCGCGACCAGGCGGGTAAGCCGTTCAACGGCGAGGCGGCCGTCAAGTCGCTGGCCGGCTATACGTGGAAGAGCCCGCGTGGCAACGTGACCATCGACCCGGCCACCCGCGAACTGGTGCAGAACTTCTACTTGCGCGAAGTGGTGAAGGACAGCGACGGCACGAAGCGCAACAAGGTCGTGAAAACCTGGGAGCAGGTGAACCCCGCGACGCTGAACTGAAGCAGCGCCTTCGAAGACTCCCATTGATCGGACGCCCGTGGACACCATCGCCTTCATCCTCCTGTACGGGCTGTCGTATGGCCTCGTCCTGTGCCTCATCGCACTCGGCCTTGTCGTCACCATGGGCCTGATGCGGGTCGTCAATCTCGCGCATGGTGCCTTCGCCGCCATTGGCGGGTATTTGGCGATCAGCCTGATGCAGCAGCAGGGTTGGCCCTATGCGGTCGCGGTGCCGGCGGCGGTGCTCGCGGTGGCCGCTTTCGGCGTCGCCGCCGAGCGCCTGCTCTATGTGCATCTGTACAAGCGCAGCGACCTCGATCAGGTGCTGGTGACGATCGGCTTCAACTTTGTCGTCATCGCATTGCTGACGATGTGGTTCGGACCGAACGTCACGCCCCTCGATCTCCCCGCATATCTCAAGGGCAACATCGATCTCGGGATCCGCGAGTTCGAGGTGTACCGGGTCGTCTCGGCTGTCATTTGCCTGGTGATCATCGGCGCGCTGTGGTGGGTGTTCGAGCGCACCAGCACTGGCGCACGGCTTCGTGCCGCGGTGGACAACCGCGGCATGGCCCAGGCCATGGGCATGAACGTACCGTTGCTCTTCTCGGCGACCTTCGCGCTGGGGTGCGGCCTCGCCGCGCTCGGCGGAGTCCTGGCGGCGCCCATGTTGCCGATGGAGCCGATGTGGCCGCTCAAGCACCTGGTGCTGGTACTGGTGATCGTCGCGCTTGCGGGGCACGGTCAGGTGACGGCCTCGGTCGCTGTCGCGGTGATCGTCGGTCTTGTCGAGACAGCCGGCCGCTACCTCTTCCCGCAGTCCGGCGCCTTTCTCATCTACCTGCTTCTCATCGGGCTGATCGTGTGGCGGCCCGACGGCCTGCTCGCCCGTGCCCGGACGGCTTGACATCATGAACCCTGTTCCACGTCATTCCATCCTCGGCCGCCATCACTGGCGCGTTGGAGAGTTCCTCTGGCTGGCCGTCGCGGTGGCTTGCTATTTCCTGTTCCCGCAATACCTGTCGCTCGGTACCTCGGTGCTGGTCATGGTGCTGCTGGTACTGTCGTACGACCTGCTGCTGGGATTTTCCGGCGTGCTTTCCTTTGGCCACGCGGTCTTCTTCGGTCTCGGTGCCTTCACTGCAGGCTGGCTCTCCCTGGCAGGGTGGACGGAGCCTTTCAGCGTGGTACTGATGGCCGGCATCGCGGCGGCCGTTCTGGCCGCGCTGGTGGGCCCCTTTCTGCTGCGGCTGACCGGCCTGCCGTTGCTGATGGTCACGTTGGCGCTCGGTGTGCTGGTGTTCGAGGCGGCCCACAAGGCCACGAACATCACGGGTGGCGACGATGGTCTGGCCGGCATCCAGTTCGCACCCATCCTGGGTTGGTTCGAATGGGGGCTGGGTGGCAGCGCGGCCTACTTGTACGTACTGGCCTGGCTGGTGGTGGTGTTCTTGCTGCTCAAGCGGGTTGTGGCCTCGCCTTTCGGAGTGATGCTGCAGGGCGTGCGCGAGAACCCGGCGCGCATGCGCCTGATCGGCAACCGTGTGTTGCCGCATCTCACCCTGGCCTACACCATCAGCGCCGCTGCGGCTGGCATCGCCGGTGCCCTGTTCACCCAGGCGAACGCCTTCGTTGGAATCGGAGTCCTCGCGCTCGACACGTCAGTGGATGTGCTGGTGATGCTGGTGCTCGGCGGCATCGGCACCCTCTACGGTGCATTCATCGGTGCGCCCGCCTACATGCTGCTGAAGCACTTCTCCTCTCAATGGAACCCGTACTACTGGATGCTGATCATCGGCGTCCTCCTGATTGCGGTGGTCATGCTCGGTCGCGGCGGATTGGTGGGACTGGGCCGAACCGCCATCGACAAGCTTCGCGGGCGGGAGGGCCGGTCATGAGCGCCGTCGTCTGCGCACTACAGGCCAGCGGACTGAGCAAGCACTTCGGTGCGCTGCACGTCACGCAGGATGTCAGCCTCGCGCTCCCCTGCGGCACCCGCACGGCCCTGATCGGTCCGAACGGCGCCGGCAAGACCACCCTGGTCAACCTGCTCACCGGCGTACTGAAGCCCGATGCGGGAAAGCTGCAACTGTTCGGGGAGGAGGTGACGGGTACCTCGGCAGCCGTCCGAACGCGCAAAGGCCTGGTTCGCACATTCCAGATCTCGAGCCTGTTCTCGCAACTCACCGTCTTCGACAACGTCTTCATCGCCGTCACCCAGGCGGCGGGGCGAAGCTTCCATCTGTGGCGTCCGGCCGGACGCGAGCGCGACCTGCTGGAGCGCACCGAGGCGCTGCTCGTGCAACTCAAGCTGCAGGACGATCGGCACTGCAAGGTGACGGAGATCGCCTATGGGCGCCAACGGCTGGTGGAGATAGCGATCGCCCTGGCACTGCGGCCCAGAGTGTTGCTTCTGGACGAGCCGGCGGCCGGCATCCCCGGCAATGAACTCGACCTGCTGCACGGCGCCATCGCCAGCCTGCCGGTGGACATCGCCGTGTTGATGATCGAACACGACATGGAGATGGTCCGCATGTTCGCCTCCGAGGTGGCAGTGTTGGTGAATGGCGCCTTGCTGATGTCCGGCAAACCGAGGGACGTGATGTCGCATCCCGAGGTTCAGGCGGTCTACCTCGGCTCGGCCGGAAAGAAGCGCTTCGAGGGAGTCGCCGCATATGCTTGAAACCAGGAAACTGACTGGCGGCTGGGGGCCTACCCTGGTCGTGGAAGACCTGAACCTGCACGTCGCTGCGGGCGAGACTGTCGCGATCATTGGCCGCAATGGTGTGGGCAAGAGCACGTTGCTCGAGTTGATCATCGGGCGCGCCCAACGTCGCGGGGGCAGCATCGTCCTGGATGGAGGCGACCTCGCGGCGCTGGCATCGCACGAGCGCGCGCGCCGCGGGTTGGGCTATGTGCCGCAAAGCCGCGAGGTCTTTCCCAGCCTCACGGTCGCCGAACACCTTCAGATTGCGCAAAGGCCAGGCGAGTGGACTGCGCGGCGTGTGATGGATCTGTTCCCGCGCCTGGGCGAGCGGCTCGCAAGCCATGGCAACCAGCTCTCTGGCGGAGAACAACAGATGTTGGCCATCGCCCGCGCGCTCCTGGGAAATCCCCGAGCGCTGCTGATGGACGAGCCTTTCGAAGGACTTGCGCCGATCATCGTGGAGCACCTCGTGCAGAGCATCCGAAAGATCGTGCAGGCCAGCTCCCTCGCATTGCTGCTCGTCGAGCAGCGGGTCGACATCGCGCTCGATCTTTCGCACCGTTGCATCGTCATGGACCGGGGTCGTGCTGTCTTCGAAGGTGCTTCCGATCAACTGGCCGGAGACGAGGGGCGCCTCGCCACTCTGATGGGCTTGAGCCACTGATGATGGAGAGCAAGGCAATGAAATTCGCGGACAAGGTAGCCATCGTCACCGGCGCGCAGACCGGTATCGGCCTGGCGATCGCACAACGCCTGGCAGGTCAGGGCGCAGCCGTGGTGCTGGCAGACATCGCGGATGCGACACCGCAGGCGAGAGAACTGCAAACGGGTGGTGCTCGCGTGCTCGCGCTCAAGGTCGATGTGGCCGAGGAGCAATCCGTCCATGGGATGGTCGAGCGAACCCTTTCGGAGTTCGGTCGCGTCGACATCCTCGTGAACAACGCTGCGATTGCCGCCAGCATCAAGTTGCGTGCCTTCGAAGAGATCTCGGTGCCCGAGTGGCGCCGCATGCAGGACGTGAATGCGATGGGGCCGTTCCTCTGTACTCGCGCGGTGGCGCCACACATGCGGCGCCAACAGTCCGGCCGCATCGTCAACATCACTTCCGGCACGGCCTTCAAGGGTGCTCCCTTCATGCTGGACTATGTCGCGAGCAAGGGGGCGCTGATGACGATGACGCGCTCCCTCGCGCGGGAACTCGGGCGCGACTTCATCACCGTCAACGCGGTATCGCCGGGCTACACGCTCAGCGAGGGCAACCTGGGCAACAAGGAGTTTCTCGCCAGCTATCGGGAGTCCGCCATCGCCACCCGGGCGCTGCCGCGCGACGGCTGGCCGGCGGACATCGTCGGTGCTGTCGCCTTCCTGGCGAGCGACGACGCATCCTTTGTTTCCGGGCAGATCCTGGCAGTCGACGGCGGGTCCGTCTATCACTGATGACACATCATGCTGAACACGCAATCCAATGATCGAATTTGCCGCGTCGGCGCGAACCAGCCGATGGGCGTCGCCTTGCGCCGCTACTGGCTTCCGGTGCTTCTCTCCTCAGAGCTCTTGCCCAACGCGGATCCCAAGGGGATCGAGCTCCTCGGTGAGCGCTTCGTCGCGTGGCGCGACGAAGCTGGACGCGCCGGCTTGTATGCCGAGGCCTGCCTGCACCGTGGCGCTTCGATGCGCCTCGCCCGCGCGGAAGGCGATGGTCTTCGATGCATCTATCACGGCTGGAAGTTCGCCGTGGATGGTGCCGTCCTCGACACGCCGAACGTCGCCGACCCACGGTTCAAGCATCGCATCAAAGGCCGCACGTACCCGGTACGCGAAGCGGGGGGGCTGATGTGGGCGTATCTCGGTCCGCGCGAAATGGAGCCCGATTTCCCGCGGTGGCCCTGGATGGATCTGCCGGACGCCAATCGGTTGGTTACGCGCCACGTGGAGGAATGCAACTTCGTTCAGGTGATCGAAGGGCTGGTGGATTCTTCGCATCTCGGCTTGCTGCACCTGAACGGCCTGCGCCGGTCGGGGAGCGCGGACCTCGAATTCGCGGAGAAGGTGAACTCGATGCAACAGAACCTGGCGCCACGGCTGGAGGTGGAGGAAACCCCGTTCGGCTTCTACTACGCGGCGCTTCGCGACATCACCGACGAGAGCGGCCACCGCACCGAGGCGAGGATCGCCGCCTTCGTCGCGCCGTGCATCGTCCTCAATCCAAACGGAGACATCGCGACCTTCGTGGTGCCGATGGCGGATACGAGGACGGCGTTCATCCACGTGTTCTGGAGCGCGACCCAGCAGCTCAATCGGGAGCCGTTGCGCAGCCGTCATCTGGAATTCATCGGCTTGACGCCCGAGGTGCTGGAGGGCTTCGGGCTGACCGAAGAGACCCTCGGCAGCGCGGACAAGCCAGGGCCTCGGAACAACTTCAGGCAGGACCGCGACGCAATGCGCAGGGGGGAGAGCTGGAGCGGGTTGCCGGGCCTGATCGAGGAAGACGTGGCGGCCTCGGTCTCGGCCGGGCCGCTGCGAGATCGTGCCAGCGAGGTGCTCTCGTCGTCCGACATCGGCATCAGCCGCCTTTACCGGGCGCTGCTCGCGTGTGCCGATGCCGCGGAGAAGGGTGAAGACCCGCTGGGCATCCAGCGCGGGATCGATGGGTCCCGCGTGGCCGGCATCAACGATGTGCTGGATGGCCGCGAATGGCGCGAATTGTTGCCGCGAACCGCCGGCGAAAAGGAGCTCGCATGAGCGCGAAACCCGATGTGACAGCAGCGTTCACCTGGCACGACGACTTCGCCGTCGGCCACGACGCCATGGACGAGACCCACCACGAGTTCGTGCAGTGCGTCGACGCCATGTTGCGGGCAGAAGAATCCGAGCTGTCGGCCACGCTCGAAGCCTTCGCCGATCACGCGCGTCGTCATTTCGACGAGGAGGACCAGGCCATGCGGGAGACTGGCTACGGGTCGTCCGGCTGCCACGTCGATGAACATTCGGCCGTTCTGAAATCCGTGGACGAGGTGCGCGCTGCGCTGGCTCTTGGGCACGGGCACGTGGTCCGTCGCTTTGCCCATGCACTGGCCGAATGGTTCCCCCGACATGCAACGGTGATGGACATGGGTCTCGCACGCTGGCTGGTTCAAAGGCGCCTCGGCGGATCCCCGGTGGTGATCCGTCGGCGCGAGGCGGCGACCGTCTGATTGGCGCCCCTTTTTTTTCTCTTTACATCTTCCAAGGAAGACATTTCGGACCACTTCAACCAAAGGACCCACATGCTGAGCAATCAAGACAACGAGCTGATGTGCCGAACCGGACGCGGCACGGCCATGGGAGACGCGATGCGTCGCTTCTGGCTGCCGGTGATGCAACTGTCGGAGCTGTCCGCGGCGGGCGGGGACCCCAAGTCCATCGAAGTTCTCGGTGAAAACTTCATCGCCTGGCGCGATCAGCAGGGCCGGGCGGGACTCTACGCGGAGCACTGCCTGCACCGCGGTGCTTCCCTGCAGCTTGCACGCGCTGAAGGCGACGGTCTCCGCTGTATCTACCACGGTTGGAAATTCGCGGTCGATGGCCAGGTGCTCGACACGCCCAACGTCGCCGATCCCAAGTTCAAGGACCGCATCAAAGGGCGGACGCACCCGGTGCGCGAGGCGGGGGGCCTGTTGTGGGCTTACTTGGGACCCGCGGACAAGCAGCCCTCGTTCCCGACCTGGCCCTTCATGGAGCAGGACGACGCCCATCGCATCAATGCGATGGCGGTGGTCAACTGCAACTACGTGCAGGTGATGGAGGGTCTGGTGGACTCCTCGCACCTGACGGTCCTGCACGCTTCCGGGCTGGCCAAGACCAATGGCGCGGAACTGGACTTCGCGAAGAAGACCACGCACATGCAATTCGACGCATCACCAGCCATCGAGGCTGACGAAACGGACTTCGGCTTCCACTACGTCGCCATGCGCAAGGCCGGGGACAAGCGCATGGCGCGCATCGCCTCCTTCGCGTCGCCGTGCTTCGTGGCGAACCCGAACGGCGACCTCTGGTTCGCCGTGGTACCGGTCAACGATGAACGCTGCAACTTCTTCCATGTTTGGTGGAACCCGGAAAAGGCGATCGGGCTGGAACCGCTGCGGACGCAGCAGCTTGCGTTCGTTGGTCTGGACGAACCCACCCTGGCCAAGTACGGCATGACCGCTGCGACCTGCGACAGCGATCAGACCATGTCCTGGCGAAACGGCTACAGGCAAGACCGCTCGCTGCAGCGCGCGGGACATTTCACCGGCTTCGACAGCTTCACGCAGGAGGATGCCGCATGCAGCGTATCCAGCGGTGCGCTGCGCGACCGCTCTCAGGAAATGCTGTCGGCTGCGGATATCGCCATCGCACGCCTGTATCGCAGCTTGCTGGCGTGCGCCAAGGCCGCTCGCGACAAGCAGGAGATTCCTGCGTTGCAGGTGGAGGTCCGGAAAGCGATCGGTATCTCTGCGGAGATCGGGTTGGACCAGGACTGGCGCACGCTGCTACCTCGCCAGACCATCGTTTCCGAGTCGGGCGCCCAGGGCATCCGCCAATAGCAGCCCAATCACTGAACACAGGAGTTTCAAATGTTGAATCGTCAAGACAATGAACTGATTTGCCGCGTCGGCCCGGGCACCCCCATGGGGAACATGATGCGCCGCTACTGGCATCCGGTCTGCACGTCCGCACAACTGGACAAGCCCGATGCGCCGCCACTGCGCGTGCGCCTGCTCGGAGAGGACTATGTGGCGTTCCGGGACACGCACGGCAAGGTCGGCGTGATGGAGGAGCTCTGCATGCACCGCGGGGCCTCTCTCGCGCTCGGGAGAGTCGAGGAAGGCGGCATCCGCTGCCTGTACCACGGCTGGAAATTCGACGTGACCGGCGCCGTGCTGGAAACGCCGAACAACAGCGACCCGAAGTACCGCACGCGGATGAAAGCGCCGGCCTTTCCGGTGCGAGAGGAGGGGGGCATCGTCTGGGCCTACGTAGGGCCGAAGGAACTGCAGCCCGACTTCTCGCGCTATGCCTTCATGGACGCCGACCCGGCACATCGCGTGGTTCTCCGAATCAACGTGCACTGCAACTACCTGCAGTTGGTCGAGGGTGGGGAAGACTCCTCGCATGTGGGCGTGCTGCACACCAACATGGCACGTCCCGGATGGAAGGACGGTGAGTTCGAGCCGAACCCTGACGTGGTCAACCCGGCGGCGCTGTCTTCGAACGACCTCGAACCGACCCTGAAGATGGAGGAGACAGCATTCGGGTTCCAGTACGTGGCCTTGCGCAAGACCGGCAAGGCGGGCGTGTCGAATGCCCGCGTGGTCCCCTTCATCGTGCCCTACGGTCGCGTCATTCCGGCGCCCGCGTTCCAGTTCACGGTGCTGGAGGTTCCGGCCGACGACACGCACACAAGCACCTACATCGTGGTGCACGGCGATGCGCCGGTGTCCGAAGACAAGATCATCGAGTTGCTGGGCCTGGACGACACCCGGTACTACGACCGCCAGGCCTGTGCCTTCACGGCCTCGTGGGCCGATGCCTTCGGCCAGAACCGTGAGCGCATGCAGGAGAGCTGGACAGGCTTGCGCGGCGTGGAAGTTGAAGACGCTGCCATCGCCTTGTCGCAAGGCGCGTTCTATGACCGTTCCAAGGAACATCTCGTACCTGCCGACCAGGCGGTGATGCGAGTGCGTCGCGTACTGCTCGACTCCGTCAAGCGCGTGATGGACGACAAGCCACCGGTAGGCGTTGGAATCGATCTTCGTGGGGTCGGCGCCTGCGACGCGGAGCTGGCGGACGGTGCGGCATGGCAGGCCCTGTTGCCCTCGCACCGCGAAGCGGTGGAGGCCTGAATGGCATCCACGAGCAATCCCGGCGGCGGTGCAACAGCGGACTACCCCTCCCTGCTGCGCCTCGACGGCCGCGGCTTCGTGGTCCTGGGCGCCGGCCAGGGCATCGGTGAGCAAGCGGTGCACGCACTCGCCCAGGCCGGTGCCCGCGTGCTGTGCGTGGACCGCGACGAGCAACTCGCGCGCAACGTCGCCGAGTCGGTGGGCGGTGTTCCTTGCGCTGCCGACGTCACGTCTCGCACGGACATGCAGCGTGTGTTCGAAACGGGTCGACGCAGCTTCGGCCGGGTCCATGGCCTGGTCGACATCGTCGGTGTCGCCGGCATCAAGCCGTTCTCCGAAGTGGATGACACGGCATGGAACCTGCAGTTCGACATCGTGCTGCGCCATGCCTACCTGGCCATCCAGGTCGGCGGCGGGATGATGGCAGCCGACGGCGGGGGAAGCATGGCTTTCGTCGGCTCGATGTCGGGCAACCGCGCGGTGCCGAACCAGACGGCCTATGCGGTTTCGAAGGCGGCGTTGCACCACCTGGTGCGCTGCGCGGGCGCGGAGTACGGGCGACGCCAGGTGCGGATCAATGCCATTGCACCCGGCTATGTGAGAACGCCGCGCTTGAACCAGCGGCTCGGCGACGAAGCCTGGAATGCGATCAGCAAGGTGATTCCCATCGGCCGACCGGCTACTCCGGCCGACATCGCCGGGCCCTTGCTGTTCCTGGCGTCGGACCTCAGCGCTCATATGACGGGGGAGGTGATTGCCGTGGACGGCGGCGCAGGTGTGATGGCGGCCTTTCCCGACGTCAAGTTCGGACCCGCAGCGAGCATGACGCCTTGACCGCCTTGGAACACGCGCATTCAAGCGCGTTAGGCGATGGGGATCATGCTGCTCCGGGCGCTGGCGCGTTGGCTCGAGGAACGGAAACCCTCGGACAAGTGCCTCAATCCCTCCACACTTCAGGCGAGGGCTTCCGCATGACCTGGTCGCTGCGTTACGCGCCCCATCTCGGCTACCGGCCCCCGTTTCAACCGCTGTTCGCCGCAACGGTCGGATCGGAGGATCCCCTGGAACACATCAAGTTTGCGGCCGACAACGGCTTTGCCGGCGTCCTCTATGCGGCCGCACGAGGGCGTGCAGCGGCAGAGCAGCAGAGGGTCGGCGACGCATTGGCCGCGCACGGACTGGAAGCAGGCTGCATCCTCTACACCACCTTCGAGCAGCTTCGCAACACAAGCTGGGCCAAAGATGGCAAGGAAGCTCGCGAGTGGATCGCAGGCGAACTCGCGCAGGCGACCGAGGCTGCACATCGTGTCGGTGCGAAGAGACTCGCCGTGTTGGGCGGAGCCGATCCGCAGCGTCCCATCGCCTACCAGCACGCCGCCCTCGTGCAGAACCTGCGCTATGCCGGCGATATTGCCGCGCGCGCCGGCCTCACGCTGTGCCTGGAGACCCTCAGCCGCAAAAGCATTCCAGGGATGCTGCTGCAGCACATGCCCGATGCGGTGGCCGTTGCGAGAGCCGTGGATCATCCCGCCGTGCGCCTGATCTTCGACACGTCGCACGTGCAGGTGATGGACGGTGATCTGCTGTTCCACCTCGAGCAGGCCTGGGACCATATCGAGATCGTGCAACTGGCCGACAACCCGGGGCGCCTGGAACCCGGAACGGGAGAGATCAACTTCGAAAGCCTGCTGCGGCTGTTGTCGAGGCGCGGCTATCGCGGCTTGGTCGAGCTGGAGTACGGTTGGCGGCTACCCGGGCTGGAAAGCGAAGGCCGGGGGCTTGCGATGCTCCACCACCTTGATGCCGCAGCGAGCGCCCCCTGTGAATGACTTCAACTTTCTGGAGCCCATGAATGGCAACCAATGATCCCACTGCTGCTTCGAACATTGCGCTGCAAATCCGAGCACTCGGTTCGAGGTTCGATCCTGAAGTGCTTGCTGCGACGCGAGCGATCTACCGGCCTGTTGTCGATCTCAGCGAGGCAGGCGACGAGCAGGTCGACGTTGTCTACGGAAGCCATGTGCGCCACCGGCTGGATATTTATCGCCCTGCAAGCCGACCGCGGGCGATCGTGGTCTACGTCCACGGTGGCGGCTTCGTCGCCGGAGACAAGAACGGGGATGGCGTGTTCTATCGGAACGTCGGCCGTTGGCTCGCTCGCCAAGGCTTCCTGGCGGTGCTGCCGAACTACCGGCTCGCTCCGGCGGATGGATGGCCGGCCGGCGCGAGGGATGTTCAAGCGGTGTTGCAGTGGATCAGCGAGAAGCGCGAAGGGTTGGATGCGAGCAAGGCTCCGCTGGTGCTTTGGGGCCAGTCGGCCGGCGCCAGCCATGTGGCGACCTGGTTGTTCGACGACAGCGCACGCGGTGGCGAAGCTGCACGCGTGGACGGCGTCATGCTCATGAGCGGGTTCTTCAGTGCGTCCGCGCCGCTGCCACCCGGGCCGCGCGCCTACTTCGGCGAGGATATTTCCCTGTATGACCGGCGTTCCCCGCTCACGCATGTGCGGACCATCGAAACGCCCATTTGGCTCGGTGTCGCGGAGCTTGACCCAGGCTGGATCGCCCAGCAGACCTACGCAATGGCCGGGGCGCTCACGGTGGCCATGGGTAGCAGCCCGAGTTTTCATTTCTTTCGCGATCACAACCATGTGTCGACAGTCCACAGCCTCGGTTCGCCGCAGCAGGATTGCGGCGACGAGGTGCTTCGTGTCCTTGACGCCGTGATCGCGCGGGCATCTCGCTAGCAATGCATGTGCCGACGCGCTCGCTCTCAGATCTCCGCCAGCGCCCAGGCGCAGCCCGGCACGAGGTCGGCAGGCTTCAAGACCACGCAGTTGCCGAAGGCCAACGCGGGCGCGATCTTCCACGCCGGAACCTCTTCGCGCGCGAGCAAGGTGCCGAGCTCTTCCTTGCGCGCGAGGCTTTCATTGCCGATCTTGTCGAGCGCCTCGGAGCGGGCCTGGATGCCGCCCGTGGACCAGGCGGGGAAGGCGGTGAGGTTGTCATGGCGTGCACTCCGCGACGGCGGTCGCCCGCGTCGGGCCCAACTGCCGACAGGCGCGTGTCAGGAGAGGGCCGATCTCGGTTGAATCGCCGGCCACGCCGAAGACGATGTGGTCGGGCCGCACCAGTGCAGCCGCGCATCCGTTGCGCGCGAACCAGCCCGCAACCACGTTGTCCGATTCGATCAGGTTCAACACGCTGTGCGCGTTCGCCTTGCCATTGATGCAGACGATCTGGACGCCGAGCCTGAGCAACGAGTCCTCCCACTGTTGAATGTGGTCAGCATCGGGCGCGTCGCGCAGGACGAGAAGGAACCCGTTCGGAACCAGGTCGTCCAGCATCTGCGCTTCGGCATCTGCATCGAGCCGTCCGACAGGCTGGGGAAACGGAGTTCCCGCCGGCGCGACGTCGCGGTCGATCAGTCCGTGGTGGACACCTGGCAGCAGACTCTGGCGCAACTGCATCTTGACTTGTCCTCCTTGTTGCTCGCGCAGCTTGCGGTCGCGCTCTTTGGCCTCCACCAGGTCGCGCTCGCAAATGATGTGGCCAAGTCGCTTGACTGTCCCGGTAACGTCCTGGACCTGGGGGCCGCGTTCATCGCCATAGCTGTCCAGCAATCCATCGGACGCACGGCCTGTCAGCACCCAATCCAGCTTCCAGGCGAGGTTGGTGGCGTCACGCAGGCCTTGGCACATCCCCTGGGCGAGGAATGGAGGCATCTGGTGAGCGCTATCGCCAGCCAGCAAGATCGGCCCCTTGCGCCACTGTTCGAGGACGACCGCATGGAAGCGATACGTGGCAGCACGCCAAATGCGTGCTTCGCCCGGCGAGAGCCAGGGCGCCAGCAACTTCCAGATCGCCTCATGCGGCATCTCGCGCTGCTCGGCTTCGTCGGGAAGCAGCAAGAACTCCCATCGCCGATGGGTGCCCGGTCCCACGACGTAGGTGCACGGCCGCGCCGGATTGCAGTATTGAATGTTCGTGGCAGGCAACTGAGAAAGTTTGGACTCCTCGATATGCATGTCCACCACGATCCAAGGCTCGTCGAACTCCAGGCTCTTGAGCTGCAGGCCCAAGCGCTTGCGCGTCGGGCTGGTCCCCCCGTCACATGCAACGACGTAGCGCGCGCGGACTTGGCCCTCCGTGTTGTCCCTTTCGCGGACCGTCAACACCGCACCTTCTTCTGATTGTCGAACGTCGACCACCTCGCAGCCGAGGCGCACTTGCACGTTCGACAGGGACCCGACCGCACGTCGCAGCGATGCTTCCAGGGCAGGCTGGTTGAAGGTGTACGAGGGCGCCCACGCGAGCGGATATGGCGAAGGGCCCATGTCGAAGTGCTGAATTGGCTGGCCGTCACTGCCTTGATAGATCGTGGGGCGATATGGCGTCATGTGGGGCGCCAAGGTGCCGGCAATGCCAATCTCCTGAAAGGTCCTCATGGCCTCATGGTCAAGCGCGAAGGCACGGGGTAGCGGATAGATGGACTCGGACTTGTCGAACACCGCGACGCGTCGCCCACGCTGCCCGAGCAGTGCAGCGAGCGATGCCCCGACAGGACCGAAGCCGACGATGGCAACGTCGAGAGAATCGTGGATTTCTGAAGGCATGGGTTGAGTTTGGTGTGCGGGAACACTACGATTGTGCATAAAACGATGAATCATGCACCAAGGGTTGATCCCGATGGCCGTCGAGCAAAGTGAAGTCGTGTAATGCATAACCGTCTGTTTTATGCATTTTCACAAGGAGATGAGATGTCGATGATGAAAGCGGCCCGCCTGCACAAGGTAGGTGCCCCGATGGAGATCGAACAACTGCCCATTCCGCAACCTGCGGCCAACGACGTGCAGGTGCGCGTCCATGCCTGCGGCATCGTGCCGAACCTGGGAAACATCTTGGCGAACTGGACCACCTGGTTTCCCGAGCTTCCCCTGCCGCCCCTGCCTGCAATCTTCGGTCTGGACCCTGCCGGGGAAGTCACGGCTGTCGGCTCCCACGTCCATGCGTGGAAGCCTGGCGACAGGGTGTACGTGAACCCGAGCCTGTACTGCGGCGGTTGCCGGGCTTGCCGCAACGGCGACCTCATCAACTGCACGCACTATGCGTTCAGCGGTTACTTCGGCTTCTCGCAAAACTCGCTCAAGTTGTACAAGAACTACCCCTACGGCGGCCTGAGCGAGTACATGATCGCGCCCCAATACGCCTTGGTGAAGCTGCCGGACAGCGTGACGTTCAACCAGGCTGCGCGCTTCGGCTACCTCGGAACGATGTACTCCGCGATGCGCAAGGCGAAGGTGGGGCCAGGTCGCAGCGTGCTCATCAACGGCATCAGCGGCACGTTGGGCATCGGCGGTGCTCTGTTCGGCCTGGCCATGGGTGCCACCCGCATTCTCGGCACGGGTCGCAACCAGGAACTGCTGAATCGGGTCAAGGCGCTGGCCCCCGACCGCATCGAGGTGTTCTCGAACGCCAATGGCGAAGCCATTGACACCTGGGTCAAATCACGCACCGAAGGCCTCGGGGTCGATACATTCATCGACGCACTCGGGCCGGGCGCCCCGCACGAGACGTTGCAGCAGGGCATTCGCGCACTGAAGCGCGGTGGCCGCGCCTACAACATCGGCGCAATCGCCGGCATGGTCGGGCTGGATCTCCACACCATGATGGACGAGCAACAGGCCATCGAAGGCTCGGCATGGTTCACCGCCGGCGAAGGACAGGATATGGCCGATATGGCCGAGGCCGGAACGCTCGATCTCTCCGTATTCGAGCACGTGTGCCACCCGCTCGACCAGGTGAACGAGGCAATTTCCGGGATTGCCAGCCGCAATGGCGGTTTCAGCAATTTCGTCATCAACCCTTGAGAACGAGGAAGATCATGCAGATCAGACGAGTTGTGACGAGCACAGGCGCAGACGGGAAGGCGCGTGTGGTCACGGATGCCGCTGCTCCCCGCGGCGTCGAGTTCACGACGGTGCCGGGCTTCGCGACGTCGCTGGTGTGGTCGACGAGCGCGGCCGAGGTGGTTTCGCGTGGCGCGGAGATTGCCGACCGTACGGGCGACGTCGGCTTCGTCCCGCAGGAAGGCGAGTCGCGGCTGATGTTCGTGACGTTTCCACCCGATGCAGTGATGATGCGGGCCGATTTCGATGGCGCCGCCTTCGGTGCGGAGTTTGGCAAGTTGGTCCCCGGCCTCGCCGAGACCTTCGAGCCCGACCATCCAGGCATGCACACCACGGACAGTATCGACTACGACATCGTGTTGGACGGCGAGATCACCCTGGAGCTGGACGATGGAAAGCAGGTGCTGCTGCGCAAGCACGACGTGGCCGTGCAGCATGGAAACCGGCACGCCTGGCGCAATCTCAGCGACCGGCCAGCCACCATGCTGTTCGTGCTGCTGGGCGCCAGAAGAAACGGATAGGCCGGCCCCCATCCCACCGTCATGCCCATACGATCAGCACTTCGCAGCAGCGAGTATTTTGATTTCATCCAAGAGGTCTTGCAGCGCCGAGTGGATGAAGTCGAGCGTCGATTCGTCGACCAGGCGCCCCTCGCGGATTCGCGTGGTGACGCTTGCGATGGCGACGTGTTGACGAACCACCGGCCGCGCCAAAGTGGCGGCCAGGGCGTCGCGGATCTGCGCTTGGGCTCGGACGCCGCCGGCTGTGCCGGGGGAGGCAGTCATGACGAGTGCCGGCTTGCCCTTGAGAGGCGAAGCGAACCCCGGGCGCGACGCCCAGTCGATCGCGTTCTTCAGGACACCGGGCATCCCGTAGTTGTACTCAGGCGAGCACACCACCAAACCGTCTGCTTCGGCAATTGCCTTCTTGAGGGCCGCCACCGGTGCAGGAGGGGTGTCGCCGTCGAGGTCGGCGTTGTAAAGCGGGATCTCGTCGAGAGGAAACAAGTGGCAGGTGATCGAGGCTGGCAGCAGCGGCGCGAGGCTTCGAAGCACGGCTGTGCAGTTCGACTCACGTCGGATGCTGCCGGAAATGGCCAGCAGACGGATAGCGGATGGAGTGGTGTTCGCGAGCGAATTCATGAGCCTCTTTCAAAACCGAAAGTTTATGCATAAAATCGCAGTCATGCACAAAGAAGAAATTCAACTCCGCTCGCCGCCCTTGGCTGACCAAGCGTTCGCCAACCTGCGTCGTGACGTATTGGCAGGCACCTTCGGCGCTGGCGCGAAGCTCAAGGTCGATGAACTGCAGGCCACCTACGGCCTGTCGAGCAGCCCACTGCGCGAGGCACTCAGCCGTTTGGCCCAGGAAGGCTTGATTCGCGCGGATGAGCGCCGCGGTTTTCGCGTGGCCCCCATCTCGGTGGAAGACTTGGCGGACATCACCCGGATGCGTTTGCTGCTGGATGTGCCTGCTCTGCGCGAAGCGATCGCCCAAGGTGACGACGCCTGGGAGGGTGCGGTGGTCTCTGCATACCATCGGTTGGAAAAAGTCGAGTCCCGTTTGAGCGATGGCCCGGTGGTGCTCGACGAGAACTGGTCTGAGCTCCATCGAGAGTTTCATCTGGCGCTTCTGTCCGCTTGCCCCTCCGAGAGGCAGCGTTTGTGGGGTGCCAGCCTGTTCGACCAGGCCGAGCGGTATCGCCGCTTCTCAGCGCGGTATCGAAAGACCGGCCGGCGTAAATCCAATGAGCACCGCAAGATCATGGATGCAACTTTGCGCCGCGATGTCGACACGGCGTGCGCCCTGCTTGAGGAGCACATCCTGAGCACGCAGCGCAATGTGACAGCCGCCCTCAAGCTGGCCACCGAAGCCGAATAGCCGCCTCCAACCGTGCCCGCCCATGTTGACCTCTATGGGTCATAGGGTGGGCTACAGCAGCCTAACTTCCGGAGACATCATGCTCAAGGTCAATCGACCAACGCCTTCTCACTTTGGCATCTTCGTGACCGATCTCGAGCGGATGGTGGCGTTCTATACCGAAACCTTTGAATTGACCATCACGGACCGGGGCGAGGGTCGAACCTTCAAGAACCAACTCGTGTTCACCAGCGCGAGCCCGGACCAGCATCATCAGTTGGTCCTGGCATCGGGGCGGCCGGCCGAGGCCAAGTTCAGCACGGTCATGCAGATCTCATTCGTCGTTCCCAGCATTCAGCACCTGCGCGATGTCTCGGCGCGCGCGGTTGCCCGAGGTGCAACGAACGTTCGTGGGCTGAATCACGGGAATGCGCTGTCGGTCTACATGCTCGACCCCGAAGGAAACACCGTGGAGATCTACGTCGACACCCCGTTCTACGTGGCGCAGCCGCATGGGGATCCTCTTGATCTGTCCAAGGACGACGAGACGCTGATGCGCGAAACCGAAGCGATCTGTCGGCAGGACCCGACCTTCATGCCTTTGGGACAGTGGCGAGAACAGTTCGAGGCCAAGTCGCCTGCCGGCGCAACTTCTCCTTCAGCCTAGTCGATTGCCTGTCGACCTTCTTTCTTCTTTCCCATTCTGGAGCTCAAATGAAACTGTTGTCTTTCGTTCATCAAGGTCGCGAAACATGGGGCGCCGTCGTGGGCGACGGCGTCGTGGATCTCGGCAAGGCCCGCCCTCGGCAAGCCACATTGGCCGACTACATCGCAGCCGGGGACTACCTGCAGGCGGCACAGCACGTCGAGGGTCTGCCCGTCGACGCCAAGCTGGCTGAAATCACCTTCCTGCCGGTCATCCCGCGGCCCGAGAAGATCGTCTGCGCGGTGCGCAACTACATGGATCATCACCAGGAAGTTCTTGCAGCCGGCATGAATCGCGAACTGTCGGAGCAGCCCCCGATCTTCTTGCGAGTTTGGCGGTCCCAGTGCGCACACAACCAGGCGATCGTGCGTCCGCACGTGTCGGAATCGCTGGATTGGGAAGGCGAACTTGCCGTCATCATCGGCAAGGGAGGTCGCAACATCCCCGAATCGGAAGCGTTTGATCACGTCGCAGGCTACTCTTGCTACAACGACGCCAGCGTCCGCGAATGGCAGTTTCACGCCAAGCAGATCGCGTCGGGCAAGAACTTCGAATCGACAGGCGGCTTCGGCCCCTGGATGGTGACGGCCGACGAGATCGACCCGACGCGGCAACTCAAGCTGGAGACGCGTCTCAATGGCGAGGTCGTCCAGTCCAGTCACACGGGACACATGATCTTCAGCATTCCGAAGCTCATCAACTACGCCTCGACGATCTTCACGCTCACCCCGGGCGACGTGATTGCCACGGGCACGCCGGCTGGGGTGGGTTGGAGTAAGAAGCCTCCACGCTTCATGAAACCGGGCGACGTTTGCGAGGTCGAGATCGAAGGTATCGGCGTCCTTCGCAATCCGATTGTTCAGCAGGACTGAGAAGCCGGCGAACAACAGGGCGCCGCGTGGACCGGCGCTCTTTTCTCAGAATCAGGAGACAACAGATGCGGCGCAGTATTCTCGCCGCAGGCCTTGCGTTGGCCTGCGGAATCTCTCTTCCGTCCTTTTCCCAGCAGTACCCCGACAGGCCGATCAAGGTCTATCAGGGCTTTGCGGCGGGCGGCAATGCCGACACGATCGCACGGGTCGTGAGCGCCGAGATGACGAAGACTCTGGGCCAGCCCTTTGTCATCGAGGCACAGACCGGGGCAGGGGGCACCATCGCGGCGACCACTGTCGCTCGTGCGAAACCCGACGGGTACACCTTGTTGTTGGCGACGGGCGGGCACGCCGTGGCGGGGGCTTTGTACAGCAAGCTCAACTACCAGACCGTGTCGGATTTCCAGATGATCTCGACCGTCACCTACTTCCCGTTCCTGGTAGTGGTTCGGGCCGACTCACCCTACCGCTCCTTCTCTGAGTTGCTCGCGTCGGCCCGGTCTGACGCGCGTAGCGTGTCCTACGGCTCGGCTGGCATCGGATCCACTCACCACCTGGCAGGTGAACTGATGGTGAAGAGCGCGAAGGTGGACATGCTCCACATTCCCTATCGAGGTGACGCCGCATCGGTCACAGCTCTGCTCGGAGGTGAGGTCCCGGTGATCATCGCGCCGCCTACGGCTGTGATGCAGAACATCAAGGCGGGCAAGTTGAGAGCTTTGGCGACCACCGGCGCACAGCGTTGGAGTGCCATGCCGGACCTCGCGACAGTGGCCGAGCAAGGCGTGCCGGGCTACGACGTGACTTCCTGGGCCGGCTTGATGGTGCCAGCTGGTACCCCGCGTCCAATCGTCGATCAGCTGAGGACTGCCACGCTCAATGCCTTGAAGAACCCGAACGTACGCGCGCGGCTGGAGGATATGGGAGGGGAGGCGCGTGGCAGTACCCCTGAAGAGATGGCGTCGATGGTGAGCACTGAACTGAAGAAGTGGACCACGGTCGTCAACGATGCACACATTCCTAAGCAATGAGGTTCTATGTCCTTGATTGAAATCCGAAAACGCAGTCTCAACGTCGAAACGATCTATCACGAGGGTGGACCGCCACCGGCGGTTCCTTTGAAGTTGGCCGCCGCCTGCGCGGTCATCCGAAACCCCTACGCGGAGCGATATGAGCCGGACCTCCTGCCTTTCATGGCGGAGCTTCGTTCATTGGGTACGCTGCTGGCGACAGAACTCGTCGAATTGCTTGGACGCGACAAGGTCGAGGTCTACAGCAAGGCGGCAATCGTCGGCGTCAACGGCGAAATGGAGCATGGCGCCGTGTGGCACGAGGCCGGTGGCTGGGCCATGCGCGAGGTGCTCGGCGAGCCCAAGGCGATGGTGCCGGCAGCGAAGGCCGTCGCAGCTACCGGCTACCGACTCATGGTTCCGCTGCACTACATCCACGCCTCGTACGTGCGCAGCCATTAC
Organism: Variovorax sp. 05L425; assembly: GCF_056397705.1. NCBI lineage: Bacteria > Pseudomonadati > Pseudomonadota > Betaproteobacteria > Burkholderiales > Comamonadaceae > Variovorax > Variovorax sp. 05L425. The sequence goes on along the minus strand of NZ_JBFTNY010000014.1, from coordinate 97,997 downwards.
AACAGCATGGAAGTGGGAATCCAGGATGCACCACGGCCGAACGAGATTCTCTTCGCCCTGGTAATGGGCACCGGGGGGCGCATCCACTCGAGGCTGGGCGGACTCACCAAGGACAAGGTATCCGTGCACGATGGTCAGCGATGACCATCTGACGGCGCGACCCTTCGCCCCGGGAGACAGCAATGAACCACGTGCGGCGGTGCTGCGTGGAATTTCGACCGCAAGGGTTCATGGCTTTTGAGCCGCAAAAGTCGACGACGTTCTGGTGGATGCGTGCCTTGCCACGCCAACGGCCGGACTGAAAGGCTGAAAAATGGTGAGTTCAATGCGTGCGGTGCAGATTCACAAACCCGGCGGACCTGATGTTTTGGAGGGCTCTGGTGCAAATCGCGCCTCCGGGAGGCTACGGCCTTTGAGTTGAAGGCGTATCGATGGCGAAGAGGCTGCAGTGCATGGACGAACTGTTCAAGGGACGCCACTTCGAGAGCGAGATCATCGTTCTGTGCGTTCGCTGGTACCTGCGCTTCAAGTTGAGCTTGCGCGACCTGACGGAGATGATGGCCGAGCGCGGCTTGTCGATGGCCCACACGACGATCATGCGCTGGGAACAGCGGTTCGTGCCCGAGTTCGAGAAGCGCTGGAATCGATTCGCTCGCACGGCTGATCGATCGTGGCGCGTCGACGAGACCTATGTGAAGATTCGCGGCAAGTGGAGCTACCTCTACCGGGCCGTCGATCGCGAGGGGCAGACCGTGGATTTCCGCCTGAGTATCAATCACGATGTGAAGGCGGCGAAGGCGTTCTTCCGCAAGGCGCTGCAGACGCAAGGTCGCGCGCCGCTGAGCATCACATTGGACGGTTACGCCGCCTCGCACCATGCGGTGCGAGAACTGCCAGCGCTGAGTACGCGTTGGAAACACACGCGGCTGCGATCATCCAAGTATCTCAACAACATGATCGAGCAAGATCATCGGGGCGTGAAGTCGCGCATCAACCCCATGCTCGGCTTCAGGGTCTTCGATCAAGCGGCGGTGACGATCGCCGGCGTGGAGTTGCTGCATCGCATCCGCAAGGGCCAATTCAATCTCGGCCGGCTGCGCCTCCGAGGCCAAGCTGCGCCCGCGATCTGGAGCGCGGTGCTTTCGGCCTGACCGGCGCAACACACTCGTCGAAGTCGTTCGGCTGCGCGAAAAATTCGCACCAGAGCCCCCGGGGCCGTTGACGGATCGTCACCGCGCTTCGGCCACGACCGGATTCCGCAGCACGCCGATGGCCGGAATTTCGACCTCGATCACATCGTCGACGCTGATAGGTCCGACTCCGGCCGGTGTGCCAGTCATGATCAAGTCGCCCGGCAGCAGTGTCATGTATTTGGACAGGTAGGCGATCAAAAACGGCACGGAAAATACAAGGTCCCGGCTGTTGCCGTCCTGGCGCACGGTGCCATTGACCCGTGTGATGATCCGCTGGTCCGCCGGATCCAGGCCCGTCACGATCCACGGGCCGATGGGGCCGAAGGTGTCGTAGCCCTTTCCGGCCAGGAGGCAGCCGAAGCTGCTCTCACGCCTTTGAAGCACGCGATCGCTGACGTCGTTGCCGCAGGTGTAGCCGAAAACGTGGTCCAGTGCATCGGCCTCCGCGACGTGACGCGCCGTCTTGCCAATCACTACCGTGAGCTCACCCTCGAAGTGAATGTTTTCACCGTGGGGCGGATACACAATCGCGTCCTCGTGGCCGACGACGCACGTGCTTGGCTTCATGAAAACGACCGGGATTTCAGGCACTGCTTTTTGCGATTCTTGCGAATGAGCCTTGTAGTTGTAGCCAAGGCCGAAGATGCGCGGTTGTGCCACCGGCGGCAGCAGGCGAACCGCGTCAAGGCGGTCCCGCTCTCCGCTTTTGACGATTCCCTCGAAAGGGGAACCAACCAGGCGTTCTAACACGCCGTCTGCCAGAACGCCGTAGTGCGCTTGGCCTGCTCTTTCGTATCTCACGACAGTCAGTGAATCCATGTCAACTCCTATGCAAACGTTGGCATTTTCATCCTCCGCCGGTCGTCATGGAGACTAGGGTAAACCCCTGATCGTCTATTCCATTGACAAACAAAATGACAGCGGCAACAATTGCGCTAACGTTAGCACTGGAGACAAAACACATGCTTCGAGACCAAACAGCGGCGGGCCATCACGCGGTCAGCTGCGCACAGCACGTGCACTTCTCGCGCCGGCCGCGCGCTGAGGGAGCAAAAGGGTGAGCGCTTCGCTGCTGCTCCAGTCGGCCGTTGGGGGCTTGCTGCTCGGCGGTATCTACGGACTTCTCGCAATGGGGTTGAGCCTCAGCTGGGGTCTGCTAAGGCTGGTCAACCTGAGCCACTTTGCCCTCGCGTTCTTGGGCGCGTACCTGACCTATCAATTCGGCGCCCAGTTCGGCCGGCCGGCGTACGCCTCGTTGCTCATCATCGCTCCAGGTTTCTTCCTGGTCGGACTGGCGCTGCACACAATATTCGTCCGCTTCGACGTCAGCGAGTTCGCTTCGATGCTCGTGACCTTCGGCATCACTGTGCTGATCGAGTCCCTGATCCAGTGGATCTGGTCGGCGGACTTTCGGAAGTACGAGACTCCCTACGCGCAGGAGTCCATCCGGATTGGGTCTCTGTTCGTTCCAGTGCTCGAACTCACGGCGTTTGCCAGCGCGGCGCTGCTCGCGATCTCCGCCTGGCTGGCGTTGCACCGCACGTTGCTCGGGCGAGCATTGCGTGCCTCTGCGCACGACGGTCCAATCGCGGCAGCCTTCGGCATCAATGCCCGTCAGCTGTCATACGGCTTGGCCGGACTGTGTTCCGCCTCTGCTGGCGTGGCTGGCGTGTTCATCGCCCTGACCTCCACGTTGGCGCCGTCGCAGATCGAGGCTTGGATCGGCGTGGTTTTTGCCGTCGTGATCATCGGCGGCCTCGCAAATCCCCTCGGCGCACTGGCAGCGGGCATGCTAATCGGCGTTGCGGAAGCCCTCACCATGGCCACGGTAAATCCAGCCTGGGCGCCATTGGTCGCGTTCTCCATCCTTATCGCGTTGCTGCTTTGGAAGCCGAAATGGCTGTGAACTCCATGACTGTCAAAGCGGCCGTCGGCCTTCTTGCCGCAGTGCTGATCGCGCTGCCTTATGCAGGGGCCCCTGACTTCTACTTGTCGTACTTATACGTCGTCTTCTTCTGGGTGGCTTTGGCCACTAGCTGGGGAATCCTGAGTGGCTACGCCGGCTACTGGAGCTTTGGCCATGCGGCCTTCTTCGGCACTGGCATCTATGCGGCAGGCGGGCTGTCCGTCAAGCTGGGGGTGCCCTACCTTCTGACCATTCCGCTGGCGGCAGCGCTGGCCGCTGGGCTGGCTGCATGCATCGGCGCGGTGGTGTTTCGCATCCACACGCTGCGTGGCGAATTCTTTGCTCTGCTATCGCTGTCAGTCACGTACGTCCTGGCTGCTATTGTCTCGAACACGCCGATCGATGGCGGTGCAGGCGTGAACCTCAGCGGCGTCTCGATGCCGACATTCGGAACCTCGGTTTCCGGCGCGATTTACTTGCTGGGTTTGGCAGTGGCGGTGATCGCTCTGCTGGTGTCGCGCGGCATTCTGTATTCGCGTTTTGGCCGCGGTCTGCTGGCCATACACGACGATGAGGACGTGGCCGAGGTGAAAGGCGTGCCGACATTCCGCTACAAGGTCGGCGCATTCGCCATCTCGGCCGCCATCGCCGGCGCTGCAGGTGCCGTGCAAGCGGGCTACGTGGGCTACGTCACCGTTGGCGAGACGTTTTCGATCACGGTGCCCCTCTACGTAGTGCTGATGAGCATCTTGGGCGGCGCCCGGCATTGGGTAGGGCCGGCAGTGGGCGCGACCCTGATTACCGTCGCGCTCAGCCTGTTCGTCGGCGGCAGTCACGCCGAGCTGGGCCGCGCCGGGGTCGCCCTCGCATTGATCTTAGTCATTCTGCTTTTGCCTGAAGGCATCGCGCCACGACTGCTCCAGAAGTTTCGCAGCCGTCCTGAACCGGCGGTGGCGCCAGTCGCGGAGCCACCGATACAGGCCATCGACACCCGTGCGCCGAGCGGTACGCTGCTCGAGTGCGAGAACGTCACCAAGCTTTTTGGCGGTCTTCGGGCGCTCGGCGGAATATCCCTTTCAGTGCGCCGCGGCGAAATCCTGGCGCTGGTTGGCCCCAATGGTTCGGGCAAATCGACACTGATCAACATGATCAGCGGTCACTTTCCGATGACGTCTGGGAGCATCCGCCTGGATGGACAGTCTCTTGAGGCGCTAGAGCCGCACATGGTCGCGGCACGCGGCATTGCGCGTACCTACCAAATCCCGCGCCTGTTCGAGCACATGACGGTGCTGGAGAACGTGCACCTGTGTGCCGCGTTTGGCCAAGACGTCAAGGCGCCCAATGCAGTGGACTCCGCGTTGCACTGGCTCGACTTTATGGGCTTGGCCGAGAAGGCACACGAACTGCCTGCGTCCCTCAACCTCCACGAGCGCAAGTTCGTCGAGTTCGCGCGAGCCCTGGCGGCCAAACCCAAGCTGCTGCTGCTCGATGAGGTGCTTTGCGGTTTGACGCCAACTGAAGTCGACCATGCCATCGACATGATCCGTCGCATCCGTGCCGCCGGAACCACCATCGTGTTCGTGGAACACGTGATGCGGGCGGTCGTCGCGCTCGCCGACCGGGTGGCTGTGTTAGACCAGGGGCGGCTGCTGGCCCTCGGTCAGCCCGAAGAAACAATGCAGGACGCCAAGGTCATCGATGTCTACCTGGGAGTTGCACATGCTGCTTGATCTTCTCAATGTGCACGTTTCGTATGGCGACGCACCCGCAATCTGGGATGCCAGCATGCAGATCGATGCCGGTCAAGTGGTGGCGGTGGTAGGCCCTAACGGTGCCGGCAAGAGCACGCTCATCAACGCCATCGCAGGCATCCTTCGGCCCCGCCAGGGGAAGGTGGTCATTGGCGGCGTCGACATCACGGCAGCACCTAGCCATCGGGTGTGCGACCACGGTATTGCCATCGTGCCCGAGGGCCGACGCCTGTTCGCTGACATGACCGTGCAGGACAACCTTGAGCTTGGCGCCTATCGCAAGGGTGCGCGGGCATCGAGCCGCGAGACGATGGAAGAGGTGTTCTCGCTGTTGCCGGTGTTGAAGGATCGGCGCCAGCAGATCGCCGGCTCGATGTCCGGCGGGCAGCAACAGATGGTCGCGATCGGGCGGGCACTCATGGCGCGACCACGCCTGCTGCTGATGGATGAACCTTCGCTGGGCCTCTCGCCGCTGATCGTTTCGGAGATGTTCAAGATCATCCGACGCATCAACGAACGCGGCATGGCAGTGATGTTGGTCGAGCAGAACATCCACCAGGCGTTGGAGGTGGCGCATCACGCGTACGTCATCGAGCAGGGTCGGATCGTGACCTCCGGCAAGCCCAGTGCCTTGTTGAATGACCCGAAGATTAAGGAGGCATATCTTGGCGTCTGATAGTTCCAACCAAGGTCACGTGCCGTCCGCCTTGAATCGCATAGTGACGGGGCAGCGAAAGGACGGCGGCAGCCAGGTTGCCATGCACTCAGTGCCGCCCCGCACTGACGTGTTCAAACATATCCCGGGCATGGTGTCGCGTTTGGTCTGGGCGACACCCGCCGCGCCGGCGCTTCCCTTCGACGGAGCAGATCCGACTGCCGACGTCGCAAGCCTTGTACCCGCCCCGGGCGAAACGCGGCTGCTGGTCGTCACGTTCCCACCAGATAGCGTCTTCGCCGCCGCGGATTTCAACGGCCAAGCCGCGTTTGAAGAGAACCTCGCGGTCAGCCCCGGCTTGGCGGAGCGATTCGAGCCCGACGGCATGCACGAGACCCCAACCGTCGACTACGGCATCTTGCTCGACGGAGAGCTGTGGCTGGAACTCGACGACGCGGCGCAGACCCGCCTGAAGCCGTTCGACGTCGTCGTCCAGAACGGTACACGCCACGCATGGCGCAACAAGTCCGACCGACCTGCGACCATGGCTTTCGTGCTCATCGGTGCGCGCAAGGCGGTCGAGTAACACCAAACAACATCAACGCAACCAATGAACGATACAACAATCGAAAGCGTCCACGGCCGACGCATGTGGGACTCGCGCGGCCGGCCGACCGTCGAGGCGACTGTACGGCTGCGTGGCGGCCTGAAGGGGCGCGCGCTCGCGCCTGCTGGCGCCTCGATGGGCAGTGGCGAGGTGGTCGACCTGCGCGATGGCGGAGCACGCTTCGGTGGGTTGGATGTGCAATCGGCCTGCCGCGCGATCAACGAGGTATTGGACGGCGCCCTTGCGGGGCGCGATGTCAACGACCAGGGGGCGCTGGACCAACTGATGGTCCGGTTGGACGGAACACCCAACCGGAGCCGGCTCGGGGGCAATGCGCTGGTGGCGACATCCATGGCGATAGCGCACGCCCGGGCGGCCGCGGCTGGTGTGCCGCTCTGGCAACTGCTGGCGGCCGGGCAGCCGGTTCGGTTGCCGCTACCTGAGATCCAGATCTTCGGGGGCGGCGCCCACGCTGAGCGGCGTGTTGATGTCCAGGACTTCATGGTGATGTGTCCCGCCGCCGCCAGTTTTGGCGAAGCGCTGGAGTGGACTGCCGAAATCTATCGCGCCGCGGGAGCGCTGCTACGGCGCACCGGGAAGCTCCAAGGAGTGGCCGACGAGGGCGGCTACTGGCCCGCGTTCACCTCGAACGAGCAGGCGTTGGATACGCTGATGCAGGCCATCAACGATGCGGGACTGAAGCCAGGTGCGCAGGTCGGAATCTCGCTCGACATCGCAGCCTCCGAATTTGGCTCGAACGGTCGCTACGAACTGGCCCTGGAGAGCCGCGTGCTCGACACGGACGCCATGATTGAAATGCTGGGGCGTTGGCTCGACAGCTATCCCATCATGTCCATTGAGGACCCATTGGCCGAGGACGACGCAGAGGGCTTCACGCGCTTCAGTTCGAAGTACGCATCGCGATGCCAGATCATCGGTGACGACTTTCTCGTCACCAACGCCGAACGCGTCCGCGCTGCCGCGGCGGTGTCGCAATTGAACGCCGTCCTTATCAAGCCAAACCAGGCGGGCACTTTGACCGAAACCTTGGCCGCCTTGCAGGCCGGGAAGGATGCACGGTTCGGCACCATTGTGTCGGCGCGTTCGGGCGAAACCGAGGACGTCACGATCGCCCACCTGGCGGTGGGGTGGAACGCCGGACAACTCAAGGTCGGCTCCTTCGCTCGCTCGGAGCGCATGGCGAAATGGAACGAGGTGCTGCGCATCGAGGAATCCATGGGCGGCGACGCGCGCTACTGGGGCTGGGACGCGTTGCCGTTCCGGGCCAGTCACTGATTTCTTGCCACCAAAGGATTCCCAGCATGATTCGCCTCCTCGGCCTCTCCGGCAGCTTGCGCCACGCTTCGAGCAATACGGCCGTCCTGCGCACCCTTCAACTACGGATGCCCGAGGGGATCGCCCTCAAGTTGCATCCGCTCACGGACCTCCCACTGTACAACGGCGATTTCGACACCGAGGAGCCTCCGGTCGCGGTGGCGCGCTTGCGCGAGGCGATCCGGCAGGCGGACGGCCTCGTTCTGTGCACCCCGGAGTACAACGCCGGTACTTCGGGCGTGATGAAAAACGCGCTCGACTGGGCGTCACGCCCGCCGCAGACTTCACCGCTGCGGGGCAAGCATGCACTCATCATCAGCGCCTCACCTGCTGTCACCGGTGGTGCTCGGGCGCATGCGCAATTACGCGAGGCGCTCGCAAGCACGTTGTCTCGGGTGACGGTCCATCCCGCTGTCGTCATCCCCCAGGTGTTCGAGAAGCTGAAGGACGGGCTGCTGACGGATGAGTCGAACATCCAGTTCGCGTTCGCCGCCATTCGGGCATTGACCACCGAGATTCGCGCCAGCAGGGCGTTAACCGAGTAGGGCGAAGTTACTTCGGCTGCACCACCGGAAATCGAGCCTCAAGCCCTGTGCAAACCGGTCTCGTTCGCTCACCTTCAAATCAACCCCACAGGAGATTTGCCATGTTGCCCACCGTCGACCTGCGCCCGCCCTTCAACATCAGCCGGGCGAGTCACATAGTGCTGGAGGTCAAGGATCTCCAAAAGAGCCGAGACTTTTACGTGAAGATCGTGGGCCTGGTGGTCTCCGACGAGACGCCGACCACCTGCTACCTGCGCGGTCTGTCGGAAGCAGCGCACCACAGCCTGGTGCTGGTGCAGACGGAGGGAGCCCCCGCCTGTCAGCGGCTCGGCTTTCGCGTATATCTGGACGAGGACCTCGACAGCGCCTACGCCTGGTTTACCAGGCGCGGTCTGCCGGTGAAGTGGATCGAGGTGCCCTACCAAGGGCGTACGCTGCATTGCGAGGACCTGTACGGCACCAAGCTCGAGTTGTGCGCCCACATGGAAGTGCGCGAGCGGATGTTCCTCAAGTTCGAGCTGTTCACCGGCGCGCACGCTCAGCGCATCGATCACTTCCAGATCTTTGCGCCCGATTGCTGGAAAGCCTGCGAGTTCTATAGCCAACTTGGCTTCCGCAACTCGGAATACCTCGCGCACGGTGACAAGTTGCTGGGCGCCTTCATGTTCCGCAAAGGGACTTGTCTTGATCTCGCGATTGTGGAGAACGTGGGGCCGAAGATGCACCACTTCGCCTACATCGTTCCGGAGTCGCACCTGATCTTCGCAGCCTGCGACCTTGCGGGCAACTATGGCTACGGCGCCTCGGTGGATCGCGGGCCAGGCCGACACGGCCCTGGCGGGATGCTGTACGTCTACCTCCTGGACCCGGACGGACATCGCGTCGAATTATGCGACGGCCACTACCAGACCATCGACACCGAGGTCGAGCCGGTGCGCTGGGAGGCTGGCTCGCTAAGCACCAATGTGCGCTGGGGCCTTCCGGCGACCGAGCACTGGTATTTCCACGCCAGCCCCTTCAAGGACGCCACCACACAGGACCCGGAGAAGAAACCGAATCCGCAGACGCTGGAAATGTTCATTCAGCAGCAATCGACCCAAAGCAACAACTAACCAAGGACCGAATCCCATGGCACGCGTCAAATACCTCAATCGGTCCAGCAGTCCCAACCAGGCCATCTTCGACCGCCTTGAGAAAGAGCGGAAGATGCCCACCGCCAACATCTTCCTGGCGCTGACCCAGACGCCTGAGTTGCTTGACGGCTTCCTTACCTACGCTAACGCGCTACGGTCGTCGCCGCTAAGCCCTCGGCTGCGGGAGTTGGCGATCCTCACTGTGGGACACCTCACGAACTCGCGCTACGAGATTGCGCACCATCAGTCGCATGGCCTCAAGGCCGGCCTGACGCAGGCGCAGCTCGACGCGATTCCGCAGTTCGAGAGCTCCAGCCTCTACACCGACCCAGAGAAGGCGGTGATGACATTTGCCAAGGAGTCGACTCTCAAGGTTGAAGTGAGCGACGACACCTGGTCACGCGCGGCGGCATTCCTTGGTGAACCGGAAATGATCGCGCTGGTGCTGGTGGTCTCTTGGTACAACTCTGGTGTTCGCATCATGGCGGGCCTGGGGATCGAGCTCGAAGCGGGCCACTGAACGGCGGCAACGGCGCCGACCCACAACATCAACAGGAGGCATCACCATGACTTGCAGCCTTTTTCGTCGTCGCATGCTGGCGCTAGCTGCCGGCACGCTCATGCTTGCAACCAGCCTGCCGGAGGCCTTCGCGCAGGGGACCGGTAGCGCCCCCATTCGTGTCGGGGGCACCTTGCCACTCACTGGCCCGCTGGCGTCGGTCGGCATGATTCACAAACTGGCAGCCGAGGTGTTCATCGAAGACATCAACAAGCGCGGCGGACTGCTGGGCCGCAAGGTCGAGTTCGTAGTACTGGACGACCAGTCGCAGTCGGCAAACGCCCGTACGCTGTACGAGCGCCTGGTCATTGCGGAAAAGGTCGACCTGCTGATGGGCCCTTACGGCACCAGTTCGATCATCGCCGCCATGGGCGTTGCGCAGCGGTTCAACAAGCTATTCATTCAAAGCAGCCTGGGGGAGCCTGCGCTGGCGCCGTACGACCTGCAGTTCCCTTCGCTGCCCCTGGGTCCTGATCCGCGCCTCGCAGACACGGAACTCATCCTCGATGGATATGCCAGCCTGCCGAATCCGCCTAAATCCATCGCCTTCGTCACCAGCAAGTTCCCGTCGGCGCTCGACTTGGCGAAGGGAGGCCAAGAGATCGCGCAAAAGCGTGGGCTCAAGAACGTGCTAACGCTCGAGTATGAGTTCGGAACGCGGGATTTTGGCGCGATTGCCGCCCGCATCAAGGACGCCAACCCAGACGTATTGTGGTCCGGCGCAGTGGGCATGGAGGCGGTGCAGCTGCTCGATGCGATGAAGCGCATCGACTACCTACCGAAGCGCCACTTCTACCTGTTCCCGGCGCCGGGTCCGACGGCGGCGAACCCCAACGCTGCCGGTGTGACCAGCCTGACCTGGTTCGAAGACCACGACCCGTTCACCAAGAATACGGGTGCCGCGGACTTCGTTACAGCGTTTGTGCAAAAAGCCAAGGCGGCCGGCTTGCCGTATCCGGTGGCCGAATACCAGGCTGCGTCGGAATTTGCTGCATGGCAGATCCTGGAGGCCGCTGCCAATGGCGCCGGCAAGATTGACGACAAGGCCATGGCGTCCTGGCTCAAGGTCAACAAAGTGCAGACCGTGCTCGGCGTTCGTTCGTTCGAAGGCAAGTTCAATAGTAGCGCGCCCGACACCAAGCTCAAGCAGGTGCAGGGCGGCAAGTGGGTGACCGTTTGGCCGGCGAAGTTCCGCCCGCCGAGTGGCGCCTTCCAGTGACATCGCATACCCCGGATCGCAACAGGAGAAATCATGAGGACAATGACCTCGGCGCGGCTGCACCAGCTGCACACCCCGATGACCCTCGACACCATCCCGGTGCCAAAGCCTCGGCCCAACGACGTGCTCGTGCGCGTGAAGGCGTGCGGCATCGTTCCCAACATGGCGAACGTCATCAACAACTGGCCGAGCTGGTTTCCGCACCAGCCGCTCGCCAAGTTTCCGGCCATCTTCGGCTTGGATCCGGCCGGCGTTGTCGAGGAGGTCGGTGAGGCGGTGATCAATGCAAAGCCGGGCGATCGCGTGTACGTGAGCCCGCTGCGTTCTTGTGGATCGTGCAAGGCCTGCCGCTCGGGCCGCCGTAGCCAATGCCGCTACTACACGCTCAATGGCTACTTCAGCACCAGCACAGACGGGCAACGCATCTTCGACCTGTACCCGTACGGCGGTTTCAGTGAGTACATGACAGCTCCTGAATACGCGCTGGTGAACATTCCCGACAACCTCAGCTTCGAGAAGGCTGGACGGTTTGGCTATCTCGGCACCTCCTACGGGGCGCTGCACAATGCCGGCGCTGGCCCGGGACAAGTCGGCCTGATTGACGGCATCACCGGTACGCTGGGCGTCGCGGCCACCGTGCTCGGCTTGGCGATGGGACTGTCCAAGATTCTGGGCGCCGGCCGGGATCTGGCTCTGCTGGAGCGCGTGAAGGCGCTAGCACCCGAGCGCATCGAAGTCATGGCGTTGGGGGAACGGCGCACCGGGGAATGGGCGAGGGCGCAGACCGACGGCGACGGCGTCGATTTCGCGATCAGCGCACTAGGCGCCCGCGCACCGGTCGAGACGATGCTGGATTCGATGAAGGGCGTGCGGCGCGGCGGCAAGGTAGTGAATATCGGCGGTGTGTCCGACGCGTTGCCGATCGACATGAAGTGGCTGATGGATGAGCAGATCCAGTTGATCGGGTCGAATTGGTTTAGCGCCACGCAAGGCCAAGAGATGGCCGACATGGTGAGCACCGGGACGATCGACCTGTCGTACTTGGAAGACGTCACATTCCCCCTGGAACGTGTGAACGAGGCGATCTCCGGCCTCAAGGACCGCAACGGGGGCTTCTCGAATTACGTCGTGTGCCCCTGAGGGCTTCGGCCGCCATGAGCATTCCAATGCCCGCGTCGACCGGTTGGCCCCGCGGCTGCTCAACCTTGTTGAAGGGCAACGCGGCGCTCATCTGCCAAGAGAAGCTGTGAATACAGTCGTACCCAAATTTTGGGTTGCACGGGAGACGGTGCGCGCAGCGAAGCGACGCCGCCAGTCAGCACAAGAGGGAGCGCTTGCGTGAGCGTCGTGATGATCAATGCCTCGATAGGTGATGAGCGACCTTACTTGGCTCTGGCGACGGGCGCGCGCGCGCTAGGACTGAATCGTTGCCTGGCCCTCGCTTCGACCCATGGGCTTGCGGGGGAGCTCGATCTGGCGGGGCTTCAGGGTCAGTGGTCGAGACTGATCGAGCCCTTGCGGGCCGCTTGCAACTCGACGCATGTCCTGCAGGCCATCGCTGCCGAAGGACTTCCGCCCGCCGGGCCGTGGTTCGTACCTTCTTGGAACGTGAGCGATCCCGGTGCGCTGCGCCTGTGGCTGCGTCTCAACGGCGCGCTCATGCAGAACGGTTGCACGGACGACATGGTGTTCGGCATTGCCGAACAGATTGCCTACCTGTCGCGACATGTCGCGCTTCTGCCAGGCGACCTGATCTGCACTGGTTCCCCGGCTGGATTTGGCAGCCACCATGGTCGTTTCTTGCACCCCGGCGACGTGGTGGAAGCAGGCATCGACGGCCTAGGGGCCCAACGCATTTGTTTCATCGAGGGCTCGCCCTCGTCTCATCGTAGGTATTGACCATGACCAAGACTGTTTTGCTGACTGACTACGCCTGGCCCGATGATTCCATCGAGCGCAGGGTCATTGAATCTGCGGGCCTGCGTCTCGTGAGTGGCCCGGCCGCGCCATCAAACGTGTCAGACATCGATACTCTGGTCGCCGCGCATCAACCGCACGGGATCATGACGTGCTGGGCGGAGGTCTCCGCGCAAGCGATCCGGTCCAGCCTGCCGCTCGAGATAGTGGCCCGCCTGGGCGTCGGGCTGGACAACATTGCTGTGCAGGCCGCGACCGACCGTGGAGTCTGGGTAACGAACGTGCCAGACTATTGCGTGGAAGAGGTTTCCGACCACGCGCTTGGATTCATCCTGTCCTGGACCCGTGGTCTGAATCACTTTGATCGCGAGGTTCGGGCCGGACGCTGGAACCCAGCGAGCGCGAAACTCAAGCGACTCGCCAACCTGACCTGCGGCATCGTAGGGTTCGGGCGCATCGGCCGCCTCACCGCCCGCAAGCTGTCTGCGTTCGGCTGCCGGATGCTGGCTTATGACCCATTTCCGGGTACACCGCAGCCAGGCGTCGAGCCGATGGATCTGGACAGCCTGATGCGCAACAGCGACATCGTTGTAGTGCATGCGCCATTGGTACCGGTCACCAAACATTTAATCGACTGCGAGCGGCTAGCCCTGATGCGACCGGGTGGCCTGCTCATCAATGTCAGCCGAGGCGCCGTTGTGGACACCGCGGCAGTGATTGAGGCCCTTACGTCCGGTCGTCTGTCCGCAGTTGGGTTGGACGTACTGGAGTCGGAGCCACTGGTGCCGGACGAACTGAGATCCAGTCCCGGCGCGATGTTGACGCCGCATGTCGCATTCTCGTCCGACGCGTCGTTGGAAGAATTGCGACGTCGCGCTGCCCAGGAGGTGGTGCGCGTCCTGTCGGGCCAGGCGCCGCACGAGGGGCGCAACCAGCCGGTTCGCCGCAGCTAAGGAGACACCATGTCGAATGCACCCGTGCCGGACCGCGATCTAGTCCACTTCGTCGAAGCCCAAGGCTTAACAAAACCTGGCGTCAAAGCGCACTGGCAGGAGTTGGCCGGAGGCGTGTCTTCCGACATCTGGAAGGTCGATTTGGGCGATCGCACAATTTGCGTCAAGCGCGCGCTGCAGCAACTGAAGGTCGCCAAGGTGTGGGAGGCTCCAGTCTCTCGCAATGCCTATGAGTGGGCTTGGATGCAATTCGTGTCGGAACATTGCCCTGCCAATGTGCCGACGCCCATCGCGCAGGATGTGGAAGCAGGCCTGTTTGCTATGACCTACTTGGAGCCGGAGGACCATCCGGTGTGGAAGCAGCAACTGCTAGCGGGCGAGGTCGACGTCGATCTGGCCGCTGCGGTGGGTAAGGTGCTTGGAGCGATCCACGCGGAAAGTGCCTGGCGGATCGACGTGGCCAAGCGCTTCGACACGATTGAGAACTTCTATGCCTTGCGACTGGAGCCCTACCTCGTCGCCACGGCGGCACGCTATCCCGAGGTCTCGGCGGCGCTGTTGGCGCTGGTGGCGCAAACAGCAGGCACCACGCACGCGCTGGTCCACGGCGACGTGAGCCCGAAGAACATCCTGGCCGGTCCGCGCGGACCGGTGCTTCTCGACGCGGAATGCGCCTGGTATGGTGATCCGGCGTTTGATCTCGCGTTCTGCCTCAACCATCTTGTGTTGAAGGCGGTTGTCGTGCCGTCGCACAGCGCTGATTTCGCGCGGGCGTTCATGGCACTGATGCGCGGCTACCTCGACCAAGTTGGTTGGGAGCCTGCGCACGAAGTGCAACGCCGGGCCGCGCGATTGCTGCCTGGCCTGCTGCTGGCGCGGATCGATGGCAAGTCGCCCGTCGAGTACATCACCGACGAGCAAGACAAAGATCAGGTCAGAGGCTTCGCCGTTGGCTTGATCAAGCATCCATCTCAAGAACTCAGTGACATCTGCCGCCGCTGGTTCTAGACGGGATTGTGCCGACGCGCCCTAGAGGCGTCGGTAGGCGTCACTTTGCAATGGGAGGTCATTGAGGTGCGATCGATAGACAAGGGCATGGACGGGGAACGATCGCAAGCATTGTTCTCGGCCTGCCGAGGGAATGATCAGTCAGCGAGTTGGCGAGGAAAGGCGAGGATGCGTTTCGGCGCGGTTGGCGTTCGCTGCCTCCATTCCTCGGGTGCTGCCGCGCACAACGAGCGTCGGCGGCGAGACAGCGCTGTAGGGCGCTGCGTCTGCAGACTTCTGTTTCAGCTGATGAATGAACCACAGGCCGCACGCAGTGGCCAGTTCGGAGACGGGGAGGCTCATCGTCGTCAGTCCCGGTCCCCACCATCTGAAGCCCAACTCGTCCCCGAACCCAACAACGGACAACTGTTCGGGCACGTGCACGCCGCTTGCCAGCAGTTCCTCCAGAACGCCCTGCGTGTTCTGGACCGAACCCAGGACTACCGCCGTGGGTGGGCTGCGCAGTGCGAGCAGGCGTCGTATCGCATCACGGCCGAAATCCGTCGACGACGGCACTCCGAGTTCCTCTCGCGCATGCGTGGCCGCCTTGCTTCCGGCGAGGGCGTTGTGAAACCCTTGTAGGCGTGCGGCTCCAGTAGGAAGGTCCGTGGTGCCGCCGATATAGCCGATGCGCCGGTGGCCGAGTTCGACCAGGTGCCTGGTTGCCTGGAAGATCGCCTGCGTGTCGTCGATGCCAAACCAATGGTCCCCCAGCGAGGCATGTCTGCGCAGCAACTGGATGCGTGGCGTCATCTTGAGAAGGCGCACCGACTCTGGATGCGGCCGGGCCGTGGGCACGATGATGATGCCCGCCACATTGACGCTGGTGAGTTCGCGGATGTGGCGCAACTCGACCAAGCGGTCGTCGTCGGATTCTGACAGCGTCAATTGAAGATCCGCGCTCTCCAGGCACTTCGACAACGCGTGCGCGATCGTCGAATAGAAGCTGTTGCGGATGTCGGGAACGACCAGGCCCACCAAATTGCTGGAGACCCCGCGCATCATGCGCGCCGCACGGTTGGCGACATAGCCCATCTCGTTCGCTATCTCGAGCACCTTCTGCTTCATGGCAGAGCTGATGCGGGGGTCGTCGGCCAAGGCGCGGCCAACAGTGGAAGCGGAGACCTCGAGTCGGGCGGCGATGTCTTTGATTGTGACCATGGGAGAGATGGTGCAGGAATGCACTAACGATAGCATATTGGATGGCGATTGCCAACCAAAACTGCTCCCGTTCCAAGCCGTCGATGCATAAGAAAACTGCAAACAACCTTGAGTGAAGGTGCATCAAGACTGTTGACATTCCCGCAATGTCTCTTCTAGAATTTATGCTAACGATAGCATAGACAGACGATAACCCCGCCAGATGGCGAGCTCTATCGTCCGCGGCGCACCTCATCGCCCACGATCAAGGGCTGGCCACCCTGATCGGATTCTTTAGAGCCTCAACGGAGACAATTGCAATGAAAAAAACTCTGGTTGCCCTAGCTTCTCTGGCTGTTGCCGGTGCTGCTTCGGCACAGTCGTCTGTCACGGTATTTGGCGTGGTGGACGCCGCAATCAGCGGCTTCAAGAACCAGTCGGAAACGCCCTTCGGCGTGAGCGTCAACAAGACCGCGACGGCCTTGACCAGCTCTGGCTACAACTCAAGCCGCCTGGGCTTCCGTGGCACGGAAGACCTCGGCGGCGGTTTGGCTGCCGGCTTCTGGCTCGAAGCCGGCATGACCAACGACAACGGAAATGGCGCCGCCCCTGGCGGCGGCCTGAGCTTCAACCGTCGCTCGACGGTTAGCCTCTCCGGCAACTTCGGCGAAGTCCGCCTGGGCAAGGACTTCAGCCCAACATTCTGGAACGACACCGTATTTGACCCATTCGGCGCCAACGGCGTGGGCACCAACTTGATTACGACCGCCAGCGGCGGCGCCGCCCTCGGCGTTCCCAACAGCGGCTTCCAGTCCAACCCGAACTACGTGCGATCCGTCAACTCGGTGGGCTACTTCCTGCCGCCGACCCTGGGTGGTTTCTACGGTCAGTTCATGTATGCCTTCAATGAACAGGTCTCGTACGACCCGGGTGGTCTGACCCCCCCGGGCGTCACCGCGATCGTCGCAAACCCGGCGCTGGCCCTGACGCCGAACAACGCGCGGGCTGGCCGTTATGTAGGTGGGCGCGTCGGCTACACCAATGGCCCGCTGGACTTTGCGCTGGCCTATGCCGAGAGCACCATCAGTTCCAACTACTACGCGGGTACCACGACCACCCTGGATACCTGGAACCTCGGAGCTTCTTACGACCTCGGCGTTGTCAAACTCTTCAGTGAATACTCGAACAACAAGCAAAAGACCGCCTATGCGACCAACGCGTTCAATCCTTTCGGTACCACGAAGCCCGGTGCCAATGGCGGCGTGTTTGGCGTGACTGTTCCAGTCGGCGTTGGCTTGATCCGGGCGTCGTACTCCGCTGTGAAGTACAACAACCTGCCGGTGAGCGTCTTCGCTTCGCAACCGAAGGCTGACCAGTTCGCTATCGGATACGTGCACAACCTGTCGAAGCGCACAGCGCTATACACAACCTTTGCGTACATCAACGACAAGGGTGGCGCTGCTCTGGGTGTCACAGGTTCCCCGGCCTTCTACACCGGCGCGATCCCGGGCAGTGTCGGCAATGCGCTGCCGAACAAGTCGATGGGCTACGACCTGGGTATCCGTCATGCCTTCTGATTTGCACGCTGGCGTACCCATGCACATGCCGATGTCAGTGGGCATGACCGCGGCAGGCATGGCGTCAGCAATCGCTGCTTCATTTCGGCCGGAATCGGACGGGGAACTTCCATTGGGCGCGCTCCGCGCCCGTCGATCGCCGGTGATGGTGACGAGAACCGTCGAGGACGCTCCAGCTCGGAAAGGATTGCCATGTTGATTTTTATTGAGAATGTGCCCTTGGCGCAGGATCCTCGCATCGTCATCGCTTGCATTCGTGCGTGCATCTGGGCAACTGTCGAAGGTTGGCCGTTTTGCCCTTGGACATATGGAAGGAGCGATGAATCGGTCGCACCGGTAGCCTGAGCAGCTGTGATCAAGCGCTTGCTTCGCCGCCGAGGTGCGTCTTGAGGAGTGCAAAACGGCCTCGAAAGAGGCTTCTAACGTCGCGACGAAGACCCTTGCGCTACCGTTGCGCGCGTCGAAGTCGTCGCGCGACGTGGATCGATCTCTGCGTGCACGATGTGGCTCATAGATCAGCGTGTCCCTAGTGGTGCGAGCAGGCGCGGCAATTCAAGGGATGGCGCGAATGACGCCGCCGTCGACGCGCAATGCGACACCGGTCGTTCCGGAGGACTGTTCTGAGCACGCATAGACCACCATGTTCGCGACCTCCTCGGTCGTCGTGAACCGGTTGATGAGCGTCGTCGGTCGCATCGTCTTCAGGAAGTTCTGTTCAGCTTCCTCCTGCGTGATGCCTTGCTCTTCAGCGGTCGACTTCATCCAGTTGCCCAGGATCTCGGAGCGGGTCGGCCCTGGCAATACCGCGTTAACGGTGACACCGCTGCCCCCGACCAATTCGGCCAGTCCCCGAGAGACGGCGAGCTGCGCCGTCTTCGTCATGCCGTAGTCGATCATTTCCTTCGGAATCGCGACCCCGGACTCGCTGCTGATAAACACGACTCGGCCCCAGCCGCGCTTGACCATCCCGGGCATGTAGTGCCGCGCGGCGCGCACACCGCTCATGACGTTGAGCTGGAACAGGTCCAGCCATTCGCTGTCTTCCTGTTCGAAGAAGCCATTGGGATGGGCGGTGCCTGCGTTGTTGACAAGAATGTCTGCCTCGTTGACCTGAGCCGCGAGCGCTGCTGCGCCTTCGGGCGTCGACAGGTCGGCGACCACGCCCACGAAGTCGGCGTCAGGCAGCAGCGCACGAAGTTCGCGCAACGCGGTGGCGACGCGCTCTTCCCCGCGCCCATTGATGACGACCGATGCGCCTGCACGTGCGAGTCCCTCGGCGATCGCGCGACCAATGCCTGCTGTGGATCCCGTCACGATGGCCTTGCGGCCCTTGAGTTCGATTTTCATGAGTTTCTCTTTGGTGATGCGAGCGCGTTGCTGCACGCTCAGGTTTCAAGACAGCGTCGTCAAAGCAGCCTTCTTCGCGACTTCGGCTTCGGCGGCATGGGCGAGGCGTTCCACCCAGTCCTGGTGGTATCGATAGAGCGCGCCGGGATGCTTGCGTCCGAGTTCATCGAGGAAGAAGACGCCTTGTTGCGTCTCTTCAGTCAGCACGTGGCAACCGGCTTCCGTCTAGGTGGTGACCCAGCCGTGGTATGCGCTCGAACCGGTCTTGTCGCCGTCGACCGTCGTCGCCCACGCGAGCCTGCGAAAGGGCGCGCACTCCGTCACGATCAGGTTCATCGGAAAACCCACCGTTACCCGGCTGTGTGGGTGCCGAGTCCCAGTGCGGTCTCGCCGGACAGAATCCTGACTTGATCTTCGGGAGGAAAGTAGTCGGACCAGCGCTCGGTATCGACAAGCAGTTGCCACACGACTTCAGGCGGTGCCTTCACGTCGATGTCGTTGAGTGCGTAGATCGCCGACGTCCTCGGGTCGTAACGCTTGGGCCAGATGACATGGTCGTACATAGTTCAGTTCGCCGGCTTGAACAGGTCTTGGAAAATGAGGGGCGCCCAACTCTTGTCCCGCGCCTGAACGAGTTGCCCGCCTTCCGCGATCTTTCCGAGACTGATTGGCGCGTAGCCGAGACGTTCGAGCAAGGCGGCCACCGTCGCGCTCGCGCCTTCATCGTCGCTCGACGTGAAGATCACCCGACGACCAGCGGCAGTGCCGGCCTCCTGGGCGAGCACGCCTGCGGGCAGATGGTTGAACGCCTTGACGAGCTTCGCTCCGGGCATTGCCTTCGCCACGATCGCCGAAGACGGCAAGTTGTCCAGGTCGGACAGCGGCACGCCATAGGCGTTGGTGGCGTCGATGACGACCTTGCCATGCCACGTCGTGGCGGCCTCGGCGACGTCGCGATGCGACTCGAAGGGAACCGCGAGGACAATCACGTCGGCCTCGAGCGCTTGCGCAAGCGTCATCGGAGCCACCGAGTTGCCGAGCTTTTGGGCAATTGCCACCAGCGAGTCCGGCCCGCGCCTGTTGGCGATACCGACGGTGATGTCATGACGGGCAAATTGACTGGCCAGGGCCTTGCCGACGCTGCCGCTGCCGATGATGGAATAAGTCATGGAGGTTCCTTTGTTGGGGGACCGGCCGTGAGCGATGCCGAACTGGCTGCTGTTGCCTACGCCCCTTGCTGCTTGGCTACCAATGGTGGCGACGGCCGGGGCATCTGAGAAGACGGTATATTGAGATGCAATTCATCTCCATTCGAGATGGAAGGGGTGTGCATGCTCGATGGTGTTTCTCTGGATCAGCTCAGAACCTTCATCGCTGCGGTCGACGAGGGGAGCTTCTCGGCGGCGGCTCGAAAGCTGAACCGTGTTCAGTCCGCCGTGAGCGGCTGGGTCGGTGGGCTGGAAGACCAGATCGGCGTGGTGCTCTTCGATCGCTCGGGCCGATTCCCGAAGCTCACGGCAGAGGGCGTGCTGTTGCTCGCGGACGCCCGCAACATCGTCTCCAGCGTGGACACGCTGAAGGCTCGCGCCAAGCTCATGACGTCCGGCGTCGAGGCAGAGCTATCCGTCGTGATCGATGTGTTCTTCCCTACCGGCGTCGTCAGCGCCGTCGCGAAAGCGTTCGCGACCCAGTTCCCGTTGACGCCGCTTCGGCTTTTTGTCGAAGCTTTGGGCGCGGCATATCAACCGGTTCTGGACGGCCGATGTAGCCTGGGTGTCCTTCCTCCCTTGCCGCGCGCCTTCCCGACGTTGGTCAGCGAGCGACTGGGCGAACTGCCGTTGATCGCGGTTGCTTCGGCATGTCATCCCCTCGCGAAGTTTGGGGGACGCGTGCCGCGGCGCGAACTGGCGCAGCACGTCCAACTGGTGCTCACCGACCGATCCGACCTCACGGCCGGTCGGGACTTCGCCGTTGCGTCGCCGATGACTTGGCGACTGGCGGATCTGTCCACGAAACATGCCTTTCTCAAAGACTGCGTGGGGTGGGGCGGCATGCCCTGGCACATGATCGAAAAGGATGTCGCTGCCGGAACGTTGGTCACCCTGGATGTGGACGAGATGCCCTTAACGGGTTTCATGTTGACGATGTCCGCATTCCATCGCGCCTCGGCGCCTCCAGGGCCTGCCGGAAAATGGTTCGTCGACCAGTTGAAGGCCCTTTGGCAACAAGGCCGAGTCGTCCCGACTGGCTCGGGATCGGCAGGCGCATTTGAGACCGACGGCTGAGTCTGCGTCTAAATCCGACCCCGATACGCGAGCACTTGTCTCAGCCGACCACGGGGTGCTCTTAACTTGAATCGGTCGATGCTTCGACAGCCTACTCGAAAGCCGACGCGGCTACCAGACACGGCTGCACCTCTTGCTCCGCGTGTGAGCCGGGATCGCGCCGGCCGCTTGGTTCGGGAGTTTCTGGGCGAGGAATCAGGTCTGCTCGTTTTCACGCGAAAACAGGAGCCGCCGAATGCAGGCCGCTGTTGTCCATCACGGCTTCAAGCGCGAATAGACGCGCAAGGCAGAAAGCTGGGCGCTATCGCGCCTGGTAGCCGGCCGCGCGTGCGCTCCCGCTTCAAGTCCAACTTGTTATAGCCCGTCAGCGTCATCTTGACAGTTTGATCGACGTATCCGACGTGCCGTCCTCCCAGGACTGGAGGGGCGTCCGTCTCAGCGGCTTTTCAGCACCCTGTGGTAGCAAGGTGTCGTGCTTGGCGAAGATGCTTGCCATTTCCGCCGCGTTCTCGGTTCCCCAGGTGCACAGCGGGACGATCGCGTTGGCCAAGCTGCGACCGAGCGGCGTCAGCGTGTAGTCCACGCGCGGCGGCACCTCCCTGTAGTCGGTCCGCGCCAGCACACGATCGGCCTCCAGATCCTTTAATTGCTGGATCAGAACCTTGTCGCTGACGCCTTGTGTCAAGCGCTTGAGCTCGCCATAGCGCTTTGGGCCGTCGCGCAGAAAGAACAGGATCAGCGGTTTCCACTTGCCCGAGATGACGCGGAGCGTCGCGTTGAGCCCGCAGCCCGTATCGCAGATTTGAGAAGGCATCGTCATTTTTTGATACTTACCAAAAAGTGCATACTTGTCAACAGGTTATCAGAACTCCATAGTTGTCCTCAGGCAAGCATTTATTCAGCTTCCCTGCAACTCCAACTAAGGATTCATGACATGACCAGACTGAATGGAAAGACCGCTGTGATCACTGGCGGCGCTACCGGCATCGGCCTCGCGGCGGCAAAGCGCTTCATTGAGGAGGGCGCCTTCGTCTTCATCTTCGGCCGCCGGCAGGAAGCTCTCGACGCCGCTGTGGCCGACCTCGGGCCCAATGCCCGCGCGGTGAGGGGCTCGGTCTCCGATCTGGACGACCTCGACCGACTCTACGCGGCGGTGAAGGCCGAGCGCGGAACCCTCGACATCGTCTTCGCCAATGCCGGGGCGGGAAGCCCGCTTGCTCTCGGCGGGATCAGCGCCGAGCACATTGACGAGACTTTCGACACCAATGTGAAGGGCACGATCTTCACGGTGCAGAAGGCGCTGCCGCTGATGGGCCAAGGCGGTTCGATCATCCTGACCGGATCGAGCGCCGGCACCACGGGCGCCCCGGCATTCAGCGTCTACAGCGCGAGCAAGGCGGCAGTGCGCAACCTCGCGCGAACTTGGGCGGAGGACCTGAAGGGCACCGGTATCCGGGTCAACGTGCTGTCACCCGGGCCGACGGCGACCGAACTCGCGAAGGCAGCGCTAGGCGAGGAAGGCATGAAGATGTTCGCCTCGATGAATCCGCTCCAGCGCATGGCCGATCCGGCGGAGCTCGGGGCGGCGGCTGCCTTTCTCGCGTCCCAGGACAGCAGCTTCATGACCGCCAGCGAGGTCGCCGTCGACGGCGGCCTGGCGCAAATCTGACGCGCCACGCCCGGCCGGTCACTCCATTCGATACTCGGAGCCCGTCGGGCGCGGTACCGACGCCGCGCTGCGTTGCCGGCTCGCCGGCAACGCAGCGCAACCCCAACTCAATGATCATGCTCGACCGCACCGCTCAAGATAGTTGACGCTGAGCGCCGCATTGACTCGTCGGAATTGCTACCCGAGCTGAGCTGTTGCCTCACGTAACTTGCTACCCGTCGGATGGTCCGACGGGAGCATCACTACGTGACGAGGCTAATCAGCATGCCCTCGAGGGAGCTTGCATTCGGCGCCAAAGGTATCTACAATGTATCTACATTGCAAGGAGAGGAACATGCGTGTTGAAGTTCAAAAGTGGGGAAACAGCGCCGCTGTGCGTGTCCCTGCTCCGGCGCTGAAAGACGCCGGTATGCAGGTCGGCCAGAGTCTTGAGCTGCGGGTTGAAGGGGGTAGGCTGGTCATCGAGCCGGCGACCGAAAGCCTCGAAGACCTGCTGGCGAAGATGACGCCGGAAAACCATCATGGTTTGGCGCTGGAAGGGCCGGCGGTAGGGGTTGAAGCTTGGTGACGGGTGCGTACGTCCCAGGCCGTGGCGATGTTGTCTGGTTAGACTTCGACCCCCAAGCGGGGCATGAACAGGCGGGTCGCCGTCCCGCTCTGGTGCTCTCACCGGCGACGTACAACGGAAAGAGCGGCTTAATGCTCTGCTGCCCGGTCACCAACCAGGCGAAGGGCTATCCCTTCGAAGTGCCGGTCACGCCGTCCTCGGGCAAGGTCACTGGAGTTGCCTTGACTGACCAAGTGCGATGTCTCGATTGGCGCTCTCGCAATGCCTCGAAGTTCGCCTCAGTCACGACGCAGTGCACACTGGACGTGAGCGCGAAAGTGAAGCTTCTGCTGCCCTGAGCAGCGAAAACCTGATTGGGCGGGGCGGCTGTTCAACCTGCCCTGATTTCTTTGAAGGCGACGCATCGCTTCTGCGTGGAACGCGCACTGACGATATGCTGACGGCTACGGAATGAACGTCATGCCCAACGCAACCACCTCAGAACGGCATGAGTTAGCCAGAGAAGTGCAAAATGTCTTCCAGCGCCACCGGCCCCTTGGCAAGTCCGAGCTTCATCGCGGGCATTTTGCCCTTCGAGTCCGGTAAGCAGTAGTTGTGCGCGACCTTGAAAATGGTCAACACCATGGCCAAGTTCCTCGGCTTATGGCTACTGCGAGCAACTCAGCCGGACGAGGAGATCGGTGCGGACGGGCCGAAGGGATGATCGCGCGCAGCTATCACGTCGAAGAGTTTTCTCCAAAACTCCGGAGTAGCTCAGCAGCAACAAGTTTTTTTGGAGCTTTTTCATTTTTTGAAGACCATCGAGGCCTTCGAAAACTCAAGGAACTAGCCCTCGATGCTGCAAACCGCCACCGCCACCGTCAACGACACCACCGTCACCGCAACCAATTCCGACGTCTTCAATCGCACCGCGATCGCGCGATCGGAGTGGCAACTTCCGCACTTTGCCCTTGCGCCGAAGGAAGGTGAAGTGCTGCGGACGACGGACAGGACGGGTCAGGAACGGGTCACGTTCGTGGCGCTCGGAGACATCCACGTGGATGCCGAAGGCGAGCTGGTCCTGTCGGTTCAAAACACACTGATGCGCGGCGATGCGTTGCGCGAAGCGATTGTCAGACCCTTGCTCGAGGATGAAGTCGAACTGGACGCCCGAGTTCGCCTCAACCAGGTCATCGATTGCCTGATCGAGACGACGTCCCTCGACGAAGGTGTGCTAGATCCCAGGTTCAGGGAACTGCATGCGACCGTAGCGGATCGACTGCGCAGTCTGCTTGCAAGGCTCGAGCGGTTCGCCTGTCCGCAACTCAAGCATGCTGCGTAGCCAGGACCGGTGCCTGGCAACGGCAGGGAACTTGACCCATGACAACGAAGCACTTCACTCTCACTTCGATCACGCCAGTGGCTCGAGGCATCCTCGGGTTGAGCTTCGCGGACGGAGCTGTCTTCAAGGTCGATCTGAAGCCGGTCATCCGCAAGCATCGTCCGCTGGCTCGCTTGTCCGACCCCGCCGTGTTCGCGACGGCAAAGGTAGGCGAAAGGGGCGGTAGCGTGATCTGGGCCGATGACGACCGACTCGAACTCGCAGCGGACAACCTGCGCTCCCGGGCGATCGAACAGGCGGGCGGGTACTCGCATGAGTTCATTTGGAACTGGATGGCGCGGCACGAGATGACGCTCGACGCGGCCGCGGAAGCGCTTGGCCTGTCTCGTCGCATGCTCGCCTACTACCGCAGCGGTAAGAAGCCGGTGCCATGCACCGTTGGGCCGGCATGCCGCGGCTGGGAGGCAGTGCTTCCGCGCGCCGATTCGATTACGTGACGACACCCCGGAGCGGACGCCAATCGTGCCAGCGCTGGGACAGGGCGACACTGCGCGGCGGGGCAGGTAGGCGATAACGCGCCCTTATCGGTCCCAACGCGCGCAGGACCCCGGGAGCGAATGTTTCAAGAAGACTGGTTGCTGCCGATCGAATTTCTACGCCCAACGACGGCGAGCGTTGAAAGCTGACATCCGCGCCTTTCTTCGCGACCGGCTGGTCTACTTCGGAACTTGACCTTCGTCCGTGAGGACATATGGGGCAGGGCAGTGGTCGGACGCAGCGGCATTGGATTGGCATGGGCGTCGGGGCATGTCAACGGCTGCTTCCAAATGTCGAGAGATGGCGGTCAGGGCCCGATGCCGAAGTTGGCGCCCTGAAGTCCTATGTCCGCAGCTCAACCGGAAGCAGCCGCTCGCCGGATCGTTGCGGCGTACCCGGACCGCAGCGCTTGCCAGATTATCTCGTCGAGGTGAAGCAAAGGTCTTCGGCATCTTTCCCCCCCCGGCGGTTAAGCAGTCGGCTGCGGACATCTATCCTGCGCGCCGATTTGAGCATGATGCTGTCGGTGTTCACCGAGCAGGCACGTTACGCAGCCAATGGAGAGGGCAAGCCCGACGGCTTGCCCGAATGCCGTCTTCAGTGAAATCTTGACTGCGGTCGAGCTGTTCGCGACTACTGGCAGGTGTAACTGGCAGCCGCCTTGACCGACCCAGTCCCCGCATATGTCGCCTTCTGCGGATACAGGCACAGCGGCATGGCGATGCTGCCGTCCGCCGAGCTCACTTCAATACGGTTCGGTGGAATGCCTTGCTCCACCCAGTTGCGCAAGGCCAGGAAGAGTTCGTCGCGCCCGTTGACGTACTGCGGCAAAGGCACCTTGGCGCCGGCGAGGTTCGCGTTGGTGGACGGATCTATTGACGCGCTCGTCGAGAAGGTGCTGTCGTGTGCGAGGCCGGGAATCAGAAACAGTCGATCGAAGGCTTGCACGGCTGACGTTCCGCCCATCGTTGCCGCAACGCGCGAGAAGTAGTTGAGCGAACCTTGGGGCATGATCTTGTCGTCGGCCAGGCCGTGATAGGTCAGTATCTTTCCGCCCGCATCCCGCCACGCGCCGAGATCTGGATTGTCCGTGTTGATGTTGCTGAACGCGTCTTGCAATGCGACGCCTCGTGCGGATGCTTCCGCCAGCGCTGCATAGTCGAGCGACTTCCACCGGCTGGTTCCGTTGCCTGTTGCATTCGTGAAAGTGGAGCCCGCGTAGGATGGATCCTGAAGCTCCAGCGCCACCTGGTCGGTTGCGATCGGGAACGGCGTCGTGCCGGCCAACGACAGGGCCAGGTTGGTCCCACGCGTCAGTCCCCACCAAAGCTGATCGGGACTGCCTTGTGTGGGGCCAGCGCCGTTGTCTACCGAGGGATCGGGAAAAGTGCCTGTGACGGTTTGTCCGTACCAAATCTGGCTGATTGCGCGTGCTTCGGCAAGGTTGACGCACGACGCATTGGCACTGGCGCCCGTCACGCCGTTGCCGGTTACGCCCGCGCACAGCACGTTCGCGTCCTTGGTCGGGTCGTATCTGCATTGCAGCGGATCAGCCAGGAAGCCCAGGCCCAGCGTGTCGCACGACTTGACAGCCGCGCCGCTGACAAGGGCGATCTTCGACGCGGCCATCGGCGCGCCCAGTTCGCGCTGCATCGCTACCTGCGGATAGAGCTCGGCCGTGATGAAGTTTGTCCAATTGAAGGCCGGGGAGCCGGCCAGGATGCCGTTGAAGTCGTTCGGATACTTCTGGGCCAGCTTGAAGCCCTGGCGTCCACCCGTCGAGAAGCCATCCCAGTAGGAATAAGCTGGCGATTGGCCATAGTAGGCCGTGGCGAGCGCCTTGGTCTTCACGGCCATCTCGTGAAGGCTGCGCTCCGCGAAGTCCTGCCAGAGCACTGTGTTGATGGTGCCGTCGGGGTTCATCGCGAAAGAGCCGTTGTTGAGCAGCGCGTGGCCATGATCGGATGCCGAGATGACGTAGCCCTTGTTGACGGCCGGCAGGAACTGGGCGCGCGAGCCGATCTGCGTCGGGTCGGCGTGCGCTCCACCGGCCCAGCCACCGCTGCCCATCGCGCGAATGACGTGGTTCCACGCCGACGGCGCAGGCAGCCACACCTCGATGCCGATGCCTGCCGAAGTCGACGGAGCACTGGCGGGTCCGGGGTTGCCGGGACCGACGAGCAGCTTGACGAAGCACATGTCCACGCCTGCGATCGGTGGCGTCGGAGTCGCCGGCGTGCCGGAGAGTGCGATCGGGTCACCGGCCTTGAACGCATGCACGACAAGCACTGTTGTGTTGGCGTCGGGCTTGAAGTTGGTGGCGATCGAGTTGTCGCAGGCGAGCTTCGTCGCGACCGGCGGTGTTGTTGTAACGGGCGCCGGTGCTGTCGTGGGCGAAGTGACAATGGGAAATCCGGCGCCGTTGCCGCCGCCACAGGCCGCGATCGTGCCCGCGAGGGTCGCCGTCGCCAGCAGCTTCCATGTCCTGTGCGTGGGCAGCACAGCGCGGTTCAGGCCCCATCGGGCCGATGCTTCGTATTTCATCTGTCTCCTGTGTATGAATTGAAGGGGTCCGCGGAGTGTTCGCGATGCGCAAACAGGTGACAAATCAGAAATGGAAGCGAGCTATTCGAATTGCCTATGGCTGGTGATTCGAGATGTCAGCCAAGAAGCGATGCATGCGCAAGGAGGAGTCGCGCAGATCGCCTTGCCGCGCGAGCACGCCGAGCCCGGGCATCGGCGGTACTCCGGGCAGCGGCAACTCTACGATCGCGCCAGCGTCCAGCAGGTCGCGCACGAAACTCCAGGGCACGAAACCGAGCAACCCTTCCTCCTCGAGCAGCCGACGGATCAACGTGTGGCTGCGCGTGACGACCGGATGGGTGCCGACGTCTGCGGGCGCCTGTTCGCATAGGCCGTCGAACACCTGCCGCGCGATCGAGCCCGCAGGCGACAGCAACCATCGTTCACGCCATGCGTGCCGCCACGTGACGCGGCTGATCGCCGCCAGGCGGTGGCTTGCCGCGCAGATCACCGCCAGCCGGTCGTCCTGCACGGGAATGAACGACCAGCCGTCAGGAAGCACGGCGGGCCGCCGACAGACCACAACGTCGGCCTCGCCTCGCGTCATGGCCAGAAGGAGATCGTCGCCTTCCGCCTCGCGGATCTGGATCCTGATCGCCGGCGATGCGCGGCAGAAGGCCGGCAGCGCGTTCAACAGAATCCCGTTCATCGCAGAGGCGGAGGCCACGACCCGGACGACGCTCGCGCCTTCGTCCTGCCGCGCGAAGACGATCTCTGCGCTTTCCGCAGCGCCCTGCATCAACTGACGCGCGATCGGAAGCAGGTCAAGGCAGGCTGGGGTCGGACGCACACCGCGCGCATGTCGTTCGAATAGCCTTGTCTGCAGCAGGCTTTCCAAGCCGGCGAGGGTTTGCGTTACGCTGGGCTGCGCCATCCCGATCTGATCGGCGGCGCGCTGGACGCTGCCCAACTCCGCCACCTTGAGGAGGACCTGGATGTGGCGGAACTTGCCGCGCGTCAGTATTCGATTGAGAAGAACCGAGGCTGTCTCTCGCATGGAAAAGATTGGGAATCAGGGGTTGGATGCAACGGCCCCAATCGTAGGCCTAACGCACACTCGTCGACACGGCGGGCTGCGGCGCCGCGCGGCGGTTGTCACACTGCTGGGCCTTGTCACGGCGGGCGTGGTGCGGGCGTCCAACGCCTGGGCAGCCGGCACGAGCATCGTCCGTCTCGTCGTCGGCGCACCACCGGGCGGCTCCTCGGACCTGCTCGCACGTCGGTTAGCCCGGGACATGGAGCCGCCACTCGGGAGGCCGGTGATCGTCGAGAACCGGCCGGGCGCGGGAGGCGCCATTGCCGCGGCATTCGTCGCTCGCGCGGCACCCGATGGAAACACTGTACTGCTGTCGTCGTCCGGCGATGCCGTCCGTCAAGCGCTCCACCCGGAACGCATCATCGACATCCGCACCGACTTCATCCATGTCACGCAGGTCGCGGCCACCACGAACGTGCTTGTCGTGCATCCCTCGCTGCAGGCCCGAAGCCTGGTGGCACTTGTCATCGAAGCGTGCGATCATCCGGGCCGGCTGGCGTATGCGAGCGCGGGTAACGGATCGTCGGGTCATCTCGCCATGGAAATGCTCAAGCAACGCGCGAACATCGACATGGTCCACGTGCCCTACCAGGGAGGGGCGCCTGCCTTCAACGAGGTGTTGAGCGGCCGTGTGCCGCTCATGTTCACCAATCCCGACCAGGCACTGCCATGGATCCGACGGCAACGCGTGCGTGCGCTCGCGGTGAGCAGTCTCCAGCGCATTGAGGTCCTCGATTCGGTCCCCACCGTGAGCGAGTGCGGGTTTCCCGGCTTCGAGGCCAATGCCTGGGCCGGGCTGTCCGTGCCACGGAGAACGCCCGCATCGCGGGTCGACGCATTGCTCGATGCGGCGTGCATAGCTATGAACGGCTCCATGCGCGTGGAGGAATCAAATATCGGCGTTGATGTCGTGAGCTCATCTCCCGAGCGCTATGACGCATTCATCCGAAACGAGGTTGGCAAGTGGGCCGAACTGATTCAGCTGACCGGCCTCGCTCTGGATTGAGCGGACTTGTTGAACCAAGCGCTGCAGAGCCGCCCTGCCAAGCAAACGAGCGTGCGCAGCTTCGCCGGCGAGGCGAACATCAGCAAGGACATGGCGCACCGGCTGTTCCGCGAACCTGAGGGACACCATGCCCTTCAAGCACATCTGCCCCTTTTAACCGGCGGAATAAGGGCCCGAAGGGTTTGGGGGGTGGGGATCCTTGGGGAACCGATGAAGACGGCAGCGAGCATCGCGCCCCCATGCCCCCAAGGCAGCAGGCTCAACAACCCAGGGCCAATCGCGTTCCGGTAGTCAACTCCCAACAGCGCCGGCGAAGCGCGGTGTCACCTCGCGACTCGCGATTCGCACGAGCAACAGTGCCACAGCACCCACAAACAGCGGGATCGCGATCAGCTGGAAGAATGTTTGCGGCGAACCGGCGCTCGTCATTAGCCCGAAGTTCCAGTAGCCGCCGCACGAGCTTGCCCTTGTGCGACAAGCACTTGGCATGAGTTTGGGGTTCGGCTTTCTGTCTACAGCCGGATCTGCTGGAGCAGCTCGAACGCTTGGCGCTGCTTGCCGCTGGGCGTGGTGACGATGTCGAAGGTCGGCGCGTCGGATCCGGTGCTGGGCGTGCGGCAGGTATTGCGCACGATCGTGGCGAGCTCGGCCATCAAGGTCGAGAAGCTGTGCGCGGGCGTGCCGTCATCGAGCGTGTGGCTGGCGACCTTGTCCAGTGCCCTCATGGATCGCCTGGCCGGCGCCACCGGGTCGCGCTCGGCCTTGGCCTGCTGGTCCGTGTCGGCGAACAGCAGCTCGCGCCACGCCTCGCGCATGTGCCACTCGACGTAGTACGCCAGCACGCACAGCAGGATGTGCGCGCGCACGCGGTCTGCGGTGCGGTGGTGGATCGGGCGCACCTTCAGGTCCACCGTCTTGAGCGAGCGAAACGCGCGCTCCACGTTGGCCAGTGCCTTGTAGTTGCGCACGCAGTCGGCCGCCTCCATGCGCTGCGCATCGAGCGACGTGCGGATGATGTAGATGCCGTCCAGCGCGGCCTCGGCCGCGATCGCGTCATGCTTGCGCGCGAACGTGAAGCTGTTGTCGCCGATGGCCAGCTCGAAGTGCTTGGCCACCTTGTACTGGTTGACCACCTTGCCCACGCGCAGGCCGATCGCATCGGCGCCAGCGAGCTTGCCCGCGTCGACGCGCTCCTTGATCGTGCGCAGATTCTTTTCGGTGGCCGCCAGCAGCTCCTGGCGCTTGTGCGCACGCAGCTTGGCCAGCTCGGGGTTGCGGCACGCCACCAGTCGCTCGCCTGGGTACTCGGGCGAAGCGAGCTCGATCAGGTTGCGCTAACTACAAGGTCAATTTAGTGACTACATATTGAAGCAAAGAAAAGCACCCCAAGGGTGCTCATGCTTAAGAAACACGCGGGCTTGCGCCCGCGTACTGACTACGGGCCGGTCAGGAACTTCGGGCTAAAGCGCTGATCCGCGATCCAGCGTTGATGCATCCTGGTCCAGGACGTCTTGCCGGCATAGCGTCGGTCCTGGCGCAGCAGAAACGCCTTGAGTTGCTGGCGCACCTTCAAGCGCATGTTGACCGCGTCTTCGCGCGCGCGCCAGAGATTGCGCAGCGCCTCGTGGGCTTCGTCGGGCACCCAGATGGCCTTGAGTTCGCCCGCCCGGGACAACTCGGCCAACCGGGCGCAATCGCGCCGGTCGGTCTTGATGCGTTCGCCCGCGCGTCGCGGTATCAAGGACGGCGCGATGATCTCGCAGCGATAGCCGCGCCGAGTCAGTTCTCGATGCAGCCCGTAGCCGGTGGGCCCGGCTTCGTAGACCACGCTCACCTGCCGCGCCGGACCGTACTTGCGCAGCGTCTTGAGCACCCCCTGCACGTCAGGCCCGAGGGTGCCCACGAAACGGCTCGGCTCTCGCCCAGCTTCACACACGGCAACGGCGATGCTGTCCTTGTGCGCATCCAGACCAACGAAGAACTTGATAATCTCGTTCATGGCCCGTCTCCATACGGTTTGCGGCTGGGGAAACCCGCCGCATGTGGCTCGGCACACTCTCAGAGTGCGCAGTCCACGATACCGGAGACGGGCCTTCCTTCGCCTATGGAGCGACCATCATGTCTTCTAGACAAAGCTATAGCGTTCCGAGTGGTACTTGGCCAGCGGCACCTTCATCTCGCCGAGCGCCGCTTCGATCGCGTCGAGCATCATGTCCGGTCCGCAGATGAAGTACTCGTGGTCCGCATGGTGCTGCGGCAGGTGGCGCTTGAACACTTCGACGGTGATGCGGCCGCTCTCCCCGGCCCAGCCCTCGGGCGGGTTCGTGAGCACGTGAACCACCTTCAGGTCGATGCGCTTCGACAGTTCGTCCAGTTCCTCGCGGAAGGTCACGGATTCCCAGTCCTTGCTGCCGTAGATCAGGATCAGTGGTCGCTTGTCGCCGCGATCGGCGAACGTGCGGATGATGCTCATCATCGGCGTGATGCCGATGCCGCCCGCAATGAGCACGTGCATGTCCGCCGGGTTGCCGGTGGTGAAGGCGCCGTAGGGCCCGTCGAGATAGATGCGCTTGCCGACCGGAACCTTGGCAATCTCGTTCGTGAAGTCGCCGAGCTTGCGGATCGTCATCTCGACGCGGCCGTCGGAAGCCTCGGCACTCGACGAGAAGGAGAACGGATGGCCCGTGATCTTGAAAGGGCTGCCCCACAGCGTCAGCCAGCCGAACTGGCCGGGCCGGATGCGGAATCCCGCATGGCCTTCGGGTTTCATCACCAGGGTCGTCGTATCGCCGCGCTCCTGGCGAACTTCCGTCACGCGGTAAGGCCGGCGCAGCATGAAGAGTGGCTTCACGATACGTACGTACGCCAGCAGCGCGATCCAGAAGATCGTCATGCCGATCCAGAGGGCGCGCTTCATGGGATCGACCAGGTAGAAGCCCCAGCCCACCATGTGCAGCAATCCGCCGCCGATGGCCATGAGCGCGAGCAGGATGTGGGTGATGTGCCAGAACTCGTAGCTGATCCTCAGTCGGACGCGCCAAAGCGCCATGATCACCAGCGTGATGACCGAGCCGAGCGACAGCACCGCAAAGACCGCGCCCATCGGCACGTCGCTGAGCGTCTCGGGCGTCGCGAGCTTGTCCGAGCCGGCCGCGATCAGGATGAGCGGATGCACCACCACCAGGCCCACGGCGATCAGCGAGATCCGGCGATGGAAGTGGTAGATGACGTCTTCGCCCCAGGGATCGGTGACGTACCTGAACCGCGCGGTGAGCCCGAACTGGAGGCCCATCATCGCGAGGCCGGTGTAGCCGAGTCCTACCGAGAACTCGGTCCAGAAATCGCGGCTCGGCGGCAGCGTGCCCGTCAGCAGCGCGAGCATGGGCGCCAGGATGAACAGCAGGTAGACGACGGCCCAGACGGCCTTTCGCAGCAGATCGCGGTTCGTCATAAATTCAAATGCACGTCGTGAGCAGCAGCGGCGGGCCGAGGACCAGCACGGTGCTGGCGAAGGCCACGATGGTCGTCCAGACGATGACCTCGTGAAGAAAGCTTCCGGTGTTGCCGGAGCCTGCGTCCGGCGCACCTCTGGCGAAGTTGCGCCACATCCACCCGATCACGAGCAGGTGCGCGATGAACACAATGACGAGGCTCCAGCGGAGGGCGTCGGCCGACCAGCCGAAGGCGCAGCCGATGGCATGCAGCGCGTAGAGCACCGACAGGGCAAGGCACCATACGCCGAAGCCGCCCGCGAGCCACCAGATGCGGCGGGGCGGGACGATCACGTTGTTCATGGCCGTCCCCCGAGCACCGTCACCAGCGTCGGCAACGCAAGCACCAGGCCCAGCGCGATGATGCCCGTGACCAGCGTGTAGTGGACCCAGAGTTGCGTCAGGCGCAGGTCGCTGGAGCGCCGCTGGGAGACGTACCCGTTGCGAATGCGCTGGAAGTTGCTGAAGAGAAACAGCAGTCCGGCGCCCGCATGGAAGGCGACATAGCCCAGCAGCACCGAGGCCGTCGCGCCGAGCGCATGCTCGCGCGGATGCGGCGTGACGCCCAGGATCATCTCCACGACCGCTGCGACGGCCGCGATCAGCGCGATGGCGGTGAGTGCCATCCAGCCCGACGCCTTGCCGCTGGTTGTCAGCACCTTGAGCGAGCCGCGCGTAGAGAATGCCGCGACGATGAGACAGGCGATGGCGCCGAAGGCGAGCGGCCAGCTCGGCGTGGGCGGCGTCATCTTCTGCCAGTCGCCGCCGGCGAGCCAGAGATAGAAGGTGCCGAACACCAGCGAGGTGAACAGCGTGCCGTTGGCGAAGAGGGCGCAGACCAGCGCCAGGTAAGACGGTGTGCTTGCCACTTCGGTGTGCGGCGGCACTTCGACGCCGAGCCCGACCGGCAGCGGGCCGTAGTCGCGCGGCAGCCCCGCGCGACTGCCCGCGTAGACGAACAGGCCAAACGTGACCAGCGCCAGCGCGAGCGAGAGCCAATAGGCCTTGAACAGGAATCCCAGCACCACGCCGCCCGTGATGATGGCGGTGACCAGCGGGAGGTAGGTCGGATTCGGCAGCACGATCAACTGGTCTGGCTTGCCGCTCGTGATGTGCACGCCGAGCGCCTCCTGCCAGCCGTTGCGCGCGAATCCAAGGTAGCCCTCGCCGCGTGCGAGCGAGATGGCAAGCTCGCTCTTTGGGAGGTCTTCGGTCTGCGGACCCACGTGCGGGATCGAGGCGAACGCATACGGTGCCGGCGGAAGCGCCATCGCCCATTCGAAGGTCGTGGCTTTCCAGGGGTCGCGACGCACGCGGCGCCCGTAGCGCAGCTGCACCACCAGGTCGATGAGGAGCAGGGCGAAGCCGATCGTCATCACGAAGCCTCCGACGGAGGACAACAGGTTGAGCCAGTTCCAGCCTTCGTCGCCGCGATAGGTGTAGATGCGTCGCGGCATGCCCAGCAGGCCCGTCAGGTGCATCAGGAAGAAGGTCATGTTGAAGCCGATGAAGATCAGCCAGAACGCAGGCACCGACAGGCGGTGCACCGCGGTGCGCCCGGTGACCAGCGGCAGCCAGTAGTAGAGCGCGGCCATCATCGGGAATGCGAGCGCTCCGGCCACGACGTAGTGCATGTGGGCGACGACGAAGTAGGTGTCGTGCGCCTGCCAGTCGAAGGGAACCATTGCGAGCATCACGCCGGTCAGTCCGCCCATCGCGAAGATGAAGAAGAAGCCGAAGATGTAGAGCATCGGCACGCCCCAGCGCGGCTTGCCGTGCGAGAGCGTTGCGAGCCATGCGAACACCTGCACGGCAGTCGGCACCGCGACAATGGCCGACCCGGCCGAGAAGAAGGCGAGCGCCAGGTGCGGGATGCCCACCGTGAACATGTGGTGCACCCAGATCCCGAAACTCAGGAAGGCCAGCGCGATGATGGCGACCACGATCGCGCGATGGCCCACCAGTTGCCGGTTGGCAAAGACCGGGATCATCGTCGACAGCACGCCGGCCATCGGCAGGAAGATGATGTAGACGTCCGGATGGCCGAACAGCCAGAACAGGTGCTGCCATAGCAGCGAGTCGCCGCCGCGCGTCGGGTCGAAGAAGGGCAGGCCGAAGGCGCGTTCGAGCTCCAGCAGGATGGAGCCCAGGATCAGCGGCGGGAAGGCGATGATCATCATCAGCGCCGTCACGAGGATGTACCAGCCGAAGATCGGCATGCGGTCGAGCGACATGCCCGGCGCGCGCATCTTCAGGATCGAGACCGTGATCTCCATGGCGAGCGACAGCGCCGAGATCTCGACGAAGGTGATGCCGAGCAACCAGATGTCGGCGTTCACGCCCGGCGTGAAGACGTTGGAGCTCAGCGGCGTGTACATGAACCATCCGCTGTTGGGCGCAACGCCCAGGACCAGCGAGACGGTGACGATCGAGGCGCCGAAGAGATAGCACCAGTAGCCGTAGGCAGTCAGCCGCGGAAAGGCGAAGTCGCGCGTGCCGAGGATCTTCGGCGTCAGGTAGACCGCGAAGCTTTCCACCATCGGAATCGCGAAGAGGAACAGCATCATCGACCCGTGCACCGTGAAGACCTGGTTGTAGGTCTCGGCGTCGAGGAAGCCCGAATGCGGCGTTGCAAGCTGCACCCGGGTCAGCATGCCCAGCACGCCTGCGATGAGGAAGAACACGAAGGACGTGAGGAACATCCGCATTCCAAGGACCGAGTGGTTGACTGCGGCGAGCCGCTGCCATCCCGGCCCCGTGGCCCATATCCGGCTCAACTGGCGATGCAGCCGCAGTGCCTGCGCACCTTGCGGTTGCGGGTTGACGGATCCACTCATTTCTTCGCCTCCGGTGCTTCGAGCGCCTGTGTCAGAGCCGCGGAGAAGTCCTCCGGTCGATGGACGATGACGACGAAGCGCATGCCCGCATGGCCGAGGCCGCAGAACTCGTCGCAGGTCCCTTCGTAGCGGCCGGGCTGGTCGGCCTGGATGCGCAGCCGATTGGTCCGACCGGGCACTGCGTCGATCTTGCCGGCGAAGCGCGGCACCCAGAAGGCATGGATCACGTCCTTGCTCGTCACCACCATGTCGACCGGCTGGCCCGCGGGCAGAAGCAGGACGTTGCGCGTCTCGGCGCCGCCGTGCTCGGGATAGCGGAAGGTCCAGAACCATTGCGCTCCCACCGCCTCGATGCGCTGCGGCGGCGCGCTGCCCGGCAGAGGCAGCAAACGTTCGCCAGTCACAAGGCCGTAAGCCAGCAACGGCAGCAGGACGATCGCAGGCAGCACGAGGCCACCCAGCACGATCCAGCGCATCGGCGGGACACTGGAGCCCCATCCCGGGCGCCTGATGACCTGGATGAAGATCCCGACGACGAGCAGGAAGAGAACGGCGGAGCCGATCAGCATCACCCACCAGAGCGTGGCGATGGATGCGGCGGCCGGCCCGGAAGGATCGAGTGTCGACAGCGGTCCGCTGCAGCCCGACAAGGCGGCCAACGATCCGGCTTGGAGCGCTGCGCGCAAGACGCTACGATGACCGCCGATCGACTGCATTGACTGCATCCGCTGCAAAGGAGAAGAAGCATGGCGAGCAAGAGCGACGGCACTTCGTCCCAGAGCGAAGTTCTCCTGGAACTGAAACGGCTCGATGTCGGCTCGGCCGTCGCGGTGATCGGTCATCCGATCCACGTGATGCTGGTGCATTTTCCGGTCGCCTTCGTGGTCGCGACACTCGGTGTCGATGTCTTGTACTGGTGGTCGGGCGACGTCTTCTGGCTGCGCGCAGGTGTGTGGGCGTCGGGCATGGCGTTCTGGAGTGGCGTGGCCGCGAGCATCGTCGGCACCGGCGAACTTCTGCTTGTCCGCGGTATTCGCTTGCATGAGGCCAGCTGGTCGCATGCCGTCGCTGCAATGACGCTGGTCGCGATCGCCGGTGCCAGCTGGGGCCTGCGACTGACCGACCCCGCATCCGTCTTGCCGCACGGCCTGGTGCTGTCGGCCATCGCTTCGGTCATGGTGGGCTTCGCCGGCTGGCACGGCGGCAAGCTGGTGTTCGATCATGGCATCGGCATCCTTGTGTCGCCGAAGGACTGATGCCACAAACGCGAGAGCCCGCCGGGCTCGAACAGGTGCGCCGCGAACATGTTCGAGTCGATGTGAGGCTTGGCCAGCACGACCCAAAGGATCGCGGCAATCAGCACCACATAGGCGACGGTGAGCGCCACGAATGAGAAGCGGCCGAAGTGGCCCTTCGGCATGAACAGCTGGTGCATGACCAGGCCGGCCACGACGTGCAGCATGGCCATGAGACCGACCAGCACCATCTTCACGGTGAACCATTCCACGAAGGTGGCCTGCAGGAAGATGAGCGCCGTGCCGGTGCCGATGGCGATGAATGCGGCGGGCGACGTCATCTCCACATAGACCAGTCGCGTGATGCGGTGCAGGCGGTCGAGGTCTCCACCCTGCGCGAGCCCCTTGCGCTGCCAGAACAGAAACGGCAGGACGATCAGCCCTCCCGACCAGACTGCAATTGCAGCGAGATGGGCAAACTTGAGAAAGGTCGTCACAGGGCGGGCTCGCTGGGTCGAAGGCTGGACCATGCAAGCCAGAGCCCCACGCCGAGATAGGGCAGCATCGCGGGCACCCACATCAAGAGACCCGCGAGCTGCTGGTCGGCGATCGGCGTGAAGCCCCAGGACACCGTGCTCGCGATGTGCACCGGATACAGCGGCACCGAAGCGAAGACGATCAGCGCGCCGAGAAGGCCCATCTGCGCGATCGTCGCGACCAGCGCCATCAATGCGGGGCCGGTCGGCGTCGTGGTCGACAGGACGGCCCGCCACAACAGCCATGCGCTGCCCAGGAGCGAAAGCTGCATCAGCCAATAGGCCGGCACGCTCGCAAGACCCCAGGCATAGGGCCCGGGTGCGTGCCAGAGCCACAGCACGACAGTGTGGGCAGCGACCAGCATGGCGATTGCCGGAGAGCCCGCGCGCCGCACCGGAAAGGCCCGAGCCAGCAGCGGCGCGACGACGGCGACGAGCAGCATGTGGTGGAACACCCGCGCCGAGAACAGCGCCGAGGACAGCGCGCAAAGCGGCGAGACGAAGACGATGAACATCAGTCCGATCGCGGTCCAGCCTGCACGCGCGTCGGACGATTTGCCGCGGGCAACCATCACTGACAACGCGACGAGCGCCGCCAGCAGCAGCGGGTCCGTATTCCAGCGCGTCCAAAGGTCCGCAGGGACCGGCGCGGGGCCGCAGTAGGCGATTGCGAAATCCGGCGTCACAAGACCACCCTTTCCCCCGATTTCGGCCTCGCAGGTGATGCGGCGGCCGCCTTTGAGTGTCGGACAGGATAGTAGCTGTCACGCGAAGGCTCAAGCTTTGTATGAAGCCCTTGACAAACTCGAAGGTTGGACGGCTTCCGGTCACCGTCGGTCGCCGGTCACGGCGGCGGTTGCAGTTGCAGCTTCTCGCGGATCGCCCGCGCTGTGAACGTCGTCTTCATCCCGAGCTGGTCGGACACCTCGGCGTCGCTCATGCCGCCGCGAATCAGGCGTGCCGCATAGGCGTTGCGCACAAGCTGCGGCCCATGGAATGCGGCCTGGTGGCCCAGCGCCTCGAGCGTGCGCTTCACGCAGCTCGTCACGACGCGCTCGGCCAGGTCGGGCGCTACCGGGCTGCATGCGGCGCCGAGGCCGCCTCCGATCAGGTCAGCCGATTGCACCTTTTCGGCCTGACCGAGAAACAGGCGATTCGAGCGGCGACCGCCTTCTTCGTGATCACGCCGAGTCTGGACGATCTGCAGGCCGCTACGCTGGTCCAGCCAGCCTTGCAGGGCTTTTGCCAGCATCGACCGACCGGCCAGCGCGCGTGTGGCGACCTGCCGATGTCCCGGCGAACGGATTACCACCGTGCCGTCGTGTTGAATGGTGATGTTGCGCGGGATGAGCTTGCAGACTTCGGTGAGCTTCAGCCCGCACTCCGCCACGATCAGGCGCAGCGCGAAGTTGCGTGCCGGCGTCCACGCGTTCGGGAGCAGGGCGCGTTCCTCGTTGAACATCTTCCTGGCCATCTTCTCGTAGTCGATGAGGAAGGCCGGGCTGGGAGGGAGCGGCGGGTCGGTCTCGAACCGTGTCTCCGGCCTGCTGCGCTTTCGGGCCAGCACGGCGGCGGCCGGGTTGCTGTCAACGACGCCTACCGCATGCAGATGCGTGAACACGCGGTTGATCTCGGCGAGGTAGGTCCGCATGGTGCGCACACTGGCCGGGGCATTGCCGCGGCCCTCGAGCGCTTGGAGGAAGGACTCGATGTGCGCCTGTTGGACTTTGTCGAGTCTCAGCGATCGGCCCGCTAGCCAACGGCAGAACTTGCCCCAGAACGAACGGTAGAGGTTATTGCTGTGCTCTGTGTAGAGGGGCGCGTCGGCATCGTTCGTTTCCGTGCCGCGCTTCCAACTCAGCGTCGAGCGCCATTGCCGATGGGCTTCGATGGGGTTCTGCAACCATGGCAGGTCGTCGGCCTTGGCGGAACTTATGGCGATGGTGCGTGACATGCGGTATCCGATGGGGGATCAGATGCGCGGTATATCACGAATGAGTGAATCAGTTGGGCGCTTGCGAGAGCCATTTCTTGTAGACGGGAGGGGGTGGCGCGGGGGTGGGTAGAGCGTGTCGCTCGAGTGGGGTGGAAGGTATTGTGGGTTGTTTGCTTAATGATATACCGCGCCAACACGCGATAGCCTACTTGTTCCAGCGCATCTTGCGCTGCGCCCGGACAGCGCCCTCTCAGACCTCGGACCACATCCGCAGCAGGTTGTGATACTGGCCTGTCAGCGCCACCGTCTCATCGCACTCGCCCACGCGGGCGCGCAGCTTCTGGATCACCTGGTCCAGATCGAAAAGCATGCCTCTCTGGCGATCGTCGCGAATCATGCTTTGGAGCCAGAAAAACGAGCAGATACGCTCGCCCCGAGTGACGGGGTGCACGCGATGGAGGCTTGTCGACGGATACAGGATCAGGTCGCCGGCAGGGAGCTTGACCTCGTGCGTGCCATAGGTGTCGACCACCTCGAGTTCACCGCCGTCGTAATCGTCCGGATCGCAAAGGAACAGCGTGCAAGAGAGATCGGTCCGCAACTGTTGGCCGGTGCCTGGCACCATGCGTACCGATCCGTCGACATGCAACCCGTAGTGCTCACCGCCCTCATAGCGGTTGAACATCGGCGGCACGAAGCGAAGCGGCAGTGCCGCGGAGAAGAAGAGCTGATTGCGAGCCAGCGCACCCAGGATGGTCTTGCCGAATTCCCGGCCCACAGGCGATTGCTCGGGCAACTGTCGGTTGCGCTTGACCCGGGCGCCTTGCGCGCCGACGGATTCCCGCCCATCCACCCAATCGGCCGCATCCAGGGCAGCACGAATCTCGCGAACCTGCTCCGCACTCAGAACGTCGGGTACATGCAGCATCATCTTGCAGATTCCTCGGAACGAAAAAGCCCCGACCGTGAGGCCGGGGCACGAGTGTCGCACCGCTCAGGCGCGAACTCGTTGATCCGCGTCAGAACGCGAAGTTGGCCGTCAGGCGTGCAGAGCGCGGAATGCCCGGCGTGTAGCGGTAACCGCTCTTGTTGATGGCCGAGACGTATTCCTGGTCAAACAGGTTGTAGATATTCAGCTGAAGCTCGATGTTCTTGGTGATTCGGTAGGAAGCCATCGCATCGAACACCCAGTAGGCTTCGGCGTAGGCCGGGGTGCCGATGGCGCCGTCGGTACCGCGGCTCAGCTTGCCGTTGTAGCGCGCACCGCCGCCGAGTGTCAGCCCGAACGGGAATTGATAGCTGGTCCAGAGCGTGAATGCGTTCTTGGGCGTGTAGGTCAATACGTTCTCGCCGCTGGCCGTGATCGCGGGACCACTCAGCACTTCCGTATCCATGGTCGTGAAGCCGGCGCTGACACCCCAGTTGTCGGTGATTGCCCCCGCCGCGCCGAGTTCAATGCCCTGCACCCGCTTCTTGCCGGTCTGGTAGTACTGCAGCGAGGTCGGATCCTGCACCACCTCGTTCTTGATCTCCGTACGGTAGAGCGCAGCCGTCAAAGCGAGCTTGTTGTGCAGTACGTCCCACTTGGTGCCCACCTCGTAGGTTGTGCCTTCCTGGGGCTTGAAGTCGGTCCGCGAGGCGCTATTGCCTGTGCCGCTGGCCGCCAACGCGAAGTTGGCGCCGCCCGGGGGCTGGGCCGAGGTGCCCCAAGCAGCGTAGATGCTGCCGTTCTCCGCGGGCTTGTACACCACGCCGAGCTTGCCGGACCACAGGCCGTCGGAGGTCGACAGCGACGAAGGGATCAGCGTTCCGACTGGCAGCTTCGGATTGGCGGCGGCAGTCGACAGCGTCGAGGCACGGTAGTCAGTGCTGTAGTGGTCGTAGCGCACGCCGCCGGTCAATTGCCATTGCTCGTTCAGCTTTGCGGTGTCGAACGCATACAGGCCAACGGTGTCGGTGGAGCCGACGCTGTCCGCGCCGCTCGGTGTACGGCGGAAGCCGATGACGTTCGGGTTGGGGTTGTAGAGGTTGGCT
The DNA here is from genome assembly GCF_056397705.1 of Variovorax sp. 05L425. Classification (NCBI taxonomy): domain Bacteria; kingdom Pseudomonadati; phylum Pseudomonadota; class Betaproteobacteria; order Burkholderiales; family Comamonadaceae; genus Variovorax; species Variovorax sp. 05L425. The sequence continues at coordinate 56,039 of NZ_JBFTNY010000014.1, read as the reverse complement.
GCCGGCCAGGCGCCGGTATTGAAAGGCGCGCCCGAGGCGGGAGTGACATTGGGGCCGAAGAAGCCCAAGCTGGTCTGCTCTTCGCGGATCAATTCCAGGCCGGCGTTCATCGTGTGTCCGACCGAGCCCGTGTTGAACTTGGCGGAGACGTTGGTCTGGTTGGTGAACAGCTCGTTGGTCTGGTCCTTGTTCGTGGGATTGCTCCGCGCGATGGTCCAGGTGTTCGGGTTCGCGACGACAGGGGTCAACAGGTTCGCCGCCGAACCCATGAACGAGGTCAGCATGTAGTCCTGCGACGTCTTGCCGTAGCGGGTCGTGTTGCGCAGGATGACGTCGGGCGTGACGTTGTGTTCGACGCGCGCCGTGAACATGTCGGCGGTCACATTGTTGAAGTCCGAAGTCGTGCCGTAGAAATTCGACGGGTCCACCGGCGACGCGAAGCTCAGGAATTGCCGCTTGGGATCCGGACTCGTATAGCCCGGCAGACCGACGGTCGGCACACCGCCATCCGGCACTCCACTCTGGTCCATGTGCAGATAGTTGAAGTAGAAGCGCGTCGGCGTGTTCAGACCGATCGCAATCGACGGTGCAACGCCCCAGCGCTTGGTGGTAATTTCATCGCGGCCGGCCACGCCGGAGTCATCCATGACCGCGTTCAGGCGGAACGCCGCGCCCGAGCCGTCGGTATTGGTGATGACCTTGTTCCAGTCGATGGTGCCGCGCTTGTAGTCGCCGCTGCCGAAGCCGATGGAGCCCAGGAAGGCGTCTTCCATGTTCGGCTGCTTGGAGATCATGTTGATGTAGCCGGTCGGCGAGGTGCGTCCGACGTCGGTGCCGGATGGCCCCTTCACGACCTCGACCTGATCGATGTTGAACACGTCGCGCGTGATCGAGCCCATGTCGCGGATGCCGTCCACGAAGATGCTGCTCGAGGCGTCGAAGCCGCGCATGTAGATCGAGTCGCCCGTGCTGGTGCTGCCGTTCTCGCCGAGGTAGAAGGCGCCGGCGCCGGGGGTATTGCGCAGGGCTTCGGACAGCGTCGTGGCGCCTTGCTCTCGCATCAGCACTTGAGGAATGATCTGGACGGTCTGCGGCGTGTCGACGAGCGGCGCTGTGAACTTGGGACTGGCCGAGTTGTCGACCTTCAACTCAGTGGCGGGGGTGTCCGCTTCGACGCGAACTTCCTTGAGGGTGTTGGTCGAGGTCTGCGCGGAAACGGGCAGTGTCAGTGCAAAGAGAGTGGCGGCTGCGGCGCTGCCGAACGGGGGCAAGGCGCGTGCAACAGCATGCTTGCGGCTCTTGATGTAGGCCATGAAGGTTCTCCGAAAAGGAAAGAAATGAGAACTTCACTGGCGGGTCCCGACGAACGCCGGCTAGGCGTCTGGGATTGGCTGGGTGAGCTGAGTCGCGATGAAATGCGAGTCCGATGCAAATGATAATGACTCGCAATACAAAACTTCACCTGCCGTTCATCTTTGTGTAGAAATTCAGGACGATTTGTTGCGCAATGTTGCTAGCAAGCAACGACGCGTGCGATTTCAGTAGACGTCGCGCCGATAACGGCCCTTGCCCGCGAGCTCACTCATTCGCTCTGCACCGACGATCTGGCGCAGAGCCGCGTCGACGCCGGATGCCATCCCCTGCATGCTCCCGCAGACATAGATCGCCGCACCTCGGTCGACCCAACCACGCACTTCGTCGTGGGCCTGGAGCAGGCGATGCTGCACGTAGATCCGCTGCTCCTGGTCGCGCGAGAACACCATGTCGATCCGCTTCAGGACGCCCTGATGGCGCCACGCCTCGATCTCATCGCGGCAGAGGAAGTCGTACTCCGCGTTGCGCTCACCAAAGATCAGCCAGTTGTCGTTCTCCTTCGCCACAACCCTTGCGCGAAGATGGCCGCGCAGGCCGGCCAGGCCCGTCCCGTTGCCGATGAGGATCAGCGGGCGTTCGGCATTGCCGTCGAGTCGGAAATTGCGGTGCGGCCGGATACGGAATTCCACTGTGTCGCCAATGGCCAGTGTCGAGGTCAAAAGCCCCGATGCGGCGCCGAGCGAACCGTCGGGATGCCGCTCCTGGCGAACGAGGAGTTGCAGTTTGCCATCGGCGCACACCGAGGCGATCGAGTAGTCCCGGGGACTGCCAGGATCCTTTGCGAGCGTGATCTGCGCAATGTCTCCCGATTCCCAAGTTGGCAGCGATTCGGCCAAAGGCGCAAAAGCCAATTCAAAGACGGGCGCGCCCGCGCTGCCCGCATTCAGCAAAGTGCGCGCAGCGAGACGCCAGCGTGTCGCCGTGCCCGAGGGAGACGCGGACGGGATGGAAACCGCTTCAACGCCGCTGCATTGGGCCTCCCAGGCCGCGAGCGTGGCCGGATCTCCGTTGTCGACTTCGATCCGGCCGAAATGCCGAATCGCACCTCGGGCATGCAACCACTCGTCGAGCAGGCGGCCGAACGCGCAGAAATTGGCGTACTGACGATCTCCCAAGGCAAGGACTGCATACCGGAGAGAAGAGAAGTCAGGTGCGCTGCCCATCACTTGCTCGGTGAAAACGCTCGCGCCGTCCGGTGGGTCGCCTTCGCCGTAGGTGCTGGCGATGAAGAATGCCCGGCGCGCGTTGCGCAGCGTGTTGGCGTCGACCTTGTTGAGCGGCATCAACTGCGCCGGCATACCGCCTTCATGGAGCCATCGCGCCGTCTGCCATGCCAGCGCTTCGGCCTGTCCAGTCTGGCTTGCGAAGAGTACGAGTGCAGCTTCGCTGGTGTCACTGCCGGCGAACGCCGAGGCTGCTTGCGCGTTGGCGATTCGCATCTGGCGCTGCCGGAAATACACAGCCAGGCACAGCATCGTGTACGCGAGCGCGGTCGCGCACGCGGCCAGCGCTCGCACCGTGGGCTCGCTCATGCGGCACGCGCCCCAGCCGGCCACCACTCGCTCGTTCGCTCGATGTAACCGGCGCCCTCGCGCAGTACGAACAATGCGGGGATCTTGTGCCGCCGCGCGAAGGCGAGCCCTTCGTCGAGGCCCAGCACGGTGAGCACCGTCGCGAGCGCATCTGCCTGCATGCATTGCGGGTGCAGCACGGACACGGATGCAATCGCATTGCACAAGGGTTCACCCGAGCGCGGATCGATGGTGTGCGACCAGCGCCGCCCACCGCGGTCATGCACATGCCAGCGATCCCCCGACGTGGCGATGGCCATGTCGGCCAGTGCAATCCGCCGAGTCAGCCCGGGCATCGTTTCGATCATCACCTGCCATGGCTCGCCGCCGGGCCGCCGACCTGCCGCGCGAAGTTCTCCCCCGATCTCGACCAGGAAATCGCGGAGACCTGTATCGTGCAGGGCGGCAGCGACATGGTCGACCGCGAATCCCTTGGCAATTCCAGAAAGGTCGAGGGTGCAGCCGCCGGGCTGCAGGATCGAGCGGTCCGCCTCGTCGACCTTCAAGCGTTGCCATCCCACGCGCGCACGCGCCGTGGCGATTTCAGCTTGATCGGGCACAGCCACTGACGCGGAAGCGTGTGGCCCGAATCCCCACAAAGCAACGAGCGGGCCAATGGTCGGATCGATGGCTCCGCCACTCGCCGAGGCCCAATGAATTGCACACGCGAGCACTTCGGCGAACTCCGCTTCGATGGCGTGCTGGCTGCCCGCGGTGGCCCGGTTGAAGCGGCTGATGTCCGATTCGGACTCCCAGGTGCTCATCTGCGCGATCACGCGCTGCAACGCAGCCTCCACGTTCGCCCGGACGGCGGGGAGCGGCATCATCGCGCGATTGTCCATGCGCACCGACCACGTCGTGCCCATGCTCCGACCCGCCAGGGTCTGCAAGGTGACGGGGTCGGCTCGTCGCGGCGCGGCGGCGTTCGCATAGCCGCCCGCACGCCACGTCGCGAATGAAATGCGCTGCGCGGGCGGGTTCTCCAATGGGCTCAGGGCATCACTTCCAGCGTTGCGGCGTAAGTCAGACGCCGCTCCTTGGCCTGCGGTACCGAGGTCTTGCCATCCTTGGTGGTGGCTTCGAGCCAGTACATGCCAGCCTGCGGCCACGTCACGGTGAACTGTCCCTTGGCATCGGTCTTGATCGCGACCTCGTCGACCTTGTCGCGGTAGCGCGTGTTGCCGGGCGTCACGTTGACTTCGATGTCCTTCGCGGGCTGTCCGTCGATCTGCAACGCAAAGGTGGCCTTCTCGCCCTTGACCAAGTCCGTCGGATTGGCCGCGACAAGCTCAAGGCCCTTTCCGATCGGCTTCAGCGTGCTCGGCTTGCCAACCGTCACGAAGGTCTCGATGCGTCCTGCCGATTGCGTCACCTCGACCTCCTGCGCGTCGGCCGGAATCTGACCGGCGATGCTGGCAGGCGTACCGCGGGCACGCTTCACCTGGCCGGTGGCCTTGTCCTTCCAGCGCGCGAAGACGCCATCGTTGAGCACCGCGATCCGATAGGTACCGGGCTGCGCGAGGTTCAGGTCGAACACGCTGCGCAGCTTGCCCTTGTGGATGTTCTCCGCCGCGACCGCACTGCCGTCGGGCGCCGTGATGCTGAGGTTGTCGAGTCCGAGCGGGTTGTGATTGAAGAAGAACAGATCGTTCGAGACGGCCGCATCGACCGTGATCCAGTCTCCCTTGGACAGGACGGTGCTCGACGGCAGCAGCCACACGTTGTGTGCCTGGACCGCGGCAGTGCCGGCGGAAAGAGCAAGCGCGATGGCCGCGGTACGGAAAGCAGACTTCATGGTGAATCCCCTTGGTGGCTAAGTAATGATCAGATCAGGGCCGGAGTTCGAGCTTGATGTCGCCCAGTTCGCTGTTGCCCGTGACAGCGGGCTGATCGCCCTGCGTCGGCGGCCACTGGAAGGGGATGCTGACGATTTCGCGTCCGCCCACCTCGCGCGCCGCTTCGACGTAGAGCTTGTAGGCGCCCGGTGCAAGCTTGGGCAACGCCACCGAACCCTCGGTGAAACTGAGCTCATGCTTGCCCACCGGCCGGGTCGCGCTGCTCACGCCATCGACGGGCATCTGCAATTCGCGGCCCGTCCGCCGCCACCACTGGCGCAAGTCCTTGAGCCACTTGGTGCCTTCGCCCTCGGCATTCCCCTTGTTCTTGATGTCGTACCAGACGGCAAGCGTCGTCGCGACCGATTGGTCGGGGCGCTCGATCCAGGCAGCGACATAGGGGCGGTGGTACTCCGCGACATTGAGGCGCGGGACTTCGATGTTGACCGAGAGACCCGCCGCAAAGGCCGGTGCGCCGAACAGCGCGGCGAGGGCGAGCGAATAGCGAACTTGCACGGAAACCTTTCTCCTGAGATCAATGGATGAACAGCAATGCGAGCAGCATCGGTATCACCAGGCCCATACCCACCATCGGCCATGTGAAAGGCCGGTTGCCGGCGTGCATCTTGAGGATGAACAAGCCTGTGATCGAGAACACCAGCGCGGCGGCCGCGAAGATGTCGATGAACCAACTCCAGGCCGCACCTGTGTTGCGGCCTTTGTGCAGATCGTTCAAGTAGGACAGCCAGCCGCGATCCGTGCGCTCGTATTCGGCCTCCCCATCGGCAAGGCCGACCCGCAGCCAGGCGTCGCCGCCGGGACGCGGCAGCGAAAGATAGATTTCGTCATCCGACCATTCGGCTTCGCGGCCCGAGGTCTCGATGGCCCATTGCCGGCGCACCCACGCCTGAAGTTCGTCGGGGAGCTCCGACTTGCCCTTCCGCGCCTTGACCGCGGAAGCCTGCTGCACAAGTCGCTCGCGCAATGCGGAATCAACCGTGCCCGTACGACTCGTGATGCGGGGTTTTGCCTCGATGCCTGCTGCGTGATTGAGCGTGAATCCCGTGACGGCGAACATCATCATTCCAATCAGGCAGACCGCCGAACTGACCCAATGCCATTCGTGCAGGGTCTTGAGCCAATAGGCGCGGCGGCGGTTGTCAGGAGACGTGGCGATCATTTGAGGCGCCGATTCTAGTCTCACAAATGAGAATGAATGTTATTCGCGGAAGTGACTTTGCCCTGAAAAATGGTCATACCCGCCCGTGAAGCCCTGAACCTGCCGATATATGACGCTATGACATTGATAGCAGATGAAGTTTGGTAAAGGCGAGGATGGCGGGGCGCATACTGCAACCGTCATGAAGCTGGATCCGTTCGTTCGCGTCGATGAAACGCCTTTCTCGGCCTCCAGAGAAGAGATCGTGAAGACCAGAGGCCAGCCGAGGACCACATGCCGGAACGACATCGGACTCCATGAGCTCGACTACGAATCCGTCGTCTACCGATTCCAGGACTGCGGCAGGTTGGAAGAGATCACCCTGAAAGCACCCGTGGTGAATATCGGCAATCTGTCAGTGCCGTTTGCCGCACTGGCGTCCTTCATTCGAATCACGGATTCGACGGTGTTCGAGAAAGCGGGCTTTCTCATTTCTCCGAAGTTCGGAATCGCCTTCGTTCCGGATGAGCCCTTCTGGGTCACCGCACTCGCCGCTCACTGCATTGACGCGTGGCGCGAGATTTAATTTGCCGCTTCCGTCGGCAGACGCACTGCACTAACGATCGCGATCACTGTTGCGCGCTACAACACGAACGGCACAAATCGACGCGTACGGCGCATGTAGTCCTGGTACGCTTCGCCGAAATGCGCGAGGCACTCTTGCTCTTCGCGAAACGCCGTAATGAAGAGCAGGGCCGTCGCCGTCATCGCCAGCACGAGCCCCAGCCATGTGAACCGCTGGAGGAAGATGCCCCACGTCAGGCAGATCAGCGCGGTGTACATCGGGTGGCGAATGAAGCGGAACGCGCCGACAGTCACCAGACTGGTCGTCTTCTCGAATCCGATCAGGGCGTCATCCTTGCGTGCTTCTTCACTCGGATGACCGAAACGCCTCAACAGAACAAACGCGTGCAGCGGAAGCCAGATCGAGGTGATGAAGAGCACCAGCGCCACCAGTTGCCGCGGCGTGAGCGGATCGTCACCCCACACAGGCAGGTTGATCCAGATCAGCCCGAGGATGCACTCCCACGCAAAGAACCGATAGAAGCCGTGAGACCGCGGACGCCTGATGGCTCCGCGCGACAAGTAAAGGAGCGCCGAACTCACGACGACGAAAGTGGGTCCGTAGGCCGCAAAGGGGAGAAGCATCCGCTTCGTTGGACGAAACTTGAGAAGACGGTCAGTCGGCAACGGCCGGATGGCGCAGCGGGGCCACCGGCAGATGCACGGTGCGATGCAGGAAGGTCGACTCCGGCTCCCCGGCGCGCAGTCGCGCGACCAGCTCGTCGGGATCGAATTCCACGCCGATCGGATTCTGCGCGAACCCCGGGCCTTCCATGAAGGCGCTGGCCTCCTCGTTGGTCGAATAGGCGTCGACCTGAAACTCCATCCGGTTTCCGTCGGGGTCCCCGTAGTACAGCGACACGGTGATGCCGTGATGCAGGCACCAGTACGGCAGGATGCCGAGCTCCTTCAGTTGGGCGTAGTTCTCTGCAAGGTCGCGCAATGACGCATAGGTGTAGGCCACATGATCGACGCCGACCAGGTCCTGCCTGCGCCTCGGTCCATCCGGCGCGAATACCGAGAGGTTCAGGAAAGCGACGCGATGGTGCTCGTCGTCATAGCTGACGAAGGCAAGCCCCGGGTTATGGTGCCGGATCTTGGCGTCCAGCACGGTCTGATACCACCGGATCATCTCGTCGAAACGATAGGTGCGATAGACCACGTGGACGAACTTGGCCGGACGGATGCGGGGCGCTTCTGTCATCTCGATTCCCATTCAAGTGCTGCGAGACAGCAGCGGACACTAGCATCTTCGGATGTATTTTGGAATGCGTACTCGCGATCCAAGATTGACTTCGCCTAACGCCGCCGACATCATCGGCGGCGCATGAACGCCTCCCTTCCCGCGATACGCATCTGGTCGACCAACCAGGTCGCCGCCGCCGCGCGGCTAGATTACTTTGCCGATGCGGTCTCGTCCTCGCTGACGCCCATGTCGGTGCACGGGGCGGCAAGCGGGCCGTTCCACGCTCACGTCAGGATGGCCGAGCTCGGCTCGATCACCATCCTGCAGACAGGCGGGAGTGGGCACAAGGCGGTCCGCGGGCATTCGGAAATCGCGCGAAGCAGCGAGCACAGCTATCACCTGATCGTGAACCGGAGCGCGCGCTGCGATCTCGAGCACCGCAGCAACATCCGGCTGTTGGCGGGCGACGCGGTGCTTGTCGATTCGCGCTACGGCCATCGCTTCGGGCTGGGCGACGACCATGCGCACCTCCACGTCAAGCTGAGCCCTGACTGGCTGCGCACGTGGGTGCCCAATCCCGATGCCCTGCTGGGTCGTGCCTTGCCGCGCGAATCGCCTTGGGGTCGGGCGATGGTCGCCTTTGCCAGGGAGCTTTCGCCCGAGCTTGCCGTGTCGTCGCCGTTGCCCGCCAAGGTGCTTGCCGATCAGATCGGATCGCTTCTGGCGCTGACGGCCCACGAGCTCACCGCCGCCCAGGTGCCGGCATCGCCGTCAACTGCGGGACTGCGCGAGCGCATCCACGATTGCATTGCGCAGCGATGCACGGAGATGGAACTCGATGCGACCCAGGTTGCGAGCTCGCTCAATGTCTCGCAGCGCACTCTGCATCGTGCGCTGGCAGCGCATGGAGAGGCCTTCGGCACAGTCCTCATCGTGGCGCGTTGCGAGACGGCCATGCGCATGCTCCAGTCGCCGGCAATGGACCGCCTCACCCTCGAACAGATCGGTCGCCGCGCGGGCTTTCGCAATCCTTCGCATTTTTCGCAGACGATGCGACGCCGCTTCGGCGTGAATCCAGGTCAGATCAGAAATCGTCGCGCCTGATTTCGGCCGGGGTGCGCCCATGCAGGCGCCGAACGGCCCGGGACATCGCGGCAGTCCCCGAAAAGCCTGCGCGCGCAGCGATCTCCTCAACGCCGATGGACCGGAATGTGCGCGATTCGAGCATACGTACGGCCGAGTCCACGCGCGCCGAAACCAATACGGCTTGGAAGCTCTCGCCGAATGCGAGCAGCGTGCGCTCAACGGTCATTGCAGGTTGCCGCAGCGCGGCGGCCACCGCGTCGACATCGAGCAGAGGATCGGTGCAACGCAGTGCGATGCAAGCTTTGATCTTTTCCCGGAGCGCGCTTTCGGCAGCGGATGGTTTGCAGGCAGAGTCGCCAACCTGCGCGCCGATCAGCGACAGCAGTGCGCCCAATTGATCGGCAACGAGCCGTGGTGCGATGGGCGCCGTCGACACCCATTGCGGTGACAGCGCCGAGGCGAAACTGGCCAGCGCGTGGCCCCACCCGGCGTCCCTGGGGATGACGCGGCCCACGAGCATGCGCGGGTCCGGCAGCCATCGATGCACCCAATCCTCTTCGAGCTTGAGGTGGATCACGTCGAAATCGTGGTGAATGTCGATCTCGTGCCCGAAGCGGGAGTCGGTCAGCACGGCGTCGCCGGGCCGCAGTTGCAGCCGCGTGCGATGTTCGATGGTCCATTCCGTCGCCAGATTCACGATCAGGTGGTAGGTGTGCACCAGATCGCGGCGCAAGTCCGTGGCGCGGCGGAACGAGCGGTGCGCCGTTCCGACCTGCCGGATGACGGTGAGTCCCTCCAGCGTGACCGATTCGATGTCCGTTTGAAGCAAGAGCGGCGTGTCGCACGCCGCATGCATCGGTATCAACGCGGACGACAGTGCCTCGGAGAAATACTCGAATCGTTGCGCCGCCGGCACCGCCTGGGTGGACCAGCGCACCACCTCCAGCGGGCGACCAGGACTCACTGCCGCGCGCCGAACGAGATGGGATACGCCGAGGTCCTCAGCGTCAGCATGGGATCGGCGGCTTCGATTCCTGCGTGCGGCTGCCCCGGGAGAAAGAGCGTCTGCTTGTCCGTTGCCGGGTCGGCGGCCAGCGACTTGATGGTGATGGTTCCCAGCTTGGCGAGCTTCCGGTTGTCCGGCCAGGCGATCGATGGGTCATCGATCTTGTCGCCGCTGTCGGCGACCTGGGCATACCAGTCGAAGACGACAGGACCTTTCGCGACGCGCTGGGCGAGTTCTTCGCGCAGGTAATCCGGCCCTTTCGCCTTGGCCTCGTCAGGTGACAGATAGTGCTCGCCCGCACGCGGAACGAAGCGATAGCGTACGTGGGTCGACTTGCCGTCAACGTTGGTGTACTTGACCGAGTTCACACCGAAGTAGGCGGCCGTTGCATAGGAAACAGGCGGCGGCTTTTGCGTCGTGAGGAAAGTCTTGGCGACCGGATGCGTGGCCAGGAAGCGCTCCACCGGTGTCGGGTGTTGGGCATCCGGCCCGCTGGCTCCGACACTGCGCAGCAAGGCCGCGAACTCGTCGCTGTTCGACGTCGGAAATCCGTTGAAACTGTGCGTGACCACGTCGAAGGCTTCACCGTCCTTGGCCTTGATCTTGACGGCGAAGCCACGCGGGTTCGCTTCGGGGATGTTGTCAGGGACGTCCGGAATACCGGTGAAGTCCGAGAAGCGCACCGTCACCGGGTATACGCCACCCGCGAAGATCGGTGCCTTGGAAAGCGCCTTGGCGCCCTGGGCCGGCGCGAAGCTGCCTTGAAGGATGATGCCTTTGGCGTGGACCGCGCGGGCATGGTGCTCGCCGAAGGCCGTGTGCAATGCGTCCACAAGGTCCTTTGGTGACTGGTTCGGAACTATCGTCTCCGGCGCGGCAGCAGCCGGAATGGGCAGCGTTGCGGCCATCAGGCCACTGATGGTCAAGGCAACAGCGATGCTGAGTTGCGCCGCTCGAAGAGGCATCTTGTTGAGGTCGTCGGCCGGATCGCACATGGTAGGAACTCCTTGCAGGTTGGGCCGCACCGTCGCGGCGAGAGTCATTCTTCGCCCAAAGCGCGCGCCGGTTTGTGCTGAAACTGCCAGCACACCGACGTGTCTGTCCTCTGCGTGCCAAACTCTCCAACAGGCATGTATGCGTCGATACGCTCGGCCCGACGCGACGCCGTCGCCCAGCATCGGAGGTCCCATGGAAACACTGAATCGCGTGACGCATGGAGATCCCGTGATTCATCTCGACCCTCCGCGTGGCGGCCTTGCGCCACGCGCACTGCGACGGGTCCGTGAACACGGGGAAGCGCGTCTCGCCGAAAAGATCGACCTCGCGACGATGGCCGGGCTCGCGGGCCTTTCGCCGCCGCATTTCGCACGTGCCTTCAAGCAGAGTGTCGGGACGCCGCCTTATCGCTACGTGCTGCGGAGGCGTATCGATCTCGCGACGCGCCTGCTCGAGAACACCGACCGCCCGCTCGCCGACATCGCGCTCGATGTCGCCTTCTACTGCCAGAGTCATTTCGCGCGGACCTTCGGCATCTGGTCGGTGAAACGCCGCGTGTCTATCGCCGCAAGCACCGCCGCTGACACGGTGGCTGCGGGTGCCTTCAGTTCAAGGCGTTGGGCTGTTCAAGAAGCGGGTCAGCGCATCCCTCGTCGCTTGCAGCGCCTCTTCCATCAGCCAGTGGCCCGCGCCCGGGACCACCACACCTTCCACATGACTGGCGACCAGCCGCCCCTGCGTGACAAGGAACTCGCGGGATGCCTTCTCGCCGCCGAGCACGAGCATCGGCATGGGCATCGGTAGCGGCGGTCGGCTTCGGGAATCGAATGCCCTGGAGTCGGCCGCGAAGCCGTTCCAGAAGTGCTCCAGATAGATGCGCTCGCGGCCTTTCACGAGTTTTTCCGGTGTCTCTCCGTAGAAGTTGAAATGCCACTTGTCGCGCAACAGCCAGACTTTCTGCCAGTCCCCGACGCCGGGCAAGAACGCGTCCATCAGCACGATGCTCTCGACCTCCGCCTGCGGCGCCCGCGGGTGCTATCAAGAAATGCGCGTCCTTTGTCTCGGTCCTACGGAGCGCTCAATTCCGCCGAAGCGAGAGAGCCGAGGTCGTATCCTCCTGCGATCAGCACATTGCCATTCGACAGCAGGGTCGCAGTGTGGAAGTAACGCGGCGAGTGCAAAGATCCGGTCATCGTCCACTGCCCGGCCGCAGGGTCGTAGCGCTCGGCCGTCTCCAGAGTGACGTCGTTGTCGTAGCCGCCCGCGACCAGCACCCTGCCATCGAACATGAGCGTCGCGGTATCGCCGGTGCGTGGAGTGCTCATGGAGGCGGTCGGCGTCCAGTGGCCGGCGCCTGGGTCGTAGAGTTCCGCCGAGGCAAGTGAGGTACCACCGCCGAATCCGCCTGCGACGAGCACCTTGCCACTTGGCAGCAGGGTCGCAGTGTGGGTCAGGCGAGCGGTCGCCATGGCGTCGGTCGCCAACCACTGGCCGGCGACGGGGTCGTAGCGTTCCGCGCTGGCAATGGCACCGGTGCCGGCGAATCCTCCCGCAACCAGCACCGTGCCATTTGGCAACAGCGTCGCGGTGAAGACGCTTCGCGCTGCGCTCATGGCGGCGGTTGCCGTCCAGTGGCCTGTGGCGGGGTCGTAAAGCTCTGCCGTGGTGAGATAGGAGGCGCCATCGAACCCGCCCGCCACCAGGACCTTGCCATTCGGAAGAAGGGTCGCGATATGGCCGCTGCGAGCAACGCTCATCGAATCGGTCGGCGTCCACACGCCGGTCGCGGGATCGAAGAGTTCGGCGGTCGCCCAATCGCCGCCGCTGTACTCCCCGCCCGCCACCAGCACCCGGCCATTCGGCAGCAGGGTGGCCGTGTGAAAGAAGCGCGCATCGCGCATGGAGCCAACTCCCACCCAAACGCCGGCACCAGGATCGAAGTACTCTGCCGTGGCCAGAGTGCCGGCGTCGTCGTAGCCCCCGGCGACCAGCACTCTGCCATTGGGCAGCAGGGTCGCGGTATGGCTGGTGCGAGCGTGGCTCATCGGGGCGATCGATGTCGATGTGCCCGCACCTACGACCGTGATGTTCACGATGGTCGTGACCGAGCCCACCTCATTGCCGCCCGTCACAAGGTAGTCGGCCGCAGCCTGATCGTTGAGTGGCGTACCGGAGATGACACCGGACACGGCGTCGATGCTCAGCCCCGCAGGCAGCGGAGTGTTTGCCGCAAACACGCTGATCGCACCGCCGGTGCTGTATGGGTAGTTGGGCGAGATGGGAGTGCCCACCGAGTACAAGGCCATCGAATACTGATAGCCCAGCGAGGTGGGCGGCAAGCGCAGGTCGACCACCTGAATCTGCAGCGTGGTCGTGGTCGAGCCGGCACTGTTGCTCGCAGTCACTGTGAAACTGGTTCTTGCGGCGACGCGGCTGGGCGTGCCGGAGATGACGCCGGTGATGGGGTCCATCACCAATCCGTCGGGCAACGCGGGCTGCACGGCAAAGCCGCTGACGTCACCGCCCGACAGTGACGGATGGTTCGGCGGAATGGGCTGACCGATCGTGTACTCGGCATCCTGATTTCCGTAGTTCAAGTTCGAGGGCGGCTCTGCCTTGGCAACGACCGAGATCTGCAGGCGCGTCGTGACCAAACCCTCGAAGTTGGCGCCCCTGACGGTGTAGGTCGCCGGAGCGGCCAGCACGCGCGGTGTGCCGCTGACGACGCCACTCGTCGGATCGATCTGGAGGCCGTCCGGCAGCGCCGGAAACACTGCGTAGCGCAGGATCCTTCCGCCACTGCTGCTCGGGACATTGGGTTCGATCGGCTGGCCCATCGGGTAGACGACCGTATCGCGCACGTAGTGCAGACCCGCGGGCGGCACCGTGACCGAACCGGCACCGCCAATCGGAAAACTGAAGCCGCCACCGCCTCCTCCGCATGAACTCACGCACAGGATTGCGAGAAAACTGAGCACCCATGCCAGAAGGCCGGGCGCGACTTGCCACGTCGCGTTCTTCATTTCAGTCTCCGTCCCTCGTCGGGGATGGGGACTATGCGCCTAATCTCTGTTCAAGAACAGTTGTACGAACTTGCCGCGCCCGGAACGGCCCCCACGACGGCCGCGAGGTTGACTTCGTATTGGCCGTGGTCACCTGCGAGGTGATCACACGGTCGGCTGTCCCGCCCCGACCGCATACACCTCGACCGGCGCCGCCTTTCCACGGAACATCGCCGGCCCGAGGTGCTCGGCCGGAATGCGCCCGCCGAGCGCCGCGCAGGTCGCGGGATCGATCAGGATCGACCGCTTCGCGAGCTTGGTGTGTTCTTCCAGCCGCGCGGCAAGGTTGACCGTGTCGCCGATGCAGGTGTAGGTCGCGCGCTGCTGCGTGCCGGTGTAGCCAGCGACCATCTCGCCGGTGGCGATGCCCACACCGATGCGGATCGCGGGCTTCGGCGTCGCGATGCGATCGACGTTCAGCAACTCGATCATCTCGATCATGTCCAGCGCTGCCCGCACGGCGGCCTCGCTGTGGCCGGGCAGCGGCAACGGGGCGCCAAAGATCGCCATCAAGCCGTCGCCGATCATCTGGTTCACCACGCCGCCATGGCCGTTGATGGCGTCGAACATCAGCGTGTAGTAGGTGTTGAGAAGCTCGATCGTCTCCTCGGGCGGTTGCGATTCCACCAGCGCCGTGAAGCCGCGGATATCGCAGAACATCACCGTGCCCTGCACGCGCCGCCCGCCGAGCGCAAAGCCCGATTGCTGCAGGTCCTGCGCGACTTCGGACGTCGCGAAACGGCGCACCATTTCCTTCTGCTGGTCGCGCAGGCGCTTCTTTTCAAGGCTGGCGCCGATGCGCGCTTTCAGCAACACCGGATTGATCGGCTTGTGCAGGTAGTCCTCGGCGCCCAGTTCGATGCAGCGCACGATGTTGGCCAGGCCTTCGAGTGACGAGGTCACGATCACCGGAACGTCACGCAGCTTCGGGTCGGCGGTCAGTTCCTCCAGCACCTGAAAGCCGTCCATCTCAGGCATCTCGATATCGAGCAGCAGGAGGTCGAAGGGCTCGCGCCGCAGCAGTTCCAAGGCGATGCGTCCGTTCTCCGCGCAGTAGACACCGTGGCCGTGCAGCTCGAGGCTGCGAGTCAGCAGCAGGCGATTAACCTTGTTGTCGTCTGCCACGAGAAGGCGGGCAGGTGCGTGACGCAGGTCAACCATGGGTCAGCTCCGTGAGGGTTGCGGCGACTCGCGCGTATTCCTGCGCCAGCGCGTCGAGCGCATTCAGCTGCGGTGCGGCTGGCAGCCCGCCCAGTTCCAGCTCGCGCGCCATCTCGCCGAGCGTGTGCGCGCCGAAGGTCATGCTGTTGGACTTGAGCGAATGAGCCGCGCGGCGGAAGGTATCAGCGTCTCCGGTAGCGAGCGACTCGCGGAGTTCGTCGAGCATGGTGGGCGCTTCTTCGAGAAAGGTCTGGACCAGTTCCTGGATGAAGTCGTCCCCTGCGGTTTCCTTCAGTTCGTTGAAGGTCGCAAGATCGATGGTCGCGTCGCTCATGTCATCGTTCCCTCCGCGTCGGTACGCTGTTCAATGCCTCGACCAGGCGATCGACACGGATCGGCTTGGTCAGATAGTCGTCCATGCCCGCCTCCATGCACATCTCGCGATCTCCCTGCATCGCGTTGGCGGTCATCGCCACGATGCGCGGTCGCTTCGGCGCCGCGAGCAGCGAGCAGATCTGTCGCGTCGCATCCAGGCCGTCGAGTTCGGGCATCTGCACGTCCATCAGCACCACATCGTAGGCCTGGCGTTGCACCGACTCCACCGCCTCGATGCCGTTGGAAGCAAGGTCGGCCCGATAGCCCATCTGCTGAAGCAGGCGCGTCGCGAGTTTCTGGTTCACCGCGTTGTCTTCGGCAAGCAGGATGCGCAGCGGATGCCGTTGGGCCATCGACGGATCGATTCGGGCCTTGGTGTCGCCAACGGCGCGCGGCCTCGCGGCGGGCGCAACCAGGCTGAGCAGCGTATCGAACAGGTGGGACTGGCGGATCGGCTTCGCCAGATAGGCGTTGAACAGCGAATCGGCTTCGCCCACCTCGCGCCGGCCCACCGAACTGAAGAGCACCAGTGGCAGCGAGACACGGCGTGCCCGGATTCGCCGGGCCAACTCGACGCCGTCCATCTCGGGCATGTGCATGTCGAGGATCGCGAGATCGAAGCGCTCGCCCTCTTCGAGCCAGCGCAGGGCTTCGAGCGGCGACGGCGTGGCGCGCGTCTCCATGCCCCAATGGCCGGCCTGTAGCGAAAGCACGCGCCGGTTCGTCGCGTTGTCGTCGACGACAAGCATGCGCTTGCCCTGAAGCTCGGCCTGAACGCCACCGAAGTCGCGGCGACGGCTCGGCGGCAGTTGTGCCGTCGGCGCTTCGATCGTGAAGAAGAAAGTCGAGCCAGTGCCCGGGCCGTCGCTCTCGACCCACATGCGGCCGCCCATGAGTTCGGCCAAGCGCTTGCTGATCGCAAGCCCGAGGCCGGTGCCGCCATATTTGCGCGTCGTGCTGGAGTCGGCCTGCGAGAAAGACTTGAACAGACGGCCCATGCCTTCCGCCGAGAGGCCAATGCCCGTGTCGCGCACGGCAAAGGTCAGTGTCACCTTGCCCGTTGGAGCCGGCCGTGTATTGACCGTCAGCACTACTTCGCCGGCATCAGTGAATTTCACCGCATTGCTCAACAGGTTCAGCAGGATCTGTCGCAGCCGCGCGAGATCACCGCTCACGGCGGCAGGCACGTCACCCTCGAAGACGTAGGCCGTGTCGAGGTCCTTCTCCGTTGCACGCGCGCTCACCAGGTCGAGGGCGGACTCCACGCAGTCGCGCAAGTCGAACGGATGTGATTCGATGTCCATGCGCCCGGCCTCGATCTTCGAGTAGTCGAGGATCTCGTTGATGATGGTCAGCAGCGCATCGCCCGAATCGCGGATGGTCGCGACGTAGTCCTGCTGGTCGGCGTCGAGCTTCGTTTCGAGCAGCAGGCCGCTCATGCCGATCACCGCATTCATCGGGGTGCGGATCTCGTGGCTCATCGTCGCGAGGAACGCGCTCTTGGCTTCGTTCGCGGCCTCGGCCGCCGCACGCGCTTCCTGGGTCTGCTTGAACAGCGCCGCGTTCTGGATCGCGATCACGGCCTGGTCCGCGAAGGTCTTCAGCAGCTTGATTTCCTTCTCGGCGAACGGTCTGGGCGGCTGACGGGTGACATGGATCGACCCGATGTTCCGACCCTCCCACATGAGGGGAGCGACGATGACCGCGTAGCTGCCCATTTGCTCGGCCACCTCCCGCATGAACTGCGGCGCGTTCGGCGCGGCGAGCACATCCGCAAGGTGAAAGACCTCGGGCCCCAACATGCTCATGGATTTGATGACGGGCCGCGGGTAGTAGCGCTCCAGCACTTCGCGGGCAGAGCCCCGGTGCGCGCCCAGGTGCACCAGGCCGTCATCGCCGACCAGCGAGATGCCCACCTGATGGCCGGAAAACAGGCGCTGGCAGCTCTCCAGGATCTTGTCGAACACGGGCTGCGCGTCCGCCATGGAGCTGCTGATGACCTGGAGCACCTCGGCCGTCGCGGTCTGTCGGTCGAGCGTCTCCTGAGTCTCATCGAACAGGCGCGCGTTTTCCAGCGCGATGCCCATGCTCGCGGCCACTGTTTCGAGCAACTGGATTTCGCTGCGCCCGAAGGCGTATTCGCGTTCGTGGTTCTGCAGACCTATGACACCGAGTGCACGATCGCTGCCGATGATCGGGACCGCGACGATCGAATGCGCCCAGTCGGTGCCCGGCAACGGACGGAGTCCGGCCTTTGTCTGCTCGTCGCGCGTGTTCGTGACGCCGACCATGCGTGTGTGGAGTATTCGCGCCACCGGCTCGTCCGGCTGCAGCGGCCGGGCCGGCGGCAAGGGCAATGGCCGGTTGTGCTCGTAGCGGTACAGCGCCTGGACGAAGTTCGTCCGGTCGTCCCACCACAGGATGGTGACGTCGCCGGAGTCGAACATCTCGCGCAGCTTGTCGCCCACCATGCGAATGACAGCCAGGAATTCCATCCGGGCCACCATGCCTTGCTGGATGCTGTTGACGAAAGTCAGCTCGCCGGCACGTTGCGCCAACTCGGCCGTCAGCTCGGCCAAACGGCGTTCCAGGCCCTCGCGGACGCAGGTGCCGTCGAGCGCCGCGGCGGCCTGCTGCGCCAACAGGGCGATCAGATCGCGATCGCAGTCATTGAAACGGCCGGCAGCGCCTTCGATGTCGGCATACAGGTAGCCGATGGGCGTTTGCTGCGAGATCAGCGGTGCGATCAGACACGAGCGCTGGGCCTTCGGTTCGGCGCCCTCCGGGCCGTGCCGCAGGCTCGCGGCGCGGGTACGGCGGGCTTCCGAGAGCCAGGGCCGGATCGCGGAGAGCAGGCTGGCGGCGTCTTCGCCTTTCGGAAGCATCGAGCCGGCGATGTGGAATTCCCCATCGACATCGAGCGCCAGCAGCACGCGCTGGGCGCCGGTGAGATCGGCCGCCTCGTCGACCAGGAACGAATGCAGCTCGGTCTCCGCGCGCAGCTCGTTCAGGCGCAGCCCGCTTCGGACCAGCCGCTCGAAAGGCTCGCGCGCCCGCGTGCCCGCGCGCGACGCGTGCACCGTCAAAGGCCGGGACCGGGACTCTGCCATGGGGGCGTTTGCCTCCTGCCGTCAAGGGGTTGATGCGCGGGGGCGCACACGGCGTGGAGTCTAGCGGCGAAGCGGATCGCGGGCACGCCCGGCCCGAGGCGCGCCAACCGGGTCAGTTGTACGCGACGATGAGGAGCACGTCGGACGGCTCGCTGGCCACGGCGCCGGGGCCCCTTGTGATCGACACCCTTCCGCCTGCCGCGCCGAAATGACAGCCACTGGCGGTGATGGGCTTCCCGTCCGTGCACTGAACGACGAGCGGCGTCTTGCCGCGTCCATCGACGAACACGTTCGCGCTCGGCCGACTCTTCTGGAAGTCGATGACGACGCCGTTCGGCGATGCGGCGGAAGAGGCGGATTGCGGTTTGGATGAGACCTGTATGTCGAAGGGCGGCTCGACGATGCGTCCCGCGAAACGGATGGTCCCGCCGGCGGCGCTGGACACCATGGGTACGCACGCGATCGAGGTGGCCGCGAGGACGGCCCGGAGAAAGGAACGCGCGATACATGCTGGTCTCATGTCGAACTCCTTTTGATCCCGCCTTCGAAGCGGCATGAACCATGATGGATTGCGTGTCGTGAACTCCCCAATAGGGGGATTCCCGACGAAGGGATACGTACTATCCAACGTTGTCACAAATCCACCGCAGCCAACGTCTTGAACCGA
This sequence comes from Variovorax sp. 05L425, assembly GCF_056397705.1. Classification (NCBI taxonomy): domain Bacteria; kingdom Pseudomonadati; phylum Pseudomonadota; class Betaproteobacteria; order Burkholderiales; family Comamonadaceae; genus Variovorax; species Variovorax sp. 05L425. The sequence goes on along the minus strand of NZ_JBFTNY010000014.1, from coordinate 36,827 downwards.
TATGGACGACCCAACCCACACTTTCGACCAGCTTCGCGCCCGCCTGCAGGGCATCGCCTATCGCATGCTGGGCTCGGTGGCCGAGGCGGAAGAGGTGGTCCAGGACGCCTGGCTACGCTGGCACGAGGCCGACCACGCGGAGCTCGACAGCGCCGAGGCCTGGCTGGTCACGATCACCACGCGGCTCTCGATCGACAGGCTTCGCACCGCGAAGGCGCGGCGCGAGCACTACGTCGGAATCTGGCTGCCCGAGCCGGTGCTGACCGACTCACCCGCAACGCCCGACGAGTTGCTCGAACGCGCAGACGAGGTGTCGGTCGCGTTTCTCATGCTGCTCGAACGGCTGTCGCCGGAGGCGCGCGCCGCCTTCCTGCTTCGCGAGGTCTTCGACGCGGACTACTCGGAGCTCTCCCGCGTGATCGGCAAGAGCGAAGCCGCCTGTCGCCAGCTGGTGCATCGCGCGAAGACACAGATCCGGGACGAGCGCCCGCGCTATGAGGTCTCGCCCGATACCCATGAGCGCCTGCTGCGCGACTTCGCGGCGGCAGCGACGGGCGGCAACCTCGCGGCGCTGAAATCGATGTTGTCGGAAGACGCCGAACTCATCGGCGATGGCGGCGGCAAAGTGCCGAGCTTCGGCAAGCCGATCGTCGGGAGCCAGCGGATCGCCCAGCTTTACTTCGCCGCCAAGCGACGCCACGGCGATGGCCTGCGCGTCGAACTGGCGAAGGTCAACGGCCAGTTGGGCCTGTTGCGCTTCGTCGACGGCGTGCTGGAATCTGCGCAGTCCTATGAAACGGACGGGAAACGCATCGTGCGCATCCACGTGCAGCGCAATCCCGACAAACTGGCCCGGCTGGCCGCGGCTTTCGGGCACTGATGTCACAAACCGATCCGCTCCAACGTCTTGTGGGGGTGGACGCCAATTTTCATCACCGAGGCTCGCAAACATCGATGGCGTGCATGCGCGATGCCTCACCTATCGGAGTCAACATGAGTCAACGCATCAACCCCTTGCAGCATTCCCCCGAACTGCTCAAGAAATACCAGGAGTTCAACAACCTCTTGAAGGACAGCGCCATCGAACAGACGGTCCGCGACCTCGTCCAGATCCGCACCTCGCAGATCAACGGCTGCGGCTTCTGCCTGGACATGCATGTCAAGGAAGCCCGCTTGCACGGCGAGCGCGAACTGCGCATTCATCACCTGCCGATCTGGCGTGAGTCGTCGCTCTTCTCCCCGCGGGAGCGTGCCGCCCTGGCGTGGGCAGAGATCCTGACGCGGCTGCCCGAGCACGGCGTGCCGGACGACATCTATGACCGCGTGCGCACGCAGCTGTCCGAGAAGGAGCTCACCGATCTCAGCTTTGCGGTCATGGCGATCAACGGATGGAATCGCTTGAGCATCGGATTCAAGAGTGTTCCCGGCTCGGCCGACAAGGCTTTCGGGCTGGACAAGGCGCAGCTGAACTGATCTTCCGCACAGGGGACACAGGAAGGCCAGGTCGGGTGAGGCTTGTCGACTATTGTGGAAGGCGCGTCAATGCGCTACCGTCCTGCACGAATTCGCCACCGGGCGAGTTCACGCAAGCCGCACCCTTCCTGGAGATCCCCCGATGACACGTGTCTTCAACTTCAGCGCCGGCCCCGCGACGCTGCCCGAATCCGTGTTGCGCCAAGCGGCGAACGAGATGCTCGACTGGCACGGCAGCGGGATGTCGGTGATGGAGATGAGCCATCGCGGCAAGGAATTCATCGCCATCCATGCGGAGGCTGAGAAGCTGCTGCGGGAATTGCTGGAAGTGCCCGCGAACTACAAGGTGCTGTTCATGCAGGGCGGCGCGATCGGCGAGAACGCCATCGTGCCCATGAACATGCTGCGCGGCCGCGGCGGCGCGGACTACATCGATACCGGCGAGTGGTCGAAGAAGTCGATCAAGGAGGCGAAGAAGTACTGCAAGGTCAATGTCGCTGCGAGCAGCGAGGAGGGCGGCTACACGAGCGTGCCCCGACAGGAGACCTGGAAGCTCGATCACGACGCGGCCTACGTGCATGTCTGCTCGAACGAGACCATCGGCGGGGTCGAATACCACTGGACGCCGGACACGGGCGAGGTGCCGCTCGTGGCGGACATGTCGAGCAACTTCATGTCGCGCCCGGTCGACGTCAGCCGCTACGGGCTGATCTACGCGGGCGCGCAGAAGAATGTCGGCCCAGCCGGCGTGACCATCGTGATCGTGCGCGACGACTTGATCGGCCAGGCCCTGCCGATCACGCCCTCGGCCTTCAACTACAAGATCCAGGCCGACAACGACTCGATGTTCAACACGCCGCCCACCTACGCGATCTACATCGCAGGCCTGATGTTCAACTGGATCAAGGCGCAAGGCGGGTTGACTGCGATGGAGACGCACAACCGCAAGAAGGCTGCGGTGCTGTACGACTACCTCGAAACGACCTCGTTCTTCTACAACCCCGTGGCGCGCGAAGACCGGTCGCTGATGAACGTGCCCTTCAAGCTGCGCGACGAATCGCTCGACGAAGCCTTCCTGAAAGGGGCGGAGGCGCGCGGCATGGTGCAACTCAAGGGGCATCGCTCGGTGGGCGGCATGCGGGCGTCCATCTACAACGCGATGCCGATCGCCGGCGTATCGGCCCTGGTGGCCTACATGAAGGAGTTCGAGGCCAGCCATGGCTGAGCGCCTGAAGGTCCTGGTGCTCAACCAGATCTCGGCGAAAGGTCTCGCACGCCTGCCCGACGCGCGCTACGTGACGGGCAAGGATTTGGCGGCGCCCGACGCGATACTGGTGCGCTCTGCAGACATGCACGCGATGGACATCCCCTCCAGCGTGCGCGCCATCGCACGGGCAGGAGCCGGCACGAACAACATCCCCGTCAAGGAAATGAGTGCGCGCGGCGTGCCGGTGTTCAACGCGCCGGGCGCCAACGCCAACGCCGTGAAGGAACTGGTGCTGGCCGGCATGCTGATGGCTGCACGCCACCTGTCGGATGCCTTGCGCTTCGTCGATCAGCTCGACACGAATGGCGCCGATCTCGATCGCGCCGTCGAACACGGAAAGAGCGCCTTCGCCGGCTACGAATTGGCCGGCCACACGCTCGGCATCGTCGGCCTGGGCAAGGTGGGCTGCCTGGTCGCCGATGCGGCGATCAGGCTGGGGATGCACGTGCTCGGCTACGACCCGGAAATCACGGTCGATGCGGCCTGGAGCCTGCCGTCGCAGGTCAAGCGGGCCGGCAGCGTGTCCGAGGTGCTGCGCAATGCGCACTTCGTGACGTTGCACGTGCCGCTCATGGAAGCCACCCGCAATCTCGTGAACGCCGACAACCTCGGCTTGATGCGGCCGGGGACGGTGCTGCTGAATTTCTCGCGCGACGGCGTGGTCAACAACGAAGCGGTGCTGGCATCGCTCAAGGCCGGGCACCTCGCGACCTATGTGTGCGACTTTCCCAGTGCGCTGCTGCAGCACCATGAGCGCGTCGTGTGCCTGCCGCACCTGGGCGCCTGCACGCGCGAAGCCGAGGAGAACTGCGCCGTCATGGTTGCCGACCAGCTTTGCGACTTCCTCGAGAACGGCAACATCGCGAATGCGGTGAACTTCCCGAGCGTGAGCATGGCGCGTGAATCGGCCGATCGTGTGGCGATCGCGAACGCCAACGTCCCCAACATGCTTGGTCAGATCTCGACTGCAATGGCGCGCGCTGGCCTCAATATCCACAACATGGTGAACAAGTCACGTGGCGACATGGCCTATACGCTGGTTGACGTGGACAGCCCGGTGAGCGATTCGGTGCTGGCCGATATCGGTTCCATCGACGGCGTCTTGTCGGTGCGGTACCTGCCGCACGTGGCAGGTTGAGGTTCAATCAATGAGGTTGCACAGGCACAAGCTCGTCGATGGGCGAGTCGTCTCCGGGGCGAAGGAACTTCGGCTTGTCGGCGCACTCGCCCTGGGCGCGTTTGCCGGCGGCGCATTGGCGATCGGCGCCCTCGCTGTCGGGCAAATATTGATCGGCCGAGCGCGTATCGGACGGATGGAGATCGATGAATTGACCGTGCGGCACCTGCACGTCACCGATCAGCCCGGCGCTCCGCCTGAGGAGAACGGCGCCTGAGCCCCTCAGATCGAGTGGCGGAGGTGAAATGGTTGCTGGCTATCCCGCTTCTCGAGTTGCCTCATCCGACGTTCGAGGTCGTAGATGTCGACGGATCCGGCGAGATAGGTCTCTTCGGTTTCCCGTTGGGTCTGAAAGCGGCGTTGAAGCGCGGTGAGCGCGCGATGCAGGAATGTCATGGCAGTACCTTGGTAGAACGCCAATATAAGGGTTTTCCCTAGTTTCTGCAGTGACTGCGCCCAGACCCGAGCGGCCTGAAGGGGCATGCGCTGACTGATCTGGCGACGCGCCCTCAGCGTTTTCGCGCGAGCGTCAACCCGTCGCCGATCGACAGCAGCGCCATGTCGACGCGCTGATCACGATGCACCTTGGTATTGAACTGCTGCAACGCCGCCGTGTCGGCATCTGTCGCAAGCCGCGCCACACTTCCGCTCCAGAGCGTGTTGTCGACCGCAATCAGCCCACCGGGGCGCAGCAGTTGCAGGCAACGTTCGTAGTAGGCGTCGTAGCCGGTCTTGTCGGCATCGATGAAGGCGAAATCGTACTGGCCGGCGGCGCCGGCGGCCAGTTCCGCATCGAGTGTCTCTCGCGCCGGGGCCAGGCGCAGATCGATCTTGTGCGCGACGCCCGCTTGCTCCCAATACGAGCGGCCGATACGCGTGTATTCGTCGCTGATGTCGCAAGCGAGCAGTCGCCCGTCATCGGGCAGGGCGAGCGCAACGGTCAGCGCGCTGTAGCCGGTGAACACGCCGACTTCGATCGTGCGGCGCGCACCCATCAGCTTGACGAGCAGCGCCATGAACTGGCCCTGGTCGGGCCCGATCTGCATGCCGGCGTAGGGATGGGACGCAGTGGCAGCGCGCAGCGCCACCTGAGCCGGATGCTCGCGGATCGATTGATCCATCAGGTACTGGAACAGTACGTCGTCGACGCGGAGGCTGCGGAGCGGCATGGGCTGTTTCCTTCGCGCGGGCGCTTCACCACTTGTCCCGCAACTGGCGCAGCTTGACGAACACCGTCTTCGGATCCGGCTGCTCGGGCAGATCGGGAAATTGCTCTCGCAATGCGGCGATCACGCTCGGGCTGGCGAGTCGCAGGAAGGTATTGAACTGCTTTTCCTCGCTCAGTGTCGTGACGCGCGCCTTCGCCGGATCGTGCCCTGCCACTTCGGGCAGCAGTGCTTGTGCCGCCGCGTTGTCGGGCTCGCGCGCGAGCGTGAACCGGATGTTGTTCTCGATGTAGTCGTGGCCCGGATAGACGCGCGTATTGGCAGGCAGCTTTGCGAGTTGTTCGACGAAGGTGGAATACAGCGCTTCCGGATTGCCGCCGTTGTGGCAGTTGCCGGCGCCTGCATTGAACAGCGTGTCGCCGGAGAACAGCGCCGGCTGCTCCGTGTGGGAGCGCAGGCAGATGTGGCACATCGTGTGGCCGGGCGTGTCCATGCACTCGAGCTCGACGGTCTTGCCGACCTTGATCACGTCGCCGGCCTTCACACCGCGGTCCACACCTTCGATGCGCGTGCCGACACGATGGTGCGCGATCACCTTGGCCCCCGTCGCGGCGACCACGGCTGCATTGCCGCCGGTATGGTCGTGATGCTCGTGCGTGTTGAGGATCTGCGTGATCTCCCAGCCCTTCGCCTTGGCGGCAGCCAGGCATTTCTGGTGATCCAGGGGGTCGATCGCCAGCGCCTCGCCGCTCTCGGGGCATGCGATCAGGTAGTTGTAGTTGCGGTAGGCGTTACCGGTCCAGATGCGCTCGACGATCATCGCTGGCTCCGAGGGGTGGGGTTTCCATTGTAGGAAGCCCGACCGCCCGCGCCCGCTGCTTCGCGCTACTTCGCGCCCAACGCGGGCAGGATCTCCTTGACCACCTGCTTGCCGTTGCGGGCCTCGGTCATGAAGCTCTCGCGGTCCAGGTCGCCGTTGGCGTCGATCGTCACGTCCATCAGCACGCCCGGCTGCTGCACGACAGTGATCGACAGGCCGTGCAGCGCCTGTGCGACGCGCTTACGGTCGAGGCTGCCGACCTTCTCCACGGCAGCTTTCAGGATGAACACGCCGGTGTAGCCCTTGACGCCGTTGTGGTCCGGGATGTACTTGTATTCCTTCTCGAAGCGCTCGCGGAACGCGCGCACGGGCGGCAACGGCGCATCGGCCGTCAGTCCTACGTGCGCGATGGCGCCATTGGCCGAATCACCGGCGAGTTCGATCACCTTTTGGCTGGTCAGCACGGTTTCGCCGACGATGGGCTGGGTCACGCCCTGCTTGCGCAACTCGCGCAGCGCACGGGCGGACTCTTCCTCGTTGGTGTAGACGAACACCACGTCGGCGTTGCTCTGCTTGGCCTTGAGGACCGCCGCCGAGAAATCAAGCTGATTCTGGTCAGTCGAGATATCGGCGATGACCTTCACGCCCAGCGGCTCGAGCGCCTTGGTCAGCGACTCCCGGCCGCCCCTTCCAAAGTCGTTGTTCACGTAGATCAGGGCGAGCGTCTTGGCCTTGAGGTTGTTCGCGATGTAGCGGGCCACCTTCGGCATCGCGGCATCCTGCGTGAAGCTGGTGCGGAAGATGAAAGGGTTGCCCTGCTTCGTGATCGAGGCCGCCTCTCCGCCGGTGAAGTTGGGTATCTCGGCGCGCTTGGTCTCGGCCATGCTGACCAGGATCGAGCCTGAGAAGACCGGGCCGAAGACCGCGAACACGTCGTCGTCCACCGCCTTCGTGGCCAGGCCTTTCGCGACGCCCGGGTTGCTTTGCGTGTCGGCCACGGTCATCTCGATCTTGTGACCGAGGATTCCTCCGGACGCATTGATTTCCTTCACGGCCAGTTCCGCACCGTTCTTGAAATTCGTGCCCGACGTGGCGCCGGCCCCTGAGAGCTCGACGATGGTCGCGATCTTGATCGGTTGGGCTTGGACGCCGGCCGCCATCGCCAATGCGATGCCGGCGGCGACGAACAGTTGCCTCAGAGGTTTGCGCATGAAGTCTCCTGGTCTGGTTATTGAAAGGACAGACGCAGCCGCGGCTACCGCCGGCAAGAAACTAGGGTTTACCCTATAATCGAGCCAACACGCTCTTTGAGGAGTCCCGAATGCTCACCGTCTTGATCTCTCTTGTTGCCGTCGCTGCTGTCGTTGTCTCTGGTTACGTGACTTCGAAGAAGCTGGACGAGCTTCACTGACAAATCGATTTCCAGTTGTCTCCTCCATCGTTCCTTCGATGGATTTAGCCCCCGCGCAGCAATGCGAGGGGGCTTTTTTCCGCGCGCCGATCTCATCGCATCTCATCGCCTGGCGACATACACGGCGATGACCGCCAGCACCAACACAAAAAAAGCAATGGCCAGCCAGCTCTTGGGAAGGCGCGCAGTCCCTCGGTGCGAGCGATAGTTTTCCAGTCTGGCGGGCAAGGTGCGCACATCGTCCATGCTGTAGGGCTCGAACCGTTCGTCCTGCTCGATCGCCCCGAGGATGCGCTGCAGGGCGGCCGCGTCTTCCTGATGACGCTCGACATTCGGCTTCTGGCCTTGGACCCGCTGGACGTGCGCCAGGAATTGCGAGCCGTCCGGTGTGAAGCCGATGTCTTCGCCGTGAACCGCCAGCACGCCGACCTCGATCAATCCTTCGATGCCGCGGCGCACGGCCGGACGCTCATTGACCGGTACGGTGGCCTGAAGACCCGTGCGCGAGGTCCGGTTCGCACCGGAAGCGCAGCGGTTTCGTACAAGCTGGGCGAGCACACCCGCGAATGTCGCGCGGTCGGTCAAAGCATTGGCCATGCGGTCCCCTCCAGCTTGTTATCGCGCGATGGGTTCGTCCCAACCGACGCGCAATGCGCAGCATGAGGCCGCGCCGCGCCGTTTGGGATCGGGAATGCCCGAAGGCTGAGGCTCAGCGGTAGCCGCTCTCGTTGGGGTTGTGGATGATCCAGATCAGGTTGCCGCTGGAGAAGTCCCCCATGCCGCCGCCAGCGAAGATCAGGCGGCCCTGGCCCTTGTAGGTCATCTCGAAGCGGTGCCGGTCGCTGCCGAAGTAGAACGGAATCCAGGCCTTGCCCGTCATGTAGGCGCCTTGGTCGGTCGGCGGCCCGGCGATGTCCGTCGCCTGACGCACGGACATCCCGATCTGCAATGGCGTGAACTTCGAATTCTTCGCCGGAATGCCGGTGATCTCCCCTTCGAAATCGTTAATGCCCTTCACGGTGCGGCCGCTGCCTGACTCGATCTTGGAGGAGTCGATCACATTGCCCTGGGCGTCCATGCCGGGCCGCACGCCCTTTGCCGCGGTGGCCCCCGGAGCGGCCGCGGGAACGGGTGCGGCAGCCACCTGCGCGGGTGCAGGTGCTGCGGCGACGGCGGGCGCGCCGGCCTCGGGCACACAGCGGTCGAGCTCGACCGCGATGATGTCGGGACCCGACCGGTAGGCGTACTTCATGATCTTGGCGGTCACCTCACCGCCCTGGAAGCCGGCCGGCATGTTCCTGCAGAAAAAGTACCAGTCGTCCGAGCCCTGCACCGTGAAAGCCGTCCCTCGTACGCGGTCCGTGTCGGTGCTCCTGGCCAACTGCAGCGTGACCGTCTTTCCTGCAAGACGCCGCGCAGCCGCGCTGTCGCTGCCGGCACTGCGCGCGGCTTTCCTGATTTCCTCGTACGTCATTGGCGCCGGGCCTTTGCGAGCGCTCTTCGACGCATCCGACTTGGATGGCGCCGCCGCAACAGGCAAGGGCGCCGGAGCGGGCGCAGGTGCAGGCGCCGCGACGGCAGGCGCGGAAGACTCGGCAGCTTTTTGGGGCTGCATCGCACAGCCTGCGGCCAATACAGAGATTGCTGCCGCGAGGGCGCAGGCCGACGAAGGGGACGTCAATTTCACGGATGAACTCCTTGTTACAGAATTCAGATTATTGACGCACTTGCACGGCGGCTTGGCGAGGTCAACCTCAATGAGGATGAGACGTCAGGTGCAGGTCCTTGTTACGCGATGTGTAACATAAGAACAAATTACACATTCAGTAATAACTCCGACGTTGTAGGTCAGCGGCCAGTCAACTCGATCTCCCCCAAAAAAATAAAACGCTCCCACATGATCCGTCGCAGGTTCTGGCCCATCCTCATTCCCCTATTTCTGGCATGCGCCTACTTCGTCCGCCCCGTCATCGACTTCGGCTGGGTCGCGGCCGGCCGTGGACTCGACATCGTTCGCGCCAAATGGCAAGCGCCCCTCTTCAGGGAGGATCGGCGGCACGCCGTCAATCGCGCCATCGAGCAGGGCGATCAAGTCGACGCCCATCTGCAGACGCTCCGACGCGCCTCCGACACCCACAAACTTCTCGGGTCACTCGATTTTTCGAGCAAGGACGCGTATGCGCGCTCCACCGAAGTCTTGCGCGCGCGACTGCGAGCGAGCCTGCACTATCCCCCGCCGGGGTTCGACCCCGCCTCGGCACCGAAGGCAGAGGAGACGCCGCTTGGAGAGGATGACGTCGGCACCTATGCCGAGCTGCGCATTCCGGTGCTCCCTGGCGTGCAGAGCACGGGACTTCTTGTGCGGCCCAAGACGGCGCACAAAGGCGATCGCCTGCCGCTCGTGATTGCCGCGGCCGGCCGTGGCGGCATGCCATCTGCCTCTGCCGATGGAAAGCTGATCGTCGTACGCCACAGCCCCCGCGATATTGCATGGGAGGCTTTGCAGCACGGATATGCCGTCTGGATGCCGACCTTCATTCACTACGGCAGGGCGGGCGACGATCTGCGGGACCGACTGACGGTACGCGCGTGGGCGGCCGACACTTCATTGCCGGCCATCGAAATGGCGAAGATCGTCAAGGCCATCGACATGTTCGCGAAACGCCCCGACATCGATGCGGAGCGCATCGCGATGGTGGGGCTTTCGTACGGCGGTTTCTATACGCTTTACACGGCCGCCCTCGAGCCCAGGATTCGCGTGGCAGTCGTGGCCGCCTATTTCAATGACCGGGAAGAAGTTCTCAACGCCTCCGAGCCGTACGGCTTCCTCGATTGGCGGTTTCCCGGCAGCCTGTCGATCTGGCGCGACCCGGCAGTGGTGGCGATGGTGGCGCCTCGCCCACTGCTGGTCCAATCAGGCAACCAGGACCAGCTTTTCCCGATCACCGGCGCTCGGCGCGCAGCCCCCGAGGCCGCAAGCTTCTATGCCCGGCAAGGCGCGGCGGATCGCTTCCGATTCATGGAGTTCGTGGGTCGACATGACCTCGATGGCGACGAAGCGGTGCGGTTCATCGACCAACATCTTCCTCCCACTGCGAAACGTGTACGACCGGCGCCCGAGCAGCCCGAAGACCTGTCGAATTCATAGGGCGAACTCATAGGCCGGTACCCGGATTCAGATGGATCCGGTGGATCCGGCCCGTGGAGTCAACAACGATGCAGGTGCCCGCCGTGCAGCGCAACGTAGTGAACGTAATTGCGCCACGCCTCCTGTGCTGCTCTGGCGCTGGCCTTCGCAGCATCGGCGGCTTGATCGGGTGAAGGCGCGCCATCTTCTCTCAGGAACACATGGAACGCCTCGTGTGCCGCACGCTGCGCTCGTCTGGCCAATGCATCGGCTCTCGTCGCTGCGGCCCTGAGCCGGTCGGCATCGTCAGTGAACTGCTCCATAGCACCTCCATATACGAATTAGGTTCTCGTTTCTTGGAGGTCAGTGTAGGACGGTGGACGAAATTGCGAAGACGTCTGAAGCGATATGCGAGAAGGAATATCAAAGGCAGAAGGAAGAGTGGTCCAACTCAATCATCACCCTTGGATCGCCGTCGCCCAACCAGACGCCGAATCGCACCAGCAAGTCCTCCCTTGTCGCCTGCTATCGGGTCCGCGGCAAAGATGGCACGCTGCTCGTCAAGCGCGAGGTGCAGCGCCGCCAGGTTCTTCTCGCTGTATGCCCAGGTGCCCGACACGACGTGCGCCCCCGATGAGACCGGCGTGATGCGAACATCCTCGACCCCGATCCGCTCCATCGCGGCGGCGCGCGAACCGGCCTGTTGTGCGGGCCCGCCGAGGCTCGTGATCGGACGCGCGAACGCGAAGCTGATCAGCTGTATCTGCGGGAAGTGCTCCGAGACGAACGCGCAGATCTCGAAGAAGATGAGGCGTCCGATGTGCCTTTGTTCATCCAGCACGACCTGGGTCGGGGTGAACGGCTCGATGTGGATCTGTGTGCCGGCGTTCAGCACGCGTACCGGGTCCAGTGTCCCCAGAAGCAACGCGCCCGCGTAGACGTACATGGGATCGCCGAGTTGATAGTGGGCGCCGTCGGGTCCTGTGATTCGAATGTGTGAGAAGTTCATGTAGGAGGCAGCGACCCGACGCGAGGTCGATCACTCCATGCCCCTTGGCGGCAGCGACGACCTCCATCTGTCGCCCCACCAATGTAAGAGACGCGAAAGTCTTTTTCCCGCAACTGCGACGGTTGTTTTCCGTCGCAAGCCACAGGAAGTCACACAAGCGTGTTCCCGACGACGCCGGCTCTCACTTGCTCATCGCGCTTGACACGGCCATGCCACGGCTTGAAGTCCGCCGTTTCAACACAACTCGATGGTCTGGCGCAGCAACCCTGTTTGCTCTGCACTCGGTCCGACGAGAATCTCGACCTCGCCCGCCTCGAACAAGGGCTGCAAGTCCGGCCCGAGGTAGCGCAACTCGACTGCCGGCAGCGCCAGTTCCACCGAGCCGGCTTCGCCGGGCATCAATCGCAGCTTGGCGTAGCCCTTGAGTTCCAGAAGCGGCCGGGTGACGGGGCTCAGCTTGTCGCGAACGAATAGAAAGACGGTCTCTTCGGCCTCGCGCGCGCCGACGTTGCGCAGCCTGACGCTGATCTTCAGCGCGTCCTGCTTCCGCACGCGCCGCGGCTCGACCTGAAGCTCGTCGTAACTGAACCGGCCGTAGGTCAAGCCGTGGCCGAAGGCATACAGCGGCGTGTTGTCGACATCCTGGTACTTGCTCGTGAAGTAGTCGGCGGGATTCATCGGGCGGCCGGAGGGACGCTGGCCGAAATAGATCGGCACCTGCCCGACGGCGCGCGGCCAGCTCATCGGCGTGCGGCCGCCAGGCGATACCCGGCCCGTGACCACGTCGGCGATCGCGTGGCCGGCTTCGACGCCGAGGAACCACGCAGCCAGCAGCGCGTCGGCATGTTCGGACAGCCAGGGGACAACGAGCGGGCGGCCCGAAAACAATATCGCGACGACGGGGATGCCGAGCGCATGTGCACGGGCTGTCACCGCTTCGGCCAGGGCCTGCTGTCGACCGGGAAGCGCGGGCGTGGCGCGGCTCGCCGCCTCGCCGCTCATCGTGGCACGCTCGCCCAGGCACAGCAGGACGGCGTCGACGCCGTCGCACAGCGCGACAGCGGCTTCGATGCCGCTGTCGTCGCCACCCTCGATGGCGACGCCGGGTGCATGGCGTATGTCGGCCTGCGGCAGCGCGGCGCGCAGGCCGCCAAGCACGCTGATGGCCGGCTCGTGTTCGCCGGCACCCCACCACGGACCTTTCATCTCGGTGCTTGCATCGGCCAGCGGGCCGATGACACACAGCGCCTTCGCCGCCGCAGGCAAGGGGAGGGTGTCGCGCTCGTTCTTCAGCATGACGATGGCCCTGCGCCCGACGTCGCGCGCCAGCGCGTGGCGCTCGGCAACGACCGCCGCGGGCTCCGGCGTCGCGCCGCGGCGGTAGGGGTCGTCGAACAGACCGAGCTGCTCCTTGAGCCGCAACACCCGCCGCACGGATGCGTCGATCTCTTCGATCGTCACCCGGCCCTGCTCGAGCGCGATCGGCAGGCCCTTGCGATACGCGTCGGCCATCATGTCGATGTCGACGCCGGCCTTCAGCGCCAGCACCGCGGCATCGGCGAGATCGGCGGCGACCCCGTGCTTGATCAATTCCGCGATCGCGTTGTAGTCGCTGACGATGACGCCGTCGAAGCCCATCTCGCCGCGCAGCCAGTCGCGCAGCAAGGGGATGTGCGCCGTCATCGGCACGCCGTTGAGATCGGTGAATGCCGGCATCAGCGTCGCGACGCCGGCGCGGACCGCGGCTGCGAAGCCCGGCAGATGCACTTCGCGCAAGGTGCGCTCGGAGATGTCCGCGGCGGCGTACTCCCGCCCCGCGGTGACCGCGCCGTACGCGGCGAAATGCTTCGCACAGGCGGCCAGCGATTCGGCCGACGACAAATCGGTCCCCTGGAATCCGCGCACCTTGGCCTGCGCGATGCGGACGTTCAGCCAGGGGTCTTCGCCGGGTCCTTCCGCGGTGCGGCCCCAGCGGGGATCGCGCGATACGTCGAGCATCGGCGCGAAAGTCATCGCCAGACCTTCGGCCGCGCCTTCGCGCGCGGCCTCGCGCGCCGTGCGCTCCCAGAGGGTTTCGTCGAAGACGCCCGCCTCCGCCAGCGGGATCGGAAAGAGCGTGCGATGGCCGTGGATGATGTCCAGGCCGATCAGCAGCGGAATGCCGAGCCGTGACTTCTCGACGGCCAGTCGCTGCATCTCGTGCACCGGCCCGGCACCGACCATGTTCAGCAGATTGCCGATCGTGCCGTCGATGATCGACTGCGTGGAATCCCCCGCGATCACCGGCCCGGTGACCGTGTAGCTGGAGGCTGTCATCGTCAGCTGGCCCAGCTTTTCGGACAGCGTCATCCGGGCCATGAGGGTGTCGATGCGACTCATTGGAGACTTCGAAGTAGAACCCAAGGGGGCCTGATGATGGCATGCTCCGGGGGGCCATCGGCCGCGTGGCGCCGACGACTCGATGAAACCAAACGTGACCATGACGACAGGAGCCGCTCGTGTTGAAAGATGACAGGAACCCGAGGGCACTGGCGGCCCTGCCCGACGAAGCCTTGATCGAGGCCGTGCAGCGCCAGACCTTCCGCTATTTCTGGGACGGTGCGGATGCCGCCAGCGGCCTGGCGCTCGACCGCCGCACGCTCGTCGGCGCCGAAGACAGGGCCGACGACAGGGTCGCGATCGGTGGCTCGGGCTTTGGCGTCATGGCCATGATTGTTGCGGTCGAGCGCGGCTGGATCACGCGAGACGCGGCCCTGGATCGCCTGCGGCGCATGCTCGACGCCTTGTTCCGTGCCACGCGCTACCACGGTGCCTTTCCGCACTTCATGGACGGCGCCAGCGGCGCGACGATCCCGATGAGCCCCAAGGACGATGCGGGCGATCTTGTCGAGACCTCGTTCCTCTTCATGGGCCTGCTGTGCGTGCGCCAGTACTTCAGCGAGGACACGGCCGCGGCGCGCCGACTGCGCGGCGACATCGACACGCTATGGCACGACGTCGAATGGGACTGGTTCACCCAAGGGGGACGGGACGTCCTGTACTGGCACTGGAGCCCCAAACACGGCTGGGCGATGAACCATGAAGTGCGTGGCTGGAACGAGTGCCTCATCACCTACCTGATGGCTGCGGCCTCGCCGCGCCATGCGATCGATCCGCGGGTCTACCACCGCGGCTTCGCGGCGGGGTCCGGCTTTGTCAACGGCCAGTCGTACTACGGCATCGAGTTGCCGCTGGGCATGCCCTACGGCGGCCCGCTGTTCTTCACGCATTACTCGTTCTGCGGCCTCGATCCGCACGGCCTGAAGGATCGCTACGCCGACTACTGGGATCTCAACTCCCGCCACTTGCGGATCAACCGCGCGCACTGCGTCGCCAATCCGCAGGGCCACAAAGGCTATGGCGAATCGTGCTGGGGCCTGACCGCCAGCGACGACCCCGACGGCTACCTCGCGCACGCCCCCGACGTCGACAACGGCACCATCTCGCCGACGGCCGCGCTGGCCAGCCTGGCGTATGCGCCCGCCGAGGTGATGCGGGTGCTGCGGCATTTACTCACCGTGCATGGCACCCGACTGTGGAGGGACTACGGCTTCGTCGACGCGTTCTGCGAGGAGCGCGGCTGGTTCGCGGAGACCTTTCTTGCCATCGACCAGGGCCCGATCGTCGTGATGATGGAGAACCATCGGACGGGCCTTCTGTGGAAGCTGTTCATGAGCGTGCCCGAAGTGCAGGCCGGGCTGCGCGCCCTGGACTTCAGCAGCCCGCATCTCGGGTCGCCTGCACCGTGACCTTGAGCGTGACGAGCCCGCAAGACCCGGCGTTCGAGTCCTGGCTCGAAAGACAGCTCCGCCATTCGGCGCGCGCGATGCTGACCAGCATCTCACCGGTGTCGATCGTCAAGCATCGCCCGGGCTTCGGTCAGACCATACGGCCGATCGCAGGCGCCATCGTCGCCTCGCCCGTACTGGGCGGGTACGACCCGGACCCGGACTACTTCTTTCATTGGTTCCGCGACTCCGCCGTCGTCATCGATGCACTGCGCCTGCTCTACGTCGACCGGCGCATCGGCGACGAAGCCCTGCAGCATCTGCGCGACTTCACTCGCTTCAGCCTTGCCGTGGGCCGACTCGACGGCCGCGTGGATGCCGCGGCGCCCGACCGCAGAGCACGCGTGGCCCCCGACTTCCTGCAGTGGCTGCGCGAGGACCGTGACCTCGCGAGCGCCTACGGCGATGCCGTCTTCGCCGAGACACGAGTGAACCCCGACGGTACGCTCGATGTCGCCCGATGGGCACGCCCCCAGCACGACGGGCCGCCGCTGCGCGCGCTGGCGCTGTTGCGCTGGGCGGCCGGCGGGCACCTCGACGCGCCCCTGTTGGCGGAGGCTGCCGCCATGATCCGCTTCGACCTCGACTTCACACTGCGTCACTGGCGCGAGCCCTCGTACGACATCTGGGAGGAGGAAAGCGGCCATCACTACTACACGCTGCGCGTCTCGGCGGCCGCGCTGGCCGAAGGCGCGACATGGCTGCATGGCCTGGGCGACACGGCGCGGGCGCAGCGCTGTCGGGAGGAATCGCAGGCCGTGCTGAGCCTGCTCGACGACTTCTGGGTCAGCGATGGCGACGCGACGCAGGGCTACTACCGTTCACGCATGCTGCCGGACGACCGGCCCAGTCCGAAGGCGCTGGACATCGCGGTGATCCTGTCGGCAATCCATAGCCTCGGCACAGAGGCCACGCATGGCCCGGCCGATCCGCGCATGCAGGCCACGCTGGCGCGACTCGACGCGCTGTTCGATGCGGCCTATCCGATCAACCACGGCCGTGCCGCAGGCCGTGGGCCGGCGATGGGCCGGTACGCCGGCGACGTGTACTACTCGGGCGGCGCGTACTACTTCTCGACGCTCGGCGCCGCCGAGTTCTGCTTCCGCGCCGCGGCGCTGGGCGGCGATGCACGCCATTGGGTCGAGCGGGGCGACGCCTACCTCGCCACCGTACGCGCGTACACGCCGGCCGGTGGTGATCTGTCGGAGCAGTTCGATCAGCGCAGCGGCGCGCAAACCTCGGCGAAGCAACTGGCCTGGAGCCACGCCGCGTTTATTTCGTGTGTCTCGGCGCGCCGCATGGCGGCTGCCGCCTGCGAGGCGCCGCTGCGGCGATGAGCGCAACGTCGCCGAACCGTGCCGACCCGGCTGTGAGGACGAGTGTCTTCCGTCAGGTCCGCCAGTTGCTCGGCGCCTTGCGAGCGTCCCCGGTCGCGAAAACGCTGGCCGCGCTGGTGGGCGGGATCGTCGTGGTCGTCGCGTTCACGGCGTATGGGCAGATCGAACTCAATAGCTGGAACAAGCCGTTCTACGACGCGATCTCTCGTCGCGACTTGCGCGACTTCATCGTGCAGGTCGGCGTCTTCGCGGTGATTGCGGGCGTGCTGCTGGTCTTGAACGTCGCGCAGAGGTGGCTGGCCGAAACCTTGCAACTGAAGCTGCGCGAGGCCTTGGCCAATGACCTCGTGGGGCTGTGGCTGCAGCCGCGCCGGGCGTTCTGGCTCCAGGGCAGCGGCCCCATCGGCGCCCATCCGGATCAGCGCATGCACGAAGACACGCTGAAGCTGTGCGATCTGTCGGTCGGCCTCGGCGTGGGTCTGCTGCAGGCAGCCGTGCTCTTCGGCTGCTTCTCGAGCGTGCTGTGGGTCCTCTCCAGGGACTTCAGCATCTTCTTCGACGGCCAGGACCATGCCCTGCCGGGCTTCATGCTGTGGGCCGCGATTCTCTATGCGATCGCTGGCTCGCTGATGACCTACTGGGTCGGCAACGGCCTGATCTCGCGCAACGCCGAGCGCTACGCGCGCGAAGGCGAATTTCGCTTCTCGCTGACCCGCATCAACGAGCATCTCGACGGCATCTCCCTGGCCGGTGGCGAGGCCGACGAGAAGCGCCGCGTCGCCGTGCATATCGGCGACGTCTTGCACGCCACATCGCGCGTGGTGCTCGGGCTGACCAACCTGACCTGGGTCACCGCGGGCTTCGGTTGGGTCACCATCATCGCGCCGACGCTGGTGGCCGCACCGCTTTTCTTCTCGGGGAAGGTTTCGTTCGGCGGTTTGATGATGGCCGCAGCTGCCTTCACCCAGGCGCAGTCGTCGCTGCGCTGGTTCGTCGACAACTTCAGCACCATTGCCGACTGGCGCGCCACGCTGCTGCGCGTCGCAGACCTGCGTCAGGTGCTGGCGTCCGATCTGGAGGCACAAGCGGGCGGCAGCCGCATCGCGTATGTGGAGAGCGACGCCGGGACCTTCGCGATCGAAGCGCTCGAGGTCCGCGCCTGGACCGGCCACGATCGGCTGGACGCCGCAGATCTCGTCGTGCACCCCGGTCAGCGCCTGTTGATCCTCGGCACGCCGGGCACCGAGAAGACCTTGCTGTTCCGGGCGCTCGCGGGCCTCTGGCCCTGGGGCTCCGGCACCGTGCACCGGCCCCGCGGCGAGACGATTCACTACATGCCGCGCGGCACGCCCTACCTTCCCCGCGGCACACTGGCCGAAGTGCTGTCGTATGCGATGGAGCCGGCGAGCTATCCGAGAGAAGCCATGGTGGCCGCGCTGGCGAGCGTGGGCCTCCAGCGGCTGGAACAATTGCTGAACGAGACGGGTCGATGGGAGCGCGAGCTCAGCATGGACGAGCAGTTGCGGCTGGGCTTCGCCCGCGTGGTGCTGCAGGCGCCGCCCTGGCTGGTGATGGACGAAGCCTTCGGCGCGTTCGACGACGACACGCTCGAACTCGTCATCGACGTGCTGGGCAAGCTCGCGCACACGGGCATCATCCACATCGGCTCGGCCGGAGAGGCGCGCGACCGGCTGTTCACGCAGGTGGTGCACCTGGTCAAAGCGCCGGACACCGTGCCCGAGGACCTGCGACCATGAAATACCCCATGAGCCTTCGTGCGCGTCGCGCCCTCGTGCGGCTGATACTTGCGCTGCCGGCCTGGGCCTGGGCGCTGGATTTCGGCTTCCGACCACCGCGCGACCCTGACGATCCCGCTGCGGTGGACCTGATGCGAGATCTGGCGCAGCGCATCCTGCCGGTCTACCAGGAGACCGACACCGATGTCTTCCTGGCCAACGTGACCGCTCTGCAGATCGTCAGCGGCGGCTACCGCGCGGCCTCCGACAGCAGCAGGTCCCTGCGCAGCCGCCGCCAGGACAAGCCGTTCGACGGGCTGCTCGAGCGCGCGATCATCGACGGCATCTATGCGCGTGCGCGCGCGATCGAAGCGGACGAGCGCCTCGACTTCGCCAAGGCCTACGCGCGCGCGTTCCAGGAGCTGGTGCCGCTCGACGACGCGCAAGCCGCGGCCATCATGGCGCGACTCCAAACCCCGCTGGCGGTGTACAGGGAGCCGCTCCAGCAAGCCTTCGATCTCTGGCGCGCGAAGGGAACCCTCCCGCAGGCCGACGCCGTGGCGCTCGTGCGCACCTGGCTTGAGTACGAGTCGCGTCGCAGCTTCAGTGTGCTGCTGCCCGACCTGATCGCGGCGGAAAACCGCACCCGCTACGTGGCGGAGGCCGACGTCCGGATTCCCGTGCGTGCGGGTGTCATCCACGCCAGCCTGGTCCGGCCCGGCGGCGAGACTGGCGCGTTACCGACGCTGCTGCGCTTCACGCTCGATCCCGCCGAGGACGACGCGCAGCGCAGCGCCGTCAAAGGCTACGTCGGCGTCACGGCCTACGCGCGCGGACGCACGCCCGACGGCAAGGGCGCCGTGTGGCCGTTCGTTCGCGACGGCGAAGACGCCGCGGCCGTCATTGACTGGATTGCCCAGCAGCCGTGGAGCGACGGCCGCGTCGGTATGCTCGGCGACGGCTACTCCGGCTATGCCGCCTGGGCCGCCGCGCGCAGGAAACCGGCCGCACTCAAGGCCATCGCCACGACTGCGCCGATGGCGCCGGGCATCGACTTCCCAATGGCCGGACAGATCTACCGCAACGCCATGGTCCGCTGGGCGCAGGAGCACGCGACTGCCGAGCCTCTGCAAGTCGACGCCGACGCCGACGCCGATCCGGACGCGATATGGCAGGCACTCGACGCGCGCTGGTATCGCGGCAATCGCCCTTACTGGGACATTGACCGCATCCTCCTGGGCAAGCGCAGCAGGCTGATCCGAACCTGGCTGACGCACCCCAGCCACGATCGCTACTGGCAGAAGTTCTTGCCGAGTGCGGAGCAGTTCGCGCAGATCGACATCCCTGTGCTCTGCATCGCCGGCTATTACGGCGCCGAGGCCGGCGCGCTGTACTTCTACCGCGAGCAGCTTCGCAACCGACCGAAGGCCGACACGACGCTGCTGCTCGGCCCCTACGACGCAACCTCGATCCGGCTCGGCACCGCGGCGACGCTGCGCGGCTACACGCTTGACCCCGCCGCACGCGTCGACTTGCCCGAGCTGCGCTATCAATGGCTCGACCACATCTTGAAGGGCGCGAGCAAGCCTTCTCTGCTGCAGGATCGCGTCAACTACGAGGTGATGGGCGCGGATCAATGGCGCCATGCGCCGACGCTCGACGCGTCGGATCGCGCCCGGCTGCGCCTGTACCTCGACACCGGCGAGCGCGACGACCCGCACCGTTTGTCGCCGTCGCCGTCCGAACGCGGTGGCAGCGCGCGACTCTCGGTCGATCTCGCCGATCGCCGCGACGTCCGCATCCCGTGGTCGGACGCGCTGCGCCTGAAGGAACTGCCGATGCGCAACAGCATCAGCTTCGTCAGCGATCCGCTGTCGAAGGACACCGAGATCGACGGCAGTCTGCGCGGCGTGTTCGACATCACGCCCTCGCGGCAGGACGTGGACTTCTCCGTCTCGCTGTACGAGCAGACGACGAGCGGTGAATACCAGCTGCTGTTCGAACCCTACGACTTCCGGGCCAGCTACGCCGGCCATCGCGTGCATCGCCGGCTTCTTCGGGCGGGCGAACGCCAGTTGCTTGCATTCACCGCCGAACGCGTGACCGCTTGCAAGCTTGCGGCGGGCAGCCGCATCGTGCTGCTGATCGGCCTCAACAGGCGCCCCGACCGGCAGATCAACTACGGCAGCGGCAAGGACGTGAACTCGGAGACCATTGCCGACGCGCGATGGCCTGTGCGAGTGCGCTGGCATGAGCACAGCTACGTCGAGATCCAGACCCGCGAGCCGATCACGACGCCTTCATGAGGCGCCAGCACCAGGGGCTCCGCGATGATTTCGGCGCGCGTGGGAACCGTCGATGCCAGCACGATCGGCCGGCGCGGCATCAACACCGATGACACCGGCGCCGCGGTGGCACCGAAGTTCAACAGCACCACCAGACGCTGTCCTTCGCTGTTGCGCGCATAGGCGAGCACCTCGCCCCCGCTTTCAAGCGCTTCATGGTTGCCCTGGTTCAGCGCCGGCTGCGCGCGCCGCAGCGCGATGAGACGTCGGTAGAGCGCCAGCATCGAGCCGGGGTCTCGCGACTGCGCTTCGACGTTGTGCGTGGCCCAGTCGTCGGCAAGGCGCAGCCACGGGGTGCCCGTCGTGAAGCCGGCGTGTGCTGCGGCGCTCCACTGCATGGGTGTGCGCTGCGGGTCGCGCCCCAGGCCCATGCCGGGTTTGTTCTTCTCGAACGGGTCTTGGACTTCTTCGACGGGGATGGGGATGTCCGTCATGCCGATCTCATCGCCGTAGTAGAGCGTCGGCGTGCCGCGCAGCGTGAGCAGCAGCATGGCCGCGAGCCGCGCCATCCGCGGCCCGACACGGCTCGCGATGCGGGGCTTGTCGTGGTTGCCCAGCACCCAGTTCGGCTGGGCGCCGGCGGGCAAGGCGGCTTCGTAGTCGCGCACCATGCGGTCAATGATTGCGGCCTGCCACTCGGCCGCGATCAGCTGGAAGTTGAAGGGCAACTGAAGGCCCTCGAGCACGCCTTCGGCGTTGAGGCCGTAGTAGGCGACCAGGCGCGAGAGCGGCAGGTAGAGCTCGCCGATCAGCACGCGCGACGACCGCGCATCGCTGAACGCATCGACCACGCGACGCATCTCGGCCACGATCTGCTGCATCTCCGGCAGGTCCGTGTTGTAGAGCATCAACCAGCGGTGAAACGGGTCCTGGCCCTCGACGAAATCCGGGTTCGGCGGGTTGTCGCGGAACTGCGCGTCCTTGATGAGTTGAGAGAGCACGTCGACGCGAAAGCCGTCGACGCCGCGCCGAAGCCAGAAGCGCAGCACCTCGTACATCGCGGCGCGCACCTCTGGGTTGCGCCAGTTGAGGTCGGGCTGCTGCTTCAGGAATGAATGGCCGTAGTACTGGCCGGTGGCCGGATCGAAGGTCCAGGCCGGGCCGCCGAAGTTGCTCAGCCAGTTATTGGGCGGACCACCGTCAGGCGCCGGGTCGCGCCACAGGTACCAGTCGCGTCGCGGGTCGCTGCGTGCACTGCGGCTCTGCACGAACCATGGATGCTGGTCGGACGTGTGGTTCGGCACGAAGTCCAGGATGACCCTGAGCCCCCGGGAATGGGCGTCCGATACCAAGGCATCGAAACCGTTCAGCGTGCCAAAGCGCGGATCGATGTCGCAAAAATCGGAGATGTCGTAGCCGAAGTCCGCCATTGGTGACGGATAAATCGGCGAGATCCATACGGCATCGATGCCCAGCGAGACGAGATAGTCGAGCCGGGCACGGACGCCATCGAGGTCGCCGATGCCGTCGCCGTCGCTGTCCTGGAACGAACGCGGGTAGATCTGATAGACGATTCCGTTCTTCCACCAAGCGTCGGCCGACATTCCGTTCCTTTCGCGTGTCTCGGCGGCCTTTATTCTTGCATGACACTCGTACAACTGCGGCACCTGATCTCGCTGGCCTCGGGGCCGGGCGCGCTGCTGACCAAGCCGCTGATGACGAGCATGGCGCAGCACGGTGCACCGATCCGCGTCGACATCCTTCGCGGCGACGGAGATCGACTCATGTCGACGTGGCGCGGCGCCAATACTCCTTTTGGACGATGCCCTTCTTCCTCGGCCGAGCGCAGACTTTGCGTCCCTCGCCACAGAGGCCCGACGGTCCAACCATAACTAGCGGCGGGAGGAGTTCAAAACTAAAACGGAAGTCCCCATTCAGGCGAACCGCCTCCAAGTTTTCGACTCAGCGTCATCGGTTCCCATGCATTGCCCGTCGTTGTCGATCGCACGCATTTCGCCCGATGGCCGCGCGGGCGCAGGGGGCAGTCCGGGAGATGCCCGGTTCGGCGCGTGAGAAAACGCTCCTGCGTGGAGGAAGACGGCGATGGCCTTGTCGGCGTGGGTTGCCTTCGCAGATTCGGTCGAGCACGGCCTGCGCGCGAAGGTTGTCTCGCTGCTCGAAGGGGCCGACCTTTGCACGTGCGCCTCGAATGAATCGCCGGTCGGTGTGGTGGTGTTCGACACGATCGACGAGCGCGTGCTCTCGCTGCTGCGCGGGGCCAGCCAGGGCAACGCGGTTCTTGCGTTGTCTGTCGGTTGCGAGCCCGTGCCGAGTCCCACGCTGTGGTCGCTGATCCGCGCGGGTGCGTTCGACGTGCTGCAGTGGCCTTGCCTGCCTCCTGTCGCGGATGACGTGGCCTGTCGCTTGCGCCGCTGGTCGACAGTGAGCGCGCTGCTCGAATCGCCCCGCGTTTGCGATTCGCTCGTCGGCGCAAGCCTCTCCTGGCGCCGCGTCGTGCGCAGCATCGTCGAGGTGGCCTCGTTCACGACATCGTCGGTGCTGATCACCGGCGAAAGCGGCACCGGCAAGGAGCTGATCGCGCAGTTGATCCATGACCTCGACCCGCGCCGCGACAAGGGGGACTTCGTCGTCGTCGATTGCACGACCGTGACGCCCGAACTGTCGGGCAGCGAATTCTTCGGCCACGATCGCGGCGCGTTCACCGGCGCCATGAGCGCGCGCGACGGTGCGTTTGCGCTGGCCGACAACGGCACGCTGTTCCTCGACGAGGTCGGTGAATTGAGCACGGCCCTGCAGGCGCAACTGCTGCGGGTCGTTCAGGAGCACAAGTTCAAGCGCGTCGGCAGCAACACGTGGCAGACCACGCACCTGCGCCTGGTCTCGGCAACCAATCGCGATCTCGAACGTTGCGTGACGGAGGGCAGCTTCCGATCCGACTTCTTCTATCGCATCGCGGGATGGCAGTGCCGCACCGTGCCGCTGCGCGAGCGCAAGGACGACATCCTTCCCCTCGTGCGGCATTTCATGGCGAAGGAACTGCCCCATGGGGCTGACATCGTCATCGACAGCACCGTTCAGGAGTTCCTGGTCACGCGCGACTACCCGGGCAATGTGCGCGATCTGCGCCAGTTGGTGACGCGCATCTGCCATCGCCATGCAGGCAGCGGCCCGATCACGATCGGCGACATCCCCGATGAAGACCGCATCGGGTGCGACGGCAGCGCGGCGCCCTGGCCGGAGAGCAGTTTCCGATCGGCCGTACGCGTGGCGGTGGATCTGGGCATCGGCATGAAGGACATCGGCCAGGCGGCGACCGAACTGGCCATCGAGCTGGCGCTGGAACGCGAAGGCGGCAACCTGCAGCGCGCAGCCGCGCGGCTGGGCGTCACGGATCGCGCATTGCAGATCCGGCGGGCCAGCCAACGGGGTGCGAACGCGTCAGTCCCCGTGAATTGACGTCGCTGCGGTTGCAGCATTGGAGCGCTGCCGGGCGCGTGCGCGTGCGGTCAGCCGCAGGAAATTGCCACCGAGAACCAGGGCTTCGTCCTGCGAAGGCATTCGCAGCGCCCGGATCTTCGCGAGTTCCACGCCGGGATGCAGCCAGGGGCCATCCGATCCGAACAGCAGCTTGTGCGCGCCCGCGCGGCGCACGGCTTGCGCGAGCAGGTCGAAGCGCCGCACGCCTGCGCTGTCGGTGTAGATATTGGGGTGGCGCATCAGGTGGTCCGTCAGCGCCATTTGCGCGCGCCAGTCGTCGGCAAAGCTCCCCAGGTGTGGAAGGATGAAGTTCACAGCTGGAAACTCAGCGGCCAGCAACTCGGCCTGCCAGACCTCACCCACCACGTCGTAGAGCACCGGCAAGGCATGGGCCTTGGCGGCTTCGCACACTTCACGCGTGATGTTGGCGTCGTTCCGATGCAGCTTGATGCCGATGAATCCGAGGCGGTCAACGCCTTCGCGCACGAGCGCCGCAATGCGCCCGCGGTCGCGCGATGCGTGAACGAAGACGAAGCCGCAGTAGCGCGCGGGGGTCCCCGCCACGATGCGCGCGACTGCGCGGTTGGCGACGGCGTAGTCGGAGTGAAAAGCCGCAAAGAGCACCGTGCGATCGATGCCGGCTTGCGCAGCCCGACGCGCATAGTGGTCGAGCGGCGCGCCGCTGTCCCACGGGCCGGTGAAGCCGTCGCCCGGGCCTGCGTGGCAATGGCAGTCGATGATCATCAACGGCTCGCAGGGTCGCAGTCAGCCGAACGCACGTTGCTCGGCTTCCCAGTTGAACTTGGCGGGCAACTGGAGTTGTTTGGCCGTGTATGTCCCGGCGTAGGGGTCAGGGGGAATCTTGCTCTTGGGCAGCACGAGATCTTCAAGGCCGGGTGGCAAGGGGTTTGTGATCTTGACCTTGCCCCTGGTCGTCACCGGCAGCTTGGGCAGATAGTCTCCCTTCAACATCCCGGCTCGCCTCAACAGCCTGGCAAGTGCGAGTTCGACCATCTGCACGACCCCGCCGATGCCCCGATTGCTGCGGTTCCCCCGCACTTCGGCAAGGTAGAAGCGGAGGTCCGGCCAATCCTTGGCGTATCTGACGTACAGCGGATCCGCCATGCGCCGGGCGAAGGTGCCCGTCATTCCGACCTTGATGATCTCGATTCCGCCCTGAGGCGGCGCGGAGCGAAAGGCAATGTAGACGCCACCGAAGCCGTGCGCCTTGGCAACCACCTCGTCGCGGGTGTAGATCTTCGACATCCACTTGAGCGTGGCGGTGAGTGGCCCGAGATAGGGCTGTTTCTCGAATTCACCAAGCTCACCGAATTCACCGAACTCGGCTTCCTTGGCCGGCGTGGCGGGCACCGTGCGTCCCCACGTGCGCCATGCGTCAGGAATCGGGTTGCCGTCGCCGACCTTGAAGCCGGGCCCTCCGTCCTTGAGGCCGAGGGTGTCGACCGCCCATTGCCCGACGCCGGACCAGATGTCCGGACCGGGATCGTTCTCGCGCGACGCGCTGGACTGGCGATGCGCGAGCACGATGCGCAGGCCCATCGTGCGCATGAGGTGGCGGATCAGCCGGCGTCCGGCCTCGATCTGCGCCGGCGTCACGCGGTTGCGTCCGAACTTGTCGCCCTCCCACCACGTGCCCTTGGTGTTCGGGAAATTGCCGGCGAACTCGACCGCGACGCTGTTGGCGTTGAATCCGTTCGACGCCCAGATCAACTGCTCCTCCGGATGGATCTTCAGGATCCTGCCGTCGGGCAGAATCGCGAAGTGGGCCTTCAGGTGCAGGTAGCCGCGCAACGGATCCTTGCGCTGGAAGCAGCAGGCCATCTGGTGCAGCACCAGCGCATTGACCTTCTTGATATCGCGTGCGCCCTTGCGGATGCTTTTGTCGGACTGGGCAGTGAGATCGATGATCCCGTCGCTGCCGATGACGTTGGCCACACGGCTGGCCACGGCGCCGATGCCGCTGCCGATGCGGCTGACCAGGTCGCCGATGCCCCATTCGCCCTGCACCGGCGGCAGTATCTCGAAGCGGGCACCCAGTGGATTGAACTGTTCCATGACGATTCTCCCGTTGGGGGTGAACAGATGCGGTCCGCGATCACGCGCCGATGACGATCAGCTTGCCGTTGCGTCGCATCCAGGTTCCGCTCATGGCCGCAGTGCCTGTCGCGGCTTGCGGCTGGAAGTTCGGCAGGTGTTTCCGAGCGGCATTCGCGACCGCCGATTCAACGGCGGCCTGCACGCTGCCACCGTTTGCAGGCGGCCTGAAGTCCTTCGCGGCCGTGCCTGCGATCCGCACGAAGGTGCGGGCCATCTCGAACTCGCGGTCTTCCTGCTCCAGCTCGCCGTACTCCATTTCGAGGGCACTGCTGACTGCACTGCCGAGCGCGGTGCCGAGCGCGGTGCCCACACCTGGAATCGGGATCATCGAACCGAGCGCACCGCCCACGAAGGGCAGGGCAGTCTTGGCCACCGACTTCAGCACGCCCGCGAATGGCTTTGCGGCCTTCGCGACGGTCGAACCGACCTTCTTGATGCCTTTCCACAGGCCGCCGAGGAACTGCTCGAGTTCGGCTTCGTTCGTGACCGACAGCAGCTCTGCGGCGAGTGCGATTTCCTCGCTCTCGCTGAACGGGCTTTCGCCTTCTCCTTCGCCGGACCAGGGAAACTCGCCTTCATATTCGCCTTCCCTTTCGCCTTCCCCCTCGTACTCAGCCTCGTACTCGCCTCCCATCGGTCCTTCGTATTGGCTCTCGTATTCGCCCTCGTACTCACCTTCGCCTTCTCCCTCGAATTCACCTTCCCCTTCGAAGGTTTCGGCCTGTCGCGGCTTGAAATCCATGAAGTCGAACGCCCTGGCGCCCGGATTGCACTTTGGACATTGGCAGCTCAGCTTGTGCATGTTGATCTCCTGGTCGGATGAACTTGAATCGGCGCTCGCGGCCGGCGCATCACCGGCGGGTGCAGCGCTGGCGGGTTCCGGCGCGGGGGCGTCCGGACTGGCAGGCGGTGGTGGGGGCATGCCCGCCGCAAGGCATTGCCGCATGCAGCGGCGGTACTGCGCTCCGGCGCCGAAGGGCAGGGGATCCACGCCCCACGGTGCCCAGGGCGCATAGCCGTAGGGCCGCGACGGCCGACGATACGAGCCCGACGATGGCGAGGACGAGCGGCGTCCTTGTCGCTGCGGCGAACGACGCTGCGATGCGCGCTGCCGCGAAGGGGGACGACGCGATCCGCTCGATCGACGAGATCCGCCGCGCTCGAATTCTTCGGATGCAGTCTCGAACTCATTGCCCATGGACATCAGTTCGAAAGAGTTGGGTGCGTTCATGATGTCTCCAGAGATGTTGGGATGGCCGGGGCGCGAGACTTGTCCCGAAGGGTCTGTGCGAGTGCATCCACGGCCCGATCGATGCACTCGGCGGTGTGCGACGCGGTAAGCACGAAGCTCAGCCGTGATGCGCCGCTGTCGCCGCCCCGCTGCAGCACGGCGCGCACGCGACGCTGCATCAGCCCCGCGTGCAGCGCGACGGCGTCGATGCCCTTCGGGGCCACGAGCGACTGAACCGGGAACTCGTTGCCCGTCGCAGACAACGACAGCCGCGCGATGCGCTCGCGAAACTGCCGGACACGTTGCGACAGCCGCAGCCTCAGCGAGTCGCCGCAACGCCTGTTCAGTGCCAAGGCGTGGCGGGCGGCATGGATCACCGCGACCGATGGCGGGCTCGCGTGGACGCGGGTCTGGCTGCGCGCCTCGAAGAGCCGCACCAGAGAGCGGCTGCCGGACAGCGCCGCCATCGGCACGCCGAAGCCCTTGGCCAGCGAGGCGCCCACGATGATCTGCGCACCGCCGAGGCCATGGTGACGCAAAGACCCACCGCCGCCGCAGCCCAGCACACGCCCGGGGCGCGCGCCGTGTCCGAGCACGCCCAGGCCCTGCGTGTCGTCGAGTACCAGGAAACCCCCGTGCCGCGCGGCCAGCGCGGCGTATCGGATCAGTGGAGGTTGCCGGTCGCTTCCAGGCCGCAGCGCGTCGCAGACGATCAGCGGCCGGCGACGCAACGTGCCCGCTCGCGCGATCAACCTTTCAAGCGCGACCGCATCGCCGAACGGAAAGGTCAGCACCGGCGTGCCCAGCGCCGCGCCGCGTTGCACGCCCCAGCTTGCAATCGCGTAGGTCGACGCTTCGATGTAGATCGTCGTGTCGTGTCGGCTGAGCACACCGAACAGGTCGAAGAAAAGGTGCAGGGTCGAAGGCAGGAGCGTCGAGGCCTCGCAGCCCTGCAACGCCGCGAGCTCGGCCCCGACTTCGGCCGCGCCCGGGGGCGCCTGCAAGGCGGCGGGACGTCCGAGCGTCAGCGCCTCCCATGGCGGTACGCTGCCGCTCGGGTGCTGGAACCCGAGGTACAGCGACGACGTGAAGTCGAGCATGGCGCACCCGATTCATGCGCTGCGCTGTTGAACGGCCAGCCGCCTCTGCAGCAGCAGGGAGGGCGGCGTCGCGTCCGCGGTCTTGTCGGCCTTCTCGCCGCTGAGTTCGACGCCCGTGGCGGCCCAGAAGGCATGGTTGTAGCCCTGGATCTGCGGACGCCAGAACCGCGCCCAGTTGAAGGCCTGCGTCGGCTCGAAGACTTCGCTCCATGCGCCGTAGCGGATGCTCAGCAGCAACTGCTCGCCGAAGATCGCCAGGTTGCGGAAGTGCACGACGCTCGTGTCCGTCCAGCCCTGCAGCTTCTTCATCGCGTCGACGCGGTCCATCCATGGCTCGGGGTAGGCCACCATGATCCGCGTGGGAAGGAACTCGCGGAACTCGGGCCGCGCCAGCAGCCATTGCTGCATCAGCATTTCGATGCGCGCGGTCGATGGCAGGTCGCCGAACTGGTTGTGCGCGCCCTGCGACATCACGAGGTGCACCTCCTTCAGTGCGTTGAGCACCGGGAAGGCATCGGCCTTGACCGTCGTGTCGTCGTCCTGCTTGAAGAACACGGTGCACAGGCGAAGCAGGTGATGGAACGACTCCAGGAACTGCGACCGCGTATCGGCCGGTCGCATGGACCGGATGGCACGGCCCTGCAGCCGCATGCCGTAGTGGTGGTCGTATTCGTAGTTGCGCCGGTTCACCGTCAGCCGGTGCTGCTCATCCTGCGTGTAACCCCAGATCAGGTTGTTCAGCGGACGCAGCGGGTCGATCTCCAGGTTGGAGAGCGGATCGGGCGTGCCCGGCGAACGGATGTTCTGGAAGCGCCGCGTGATCGCGTTCATCGTCTGCACCAGCATCGCTTCCTCGAGCCAGTAGGACCAGATCAGTTCGACCAGGCAGGGGTTGGTGAGCTTGTCCTGCACGAAACCGACGCACAGGCTGTCTTCTTCATGGTCGGGATCGGTGATCGGGATGTCGGGCAGCTTGCGTCGTATGAGTGCCAGGTAGGGCAGCACGCGTTCCCTGCCCATCGGGTCCAGCGGTTCGAGATAGCGCTTGAAGGCGGCGCCGAAGCCGTTGACGGGCGGCAGGTCGCGGCGGTCGAGATAGGCGTTGTCATCGCGCCGATCGAAGTCGGGCGAGTGCAGCACGGCGCAGTTGACCATCACGAATGCTTCGGTGGCCGCCTTGAGCACGCGATAGGCATCGGTGTCGGTGAAGGGCAGGTAGCGCTTGTGCTTCAGGTGCTGGAAGAGCCTCTTCTCCGCGGGGAACGCGTTGGATGCGGCCTGCCTGTCTTCGGTGCAGAACAGCAGGTCCATGTAGCGCAGGTAGTTGTTGAACGACAGGGCTTCGGTGCCGCTGCGGATCG
The DNA here is from genome assembly GCF_056397705.1 of Variovorax sp. 05L425. Classification (NCBI taxonomy): domain Bacteria; kingdom Pseudomonadati; phylum Pseudomonadota; class Betaproteobacteria; order Burkholderiales; family Comamonadaceae; genus Variovorax; species Variovorax sp. 05L425. The sequence continues at coordinate 6,884 of NZ_JBFTNY010000014.1, read as the reverse complement.
CCAGCCAGAGCGGCAGGTCTTCCGTGCGTTCCGTCTCGGTGCGGGTGAGCGAAACGCCGACGTTGCCCGTCACGGGTGTAGGCGGCTTCGCGCGGACTTCGACGTTCTCGGCGACGTTCAGCTCGGCGGGCGGGAGCGCTGACGACAAGACGCCCATGGCCTCCTGGGAGATCGGCAGCTGCATCGTGTAGTAGCGGTCATGGCGACCGGGGTGAGACGGCGTCCATGCAAACTCCGCGGCGGTGTCCGATGTGTTGCTCAGCTGCACCGTGCCGTGCGGTGGAACGAAGGTCGCATGCAGGTCCTTCTTGTGCGAGAGCGTCGACACCACGTTGTCGCCGGTTTGCACCGGACGGCATTCCAGCGGCTTGCAGTCGTCGGATTGAACGACGCTCGCAATCGAGGCTTCGATGCGCGGCTCCAGGTGCACATGCGTCGCGCAGGCCGGCTCAGGCGTGATCCAGTCGGACGCGACGCCAATCGGGTAGTTGAGATAGATCACCGCGTAGGTGTCGGGCTCCAACTCGTCGAAGACGGCAATGCCGTGATGGCTGGTCTGCTGCACAGTGGGCTTGACGTTGCCATGGAGCAATTCCTGCGCGGACGCCTGCTTACTCTTGGGCTTCCTGTAGAGCGCGATCGAGGCGCCGGACAGCACTGCCTGGCATCCCCCCGCGTCGGTGACCTTGACGACGATCGACGCCTTGCGTTCCTCGTTCAAAGCGTTTGGCTGCGTGCTCATGTCATTCTCCTTGGGTGATGGTCAATCGGCGGTCGGACTGGAAGAAGGCCAGGCCGGAGTTCGTGCGAAGCGCATGGCCGGCCGCGGCGCAGGTCGACGACATGCCGAGCGTGCTGGCGAGGGCCCAGTGCGTGAGCAGCTTGCCGAGCAGCACGGACTCGTCCTCGGGACTCAGGCGGCTGTCCGAGCGCGCCTGCCCGATCACGGCGAAGGCCAGCGAGGGCGGCGCGCGGTACATCTGGTCCGGCCTGCGGCACCAGAGGTGGAAGAGCGTCGCGAGACGCGCGGGCTGGCGTTCGGAAACCAGCAGCGCCTGCGCCAGCGTCTTGCCGCGCAGCGCCGCCGGCCGGTGTTCGGTCAGCACCGTCACAAAGGCCGGCAGGACGGCTTGCAGCCGCTCCAGCAGGCGAAGCGATTCGGCCTCGAGGCCCCGCGTCGGGTAGTAGGCTTCCCACAGTGCGGCGAGCCGCTGCCACTGGGGGTGCGGATAGAGCGCCTGGCCCATGGCGCATGAGAGCTTCACGCGGATCCACGGCACCGGATGCGGATCGTCGACGTTGAGCCGGAAGACGAATGCACGCGGCAGGCTCACGACGGCCATCAGACCCATCGGGGCCGCCACGCCGATGCGCGCCACCGACCAGAAGTCGGCGACGATCTCGGACAACCAGCGCTCGAACAACTGCCACGCCAGCGCGTTCGGACCCGCGCCATGCTGAAGACCACGAAGCACCGGACGCAACGAGACAACGAGGTCGAGCAGCGCAGCCGCCTGGTGCCCCACCTCGTGCACGAGCGACGACGCGATACCGCTGCCGATCATCCGCTCGCGCGGAACGCGGATCACCGCCACGGGGTTCTCGCCGCCGCCAGGCAGGCGCGTGCGGGCGCGACGAATGGCCGCGCCGGGGCCGCGATCGAGGTAGCAAATGATGGGCGGCGTCTCGTAGTAGGCGCCCGGCAGCGACAGCGCATCCGCGGACACCACGTCGAGGCCAGACAGCCACACGCCGCTCTCGTTTTCGCTGCGCTGCGTGATGACGTCGTTGAACAGATCAAACTGCGTGAGCACCGCGTTGAACTTGAGTCGCAGGTAGGAGAACCTGCGCTGCGCCTCGGCCGCGGTCGCCCGCTGGGCCCCTGGGCTCTGCAGCCACCCGATGAACGACCGCACCATGCGACGCAACTCCCGCCTGCCGCCGATGAGGTGCTGCTCGATCGCCGATTGCGCCGCGGGAAGGAGGTTGGCCGCCGGCACCATCGGTTCGACCAGCGCAAAAGGCCGGACGCGGGCGAGCCTCGTCAGGAGCGCGCGCGCTTCCTGCAACAGCATCGAGGTGGGGTACGCGCCGACGGCCATGACGATTCACACGCCGTAGAGGACGATCTTGTTGCCGCGGCGCAGCCAGCGGCCGTGGCGCGCCCCGCCCGCCATGCCAGCTTGTTGAACGGCGGGCGCACCGCCGGCAAGCAACCCTGGCGCGTGCTGCATGGCAGCGGCCATGGCGGCCTGCTGGGCCACGGCGCGGGGGTCCGCGCCCGGGGGCGCATTCGCCGCCTTCGCGGCGGTCTGCGCGGCGATGCGAACGAACTGCTTCGCGCCTTCGAACTCGCGGTCCTCGTTGGACATCTCGGCCTCGAGGCCGAGCGCATTGCTCGCGGCATTGGCCAGGCCCGAGCCGATCTTCGCGCCCAGCGGCCCGCCGAAGTAGGTGCCGATGGCTGTGCCGGCCATCGGCAAGGCCTTCTTGGCGACGCCTTTGAGCACGCCGCCCACCGCCTGTCCGATCGGAGAGCGGACGAACGAGCCGACCGCCTTGGTGGCCTTGCTCACCAGGTCACCGAGGAAGCGGTCGAGCTCTGCTTCACTGTTGACCGACAACAGTTCGCTCGCAAGCTCCAATTCCTCGCTCTCGTTGAAGGTGCCCTCGGGCGACCATTCGTTCTCCCCGAACTCGAACTGCTCGTTCGAATACTCCAGCTGTGTGCGATCGATGTCGTGCATGGTTGGCTCCTTGCGGTGGGTGATTGCGTTGAAATCGCGAACGCCAAGGCGCTCGCCGGCGTGACCGGGAATGGGACCGCGCTGACCGACATCCGTGCGAAGAAGGCCAGGCGCCCAATGGCGAGCGGCTTCGGTGGCAGCACGGGATGCCATGGCCTGCGGTGAGGCCGAAAGCGGCAGGGCGGCGGCATGGCGCACCGCATCAGCCGCCAGCCGTACGAAACTCCTGGTCAGTTCGAACTCCTTGTCCTCGGGACTGAGTCCTTCGAGTTCGAGGCCGAAGAGCTGCGCGGCAGCGGCCATGGTCTTGGGGTTGTGCAGGACCCCGAGCGAGCGGCCCGCAAATGGCAGTGCCTTCCGCGAAAGAACCTGCAGACGCTGCTCCAGCGCCTTCGCGACATCAGGATTCAGCGAACCCGAAGTCGCCTGCGTTGCGCGATCGACGAGTCGCCGCAGCGTTGCGTCGAAGGATGCGTCGCTCTGTGTTTCCAATAGCTCGGCGGCGAACTCCATGATCAAGCCTTCATTGAAGCTCTCGGCGTTCGGCTCGAACTGACGCGTCACTGCGTTCCTCGGACCGTCCGCAAACGCGTCGACAGCCTCCAGCTCGGGGCTGTATTGCACGAGTCGTTGGGTCATGGCCGCCGTGTTCATGACTCACTCTTCGCAATCGGTGTGCCAGATGCGAAGACCCCGAATGTCGGGGGCGCGGACGGTCATTCAGCGAAACATGTTTCGCTTCAGGGCAGCGAAGCGCGCGATCTGGCGAAGCGCGTTTCGGCGGTCAAGCCGGGCCGCCTGTGATATCCGGGCTTCCAGACCTGCTCTGCATCACTAAGGCCGCGCTTCAAAGACTAGATTGAAGGGCGTTTCCGCAGCGCGCCGAAAGCGGGTGAACCCGCCTTCGCGCGCGACCTTGCCCAGCCGCTGCTCGCCGGCCTGGGCACCAAGCCCGAGCCCCACTTCCTGCGACAGCGAGCAGGGCGTGCAGATCATCGTCGAGGCGCTGTAGTAGATGCGCCCGACCGGATTGAGGTTGTCCTCCAGCCGATCGTTGGCGAAGGGTTCGACGATCATCCAGGTGCCGTCCGGCGACAGCGTCTCGCGCACATGCCTGGCCGCTCCCACCGGGTCGCCCATGTCATGCAGGCAATCGAAGAAGGCAACGAGGTCGAAATCGCGGCCCGGATAGGTCTTTGCACCAGCCACCTCGAAGCTCACGCGCTTGGCAACACCCGCCGCGGCGGCGCGCTCGCGGGCAGCGTTGATCGAAGGTTCGTGGTAGTCGTAGCCGACGAACGTGGAAGCAGGGTAGGCCTGGGCCAGGACAATCGTCGAAGCACCGAAGCCGCAGCCGACATCGGCAACGCGGGCGCCCGCATGCAGCCGCTCGCTCATGCCGTCGAGCGCCGGAATCCAGCTCGGCGCCAGGTTCGCGTTGTATCCGGCCCTGAAGAAGCGTTCCGTGCCGGAGAACAGGCTCGGGTGGTGTTCGTGCCAGGCGAGGCCGGTGCCGTCGCGGAAGGCCTTCTGCACCTTGTCGATGTCGTGGAACATTGACATCAGGCATTCGAATCCGCCGCCCATGAAGGCGGGGCTGCTGTCGTCCGCCAACACCAGTGCGGCCTCGGGCGAGAGCGAGTAGGTCTGCGCGCTCGGGTCGTAGTCGACGAAGCCGCTTGCGGCCTGCGCGCTAAGCCACTCCTGCGCGTATCGCAGGCGCAGGTGCGTGCGTTCGCTGAACTGATCCACCGTCATGGGTCCTTCACCCGTCATCGCCTTGTACAACCCGAGGCGGTCACCGAGGATCACCAGCGGCGCACTGGCCAACGCGCCGAACTCGTTGACCATCCTGCCGAGCAGGGCGTTGAGCTTGTCGTCGTCTATCTGCTGCATGGCTTCGCTCCTTGAACTTGCGTTGGCCTCCCGCTTGTTATTCGGGCCTTGAAGTTCAGCGGTTACGTGCGGAGCGAAAAATGCCGCAGTTCAGTAGGAACTCCCCCCAGGCGGGGCCTGCCTCGCGCGCATGGTCGCCAGCACCTGCTGCGCACCTGCAGCCATCAAGCGCGCGTCCGAACTGACGGTGGTGAACTGGAATCCCTTGGCAATCCGCGCCAGTGCGCCATTGGCATTGCCGTTGTGGATGCCGGCGACCACGCCATGTGCCTTGGCGCGATCGAGGACATGGTCGATGGCCTGCTGCGCCTTCGGATCGACGTCGTCGAACACGGGCCGGCAACCCAGCGCCAGCGACAGGTCGGAGGGGCCGATATAGATCGCATCCAGCCCTTCCACAGACAGGATGTCGTCCAGGTTGTCGAGCGCCTTCGCCGTCTCGATCATCGCGAAGGTGACGATGGTCTCGTTGGCGTGCTGCGGGTAGTCGGCACCGCCGTAGAGCAGCGCGCGGATCGGTCCGAAGCTGCGCGTGCCTTGCGGCGCGTAGTGCGTCCATGCGACGAGCTTCTGCGCATCCTCGCGCGTGTTGATCATCGGGCAGATCACACCATAGGCACCGGCGTCGAGTGCCTTCATCAGCGCGCCGGCCTCAAGCCAGGGCACGCGCACGACGGGCACGGTGTCGGTGGTCGAGATGGCCTGCAGCATGCCGACCATCGCCTGGTAGTCGACCACGCCGTGCTGCAAGTCGATGGTCAGCGAGTCCCAGCCTTGATGGGCCATGGTCTCGGCGGCAAAGCCGTTCGGGATGGCGAGCCACCCGTTGACGGCAGCGCCGCCCGATTTCCAGATCTCACGCAAGCGGTTGGGACGCATGGGCTGCCTTCTGGTGGATGGGCGATCAGCCCTTGACGACTTCGTGGTCGGCCATGAGCTCCAGCACTCTCACGAGCGCCGAGTGGTCGAGCTGGTCCCAGCCCTGGGCGGCACAGGCCTGCATCAGTTGCGCGGCGGATGCGGTTTGCGGCAGCGCCACTTCCAGCGACTTGGCGCCCGCGAGCGCGAGGTTCAGGTCCTTGCGGTGCAACGCGATCCGGAAGCCCGGGTTGAAGGTGCGCTTGATCATGCGTTCTCCATGCACTTCGAGGATACGGCTCGACGCGAAGCCGCCCAGCAACGCCTGGCGCACCTTGGACGGATCGGCGCCGGCCTTGCTCGCGAACAGCAGCGCCTCGCCGACGGCGGCGATGTTGAGCGCGACGATGATTTGGTTGGCCACCTTGGTGGTCTGCCCGTCGCCGTTGCCGCCTACGTGCGTGATGTTCTTGCCCATCAGTTCGAACAGCGGCTTGGCCTTGGCGAAGCCGGCCTCCGTGCCGCCGACCATGATGGTGAGGCTCGCCGCCTTGGCGCCGACTTCACCACCGGATACCGGCGCATCGAGGTACTCGCAGCCGAGCTCGTTGATCGACCTCGCGAAGGCCTTGGTCTCGATGGGCGAGATGCTGCTCATGTCAATCACGGTCTTGCCGGCGCTGAGGCCCGCGGCCACGCCATCGGCACCGAAGAGCACCGATTCGACGTCCGGCGTGTCGGGCACCATCAGGATGATGGTCTCGGCCTGTTGCGCGACTTCCTTGGCAGTGCCGCAGGCAATGGCATTGCTGGCCGCGATCTCCGCGTTGACCTTGCTGCGCTTGACGTAGCAGAGCTGATGCCCCGCGTTGACGAGGTGAAGGGCCATGGGCGCGCCCATGATGCCGAGGCCGATGAATCCGATCTTCATTGAGGTTCCTTGCATGGATTGAACAGGGGGGAGCGCCAGTCGCCGGCTCAGGTCACGGGCGCCGGATTGAACAGCACCAGTGCGTTGTGCAGCTTCCAGTGCTCGGCCCATGTCTTCTTGCGCCCGCTGGCGACATCGAGCATGAGCTTGAACATTTCCCAGCCGACGTCGGCGATGGTCTTTTCGCCTGTGGCGATCGTCCCGGCATTGATGTCCATGAGGTCGTGCCAACGGCGTGCCAGGTCCGCGCGCGTCGCGACCTTGATGACGGGGACCTGAGCCAGGCCGTACGGGGTGCCGCGACCGGTCGTGAACACATGCAGGTTGATGCCCGCTGCCAATTGCAGCGTGCCGCAGATGAAATCGCTGGCCGGCGTCGCCGCGTAGATCAGGCCCTTCTGGCGCACCTTCTCGCCCGGCGAGATCACGCCCGAGATCGGCGCGCTGCCCGA
>NZ_JBFTNY010000013.1:0-183187 GCF_056397705.1 Variovorax sp. 05L425 | reverse complement strand
CGTTGGCACATGCAAGGAGCGCAACGCCGAGTGGCCCGTCCTGGCATACCTTCCCTTCGGGTTGTCGTGCAAAGGGGCCGTCTGCGGCGTTGCCCACGCTTGCAAGGCCAAAGCCTTGCTGCGCGCGGGCGCCTTGCATCCAGCCCCTTGGCACGGCAACGCGATCCCCGGAAGTAGTGTGAACAGGCCTTAAGCCGGCACGGCGTCCACGTTCGCGCGGTCCCAGTGCCGGTGCTTCGCGATCGCGGCGACGAAGTCTTGCGCGATCTGGGTGGCGCCCGCGGTGTCGCCGAGATTGGTGACCGGCGTCTCTGCCACCACCACCCCGGCGGGCGCATTCTTCGCATCGGGCTCGATGCCGAGCGTCGCGAGCAGCTTGACGCCCTCGCCCACGGTGCAGATGGCCTTGCAGTGCTTGTAGGCTTCCAGGACGAAGTGCACTGCATCGCCGTTGCGCGACAGCGCCTCCGCACCCTGCGCGCCGGCCGGCACGAGCACCGCGTCGAACATCACCGAAGGCATGTTGACGAAGGTCGCGTCGACATCGAGTTGCCGCTTGGACAGGCTCGCCACCGTGCCCAGTTGCGGCCCCACCACCTTGCATTGCGCGCCGGCCTTCTCGATGGCTTCCCGGATGGGCTTGAGCGAGGCTGAATCGATGCCGTCCGCGACGAGGATCGCCACCTTGCGTGTCTTCACCGAACCGTCGCCGGTGTCGACCATGCGAAGCGCCGGCGATTCGTCGATCGGCATCGTGATGCGGTGCTCGCGAAATCCCGCGCGACCCGCGGCAGCCTTCGCGTCGGGCGCGTTGATGCCGAGCGGCTCGGCGACACGCCGCGCCAGCTTCTCGTCGACGTGCGCCAGGTTGTCGACCATGCGCTGCCGGATCGCCGGCACCTCGACCTTCGACAGCTCGAAGCGGAAGCCCGCGATGATGTGCTCCTTCTCGGCCGCGCTCTGGCTGTTGAAGAAGAGCCGGGCCTGCGTGAAGTGATCGTCGAACGAGGGGCTGCGCCGCCGCACCTTGGGCGACTCCAGCGCCTCGGGAAAGGACTGGAAACCCGCTTTGCCGCCGTCGACCCGGAACTCCTTGCCGTCGCCCAACGAGTTCGGCTCGTAGGCCACCTGGCCGCGCGCGATGGTCTGGCGATGCATGCCGTCGCGCTGGAAATTGTGGAAGGGGCACACGCCCTTGTTGATCGGCAGTTCATGGAAGTTCGCGCCGCCGAGCCGCGAGATCTGGGTGTCGGTGTACGAGAACAGCCGCCCCTGCAGCAGCGGGTCGTTCGTGAAGTCGATGCCCGGCACCACATGGCCCGGATGGAACGCGACCTGCTCGGTCTCGGCGAAGAAGTTGTCCGGATTCCGGTTGAGCACCATGCGCCCGATGCGCTGCACCGGCACCATTTCCTCCGGAATGATCTTGGTCGGATCGAGCAGGTCGAAGCCGAAGGCATGTTCCTTGTCCTGCGGAATCATCTGTACCCCGAGCTCCCATTCGGGGAAGTCGCCGTTTTCGATCGCTTCCCACAGGTCGCGGCGATGGAAGTCGGCATCCTTGCCCGCGATCTTCTGCGCCTCGTCCCATGCCAGGCCGTGGATACCGAGCTTGGGTTTCCAGTGGAACTTGACGAAGTGGCTCTCGCCGCGCGCATTGACGAGGCGGAAGGTGTGCACGCCGAAGCCCTCCATCATGCGCAGGCTGCGCGGAATCGCGCGATCCGACATCGCCCACATCAGCATGTGCGTGGACTCGGGCATGAGCGAGGCGAAGTCCCAGAAGGTGTCGTGCGCGCTCGCGGCCTGCGGCATCTCGTTGTGCGGCTCGGGCTTGACGGCGTGGACGAGGTCGGGGAACTTGATCGCATCCTGGATGAAGAACACCGGGATGTTGTTGCCGACGAGGTCGTAGTTGCCCTGCCGCGTATAGAACTTGACGGCGAAGCCCCGCACGTCGCGCACCGTATCGGCGGATCCTCGTGAGCCTGCAACGGTCGAGAAGCGCACGAAAACGGGCGTTTTCACGGCGGGGTCCTGCAGGAAGTCGGCGCAGGTGAATTGCGACATCGACTTGTAGACCTCGAAATAGCCGTGCGCCGCGGAGCCCCTGGCGTGGACCGCACGCTCGGGAATGCGTTCGTGATCGAAGTGCGTGATCTTCTCGCGCAGGATGAAGTCTTCGAGCAGCGTCGGCCCGCGCACGCCGCCGCGCAGCGAGTTGTGGTTGTCCGGAATCTGCACGCCCTGGTTCGTGGTGAGTTGGGCGACGCTGTCGACGGTGAAGGCTTCCAGTTGCTCCTGCTTGGCGCCATTGCCGTCGCTCTGCTTGGGGCGCCGGGCGGCGGCCTTGTTCTGGTGCGTCATCGGGAGGTTCCTTCGGGGTTCGGAGTAGCTGTCGGGTGGTGACAGGACAGGAGAGGAAAGCTTAGGTGCGGCCGATGCCGCGCGCCGTAGTGACCGCGCGCCGCGACGTGTGGGAGCGGCCAGTCGTCGACGGTAGGACCGCGCCGACGAATGACCCCACTGGCGTCGGCCTACGCGGCTTCGCGCCATCGTCTCGTCATCCGCGTTGACGCGAGAGGAATAGGATGGACCGCGTCATGACCGGGCACCGAACGTGCTTGATCCCCCATCCACCTCCCTCAACGTCAGCGAATCATGCTCATCAAAATCGGTTTCGACATCGAACTGGGCATCACCCCACCCACCGCGCTGATTTACATGCTGCGCGTGCATCCCTCGCGCATGCAGGACATCCAGCCCGGGGAAAGCATGACGATTTCCCCGCCGTTGCGCACCGACTTCTACGCCGATGCCTTCGGTAACCACTGCGCCCGCGTGGCGATACCGCTCGGGGTGAGCAAGGTGCGCCTGCAGAGTGAAGCGGTGGTCTTCGACACAGGCTTGCCGGATCCGGTGACAAGAGGTGCCGTCGAGCATGCACCCGCCGATCTCCCGACGGCGATGCTCCAGTTCCTGCTACCGAGCCGCTATTGCGAAGTCGACAGCGAACTGCTGCAGCTCGCGTGGAGCCTGTTCGGCGGCGTGCCGAACGGATGGCAGCGCGTGCAGGCGATCTGCGACTTCGTGCATCGGCACCTACGTTTCGACTACCAGAGCGCGCGGGCCACGCGCACGGCGCTGGAGGCCTATCGCGAGCGCGTCGGCGTGTGCCGCGACTTCACGCACCTGGCGATCACGCTGTGCCGCTGCATGAACATCCCGGCACGTTACGTGACGGGCTACCTCGGGGACATCGGCGTGGCGCCGAATCCCTCGCCGATGGACTTCAGCGCGTGGTTCGAGGTCTACCTCGGCGATCGCTGGCACACCTTCGACGCGCGTCACAACGTCCCGCGCATCGGCCGCATCGTGATCGCACGCGGCCGAGACGCCGCCGATGTGCCGATCACGATGGTGTTCGGTACCAGCACGCTGGAGCGCTTCGAAGTGACGACGGATGAGGTGCTGCCGCAGCCGGCGTTTGCATGAGCCTTGTCAGTGGGTCAGGCCGACGTGCAGGTAGCCGTTGTGGATGCTGGGACTGCCCATGAGGACGTAAAGACCCTTGCCTTGCATCGCAAAGGCAATTCCCGTCGCCTGGCCCACCGTCACGCTCGCCTTCTTCCACCCCTGGGGTTCCGTGGTGGAGGGATCGGAGAGGGGGTAGCTCTCGCTGCTGCTGCTGCCGTCGAGCGCCTTGCTGGCCACGTCGATCGACGTCGGGCCGATGCTGTACTTGCTCCAGTCGCCCATTTCGCTGCCGCCGTACGCAGTCGAAGTCGGCCATGAAGTGGCGCTCGGCACGCCGACGCGGAAGACGTGATTCGCTGGCGTGAGCGCATCCGCGCCGGATTCGAGCAGCACGTTCTCTCCGGCGATGCGGGCCACCGCGAAGACGAGCTTGTCGTTCGCATCGGCGTCGTTCGTGAAGGTCCAGTGTCCTCCTGCATCTGCGGTGGCAGAGGCGGTGTAGTGGACCAGCGTCTTCCCGCTCCCTGTGCAGTTGGCGAGATTCGACAAGGTGCTGGTTTCGTTGCACTGGTCGAGGCCGGTGCCCTGGCCCGAAATCTTCACTTCATGCAGGCGCGAGCTGAGTTGAGGGAGCGAATTTCCCGATCCGGCCGTCAGCGTCAGGTCCAGGCGGTTGTACAGCCCGTCGAGCTGGGTCTTGTCGGTCACCAGCGAACGCGTGGCGACGAACGGAAGCGACTCGCTGATGTTGGCGTTGTTGGCGAACGGGAGAGGCAAAGGCGCAGCGCCGACGAGCGCATCCGCCGAGACGCGAAAACGCGCGTTGTTGGAGGTCGCCAGCTTGGTAAGCACGTCGACCATGACGTACGTGCCGGCCGTGTCAGGGTCGACCACCAACGTGCCTGAACGAATCGTGGCGCCTGTGCCGTCGAGAAGGGCGTACTGCTTGAGGTCGAAGTCGACCTTGAACTTGAACTCCGCGCCGGCACCACTGAACACTTGGTAGGTGCCGTTGCGGGGGTCGGCAGCAGGCACCTCCGGCGTGGTCTGCGCGTTTCCTGTCGCCTGGGTGTTTCCGGTGGCCGAGCCGCCCGGCGCCTGAAGCGAAAAACCGGTACTGCCACCGCTGCTACCGCCGCCGCAAGCGGCAAGACTCAAGATCAAGATCGTCGCGCTGGCGACGGCAAAAGGTGCCCTCATCGTCAATTGCTCTTTCGTGTGTTGTTGTGGCGCCGGTGCGTCAGACTGACGATCACCTGACCAACAGATCGTAGGTTCTGCAACAACTTGTCACACGAAAATGCGCGCCGATATCCTCAAGAGTGATGAGAGAAAGTTGCATTTCTGCAACGCAGCGGCGAGGCGGAACCGCTTAGCCGGGCGCGTAGCCCAGCCGCTTCATCGCCGCGCCCAGGGCGGTCCGGCTCTTCTCGTAGTGGGCCCACGGAGAATTGCCGGCCGGGAGGCGGCGGCCAATGTTCTTCACCGTCCACTGCGAAGCGCTTTCCAGCCCGGACAGTTCGTCCCATGCGACCGGCACCGACACACCCAGCCCCGGACGCGAACGTGCCGACCAGGCGCACGCCGTGGTCGCGCCGAAGCCGTTGCGCAGGTAATCGACGAAGACCTTGCCCACGCGATTGCGCGGCCCGCTCTTGGCAACGAAGCGGTCCGGAATGGTGCCGGCCAGATGCTGAACGACGGCCTGCGAGAAGCCTTTGACGGCATCCCAGTCGTAGCTTCGGCGCAGCGGCACCACCACGTGCAGGCCCTTGCCGCCGCTGGTCTTGAGGAACGCCGGCAGGCCCAGTTCGTCGAGCAGGGTCTGCACCAGCAGCGCGGCTTCCTGGATGCGCGGCCATCCGACACCTTCGCCGGGGTCGAGGTCGAAGGTCATCCGGTCGGGCTTGCCGATGTTGTTCGACGTCGCGTTCCAGGTGTGGAACTCGATCACGTTCATCTGCGCCGCCGACAGGAGGCCATGCTCGGTGTCGATCTGCAGCAACGGATCGTGGCCCGGATCGAAAGCCGGATCGAGCAGTTTCACACCGGGCAGTTCGCTGTTCTTCATGTGCTTCTGGAAGAACAGTTCACCGCCCACGCCGTCGGGCGCACGCACCAGCGCCACCGGCCGGGCCTTGAGGTGCGGCAGGATGAGTTCGGCGACCTCGGCGTAATAGGCGACAAGCTCGCCCTTGGTGATGCCGCTCTCCTTGTCGATCACGCGGTCGGCGTGGGTGATGCGCTGTGCCATGGGTTTCGAGGCTCCTTTGCGTTCCGTGTCCGCCGCCATCGGCATCGGCACCAGCGCTGTCTCGCGCCGGATCTTCGCGGCCGGCTTGTCGGTGCGAAGACCCTGGAAGGCGGAATGGCGAATGCGCCCGTCCTGCGTCCATTCGCCGAAGGACACCTCGCACACCAGAACCGGCTTCACCCATTGCGCCTTGACGCCCGCAGGCCGGGTCTCGAAGGGACACTCTGCCGCGTGCACCTCGTCGAGCTTCGCCTTGATGTCGGCCAACCGGCCTTCGTCGAAACCCGTTCCGACGTTGCCGCAATACTGAAGCGCGCCCTTGTCGTCGAAGACGCCCAGCAGCAAAGAGCCGAAGCCGGATCGCGATCCCTTGGGTGCGGTGTAGCCGCCGATGACGAACTCCTGCCGCCGCTGGTTCTTGAGCTTGATCCAGTCCGGCGACCGGCGTGACACATAGTCCGATCCCTTGCGCTTGCCGATGATGCCCTCGAAGCCGATCCGCGCTGACGAAGCGAGCAGATCGCGCGGCGCAGCATCGAAGGCGTCGCTGAAACGCAGCGAAGCGGGAGGCTTTTCCCCCAGCAACCGGGCCAGCAACGCACGACGCTCCTCCAGCGGAACACGCCGGAGATCGCGCCCGTCGAGAAAGGGCGCATCGAAGAGCCAGCAGACGATCGACGAGGTCGAGCCGCTGTCGAAGGCGTTCTGAAGTGCCTGGAAGTCCGGCGCACCGCGCTCGTCGTCGACCACGATCTCGCCGTCGAGCCATGCCGAGCGCGTCGGGAGCTTGGCGAATGCCTTGGCCAGCGCAGGCAGTTTCGATGTCCAGTCGTTGCCATTGCGTGTGATGCACTGGACCTTGTCGCCGTCGATGCGGGCCAGGATGCGGTAGCCGTCGAACTTGAGTTCGTACAGCCAGTCGTCCGGATTGGCCGGCGCTGCCGAAGCCAAGGTCGCGAGTTCAGGGGCGAGCATCGCAGGCAATGCTGCCTTGCGGCCGGGCAAACCTGCCGGCGGTTCAGCGGCGGTTTTGCGTGCGGGCGTCCTTGCGGTCTTCGTCTTCTTCGCGGCGGCTTCCGGCTTCCGCTCGTAGGTGACCGGCGGCGGGCTGTCGACCCCTCGACCGGTGATCACGCTGTCGGGTTCGGCCTCCACCACGTCGTAGTCCGTCAGCTTGCGCGCCTCGCCGTCGCGCTCCTTGATCAGCAACCAGGGTTCCTGCTTCTCACCGTTGCCGTGCATGCGCACCAGCGTCCAGTGCCCTCGCAACTTCTTGCCGCGCAATTCGAACTTGAGCTTGCCCTCGGCCAACGACTTGCGCGCATCGCCGAGCGCCGCCCACTCGCCGCGGTCCCAGACGATCACCGTGCCGGCGCCGTACTGCTTCGGCGGAATGGTGCCTTCGAAGCTGGCGTACGAGATCGGGTGGTCTTCGACGTGCACCGCCATGCGCTTGACGGTCGGATCGAGGCACGGCCCTTTCGGCACGGCCCAGCTCTTGAGCGTGCCATCGAGCTCCAGCCGGAAGTCGTAGTGCAGGCGGCTCGCGTGGTGCTTCTGCACGACGAAGGACAGCGCCCCGTTGCCCGCCTTGCCGCCCGCCTGCGGTTCCGGCGTCTTCTTGAAATCGCGCTTGCGGTGGTAGGGCGCCAGCGCTTCGCGTTCGGTCTGCCGGGCCACGGTCGCGCAGCCTCAGGCCGTCTTGCGGCGCGACGCCGACTTGGTGGCGGCCGCCCGCTTGCGCGGCGCGCGCTTTGCGGTGGCCTTCGCGGGCTTGCTCTCGCCCTTGCGCAGGCTGCGCTGGAGCAACTCGGTGAGGTCGAGGATCCGGGCGCCGCCCTTTCCCTCAGCGGTCTCTTCAGGCTCGGGTTGCGTCACTTCCTTGCCCTCGCCTGCTTCGGCCTTCTCATCCACGAGCTTCATGATCTCGTCCTTGAAGGAATCGTGGAAGTCGTCCGGGTCCCACTCTGAACTCATGTCATCGACGAGCTGCTTCGCCATCTTGAGTTCACGCTCGGTGAGGCCCACCTGCTTCGCGCTTTCGGAAGGCAGGGGCAGGTCTTTCCATGGCCGGATGTCAGCGCCCCACCGCAGCAGGTTCAGCACCATGCCCGGTCCGGTCGGCACGAGCACGGCCAGATGCTGCCTGGTCTGGATCACGACGCGCGCCACGCCGATGCGGCCGGCCCGCTTCAGCGTTTCGCGCAGCAGGGCGTAGACCTTGCCGCCGCGATTGATCGGCGCGACGTAATAGGGTCGCTCCAGGTACACGAAGGGAATGCCGTCCGCCGGCACGAAGCGCTCGATCTCGATGGTCTGCGTCGTCTTCGGATAGGCCGCCGCGATCTCCTTGTCGCTCAGCACCACGTACTCCCCTTTTTCGACCTTGACGCCCTTCACGATCTGCTCACGCGGGATCTCCCGGCCGGTCTTCTTGTTGATGCGCTTGTAGCCGACGGGATCCATGGTGCGCTTGTCGAGCCAGTCGAAGTCGATGCCGTGATCGACGGTGGCCGAATAGAGCGCCACGGGAATGTGGACGAGGCCGAAACTGATCGCGCCCTTCCACAGGACGCGCGGCGCGGGAGCTTTCTTGGATGCGGGCATGGCGAATCTCCAGGCTGGCACCCTAGTTTGCACCGGCGCGCGCCGATGTAGGCGTGCGGCGCCGGAAAACGTCGGGAGGATTGCACCATGGGGCCATTGCGCTGCCTGGGCGCATCGACGAGACTGCGCGGGCTTGCACGTGGTTCCCACCGGAGGAGATGTCCCGATGATTCCCATTGCCCGGCCTTCGAGCGCAGCAGCGCTGCTCGCCTTGCTGCTGGCCGCCTGCAGCAGCTCCCCGACGACGACGTCCTCCACATCGGGGACCGCGCAGGAAAGCGCCGCGCCGCTTCCACCCGAGGAAGCGCAAAAGCGCCGGTCGGAAATCTTGGCGATGCGCGACAAGACACTGTCGGACCTGTTTGCGGAGAAGCCGCAGGCGCGAGACGAACTGAAAAAGGCAGCCGGCTACGCCGTCTTCGATTCGTCGCAGCTCAACGTCTTGCTGGTGATCGGGGCGCGCGGCCGTGGCGTGCTCGTCGACAACGCCACGCAGACGCCGACCTACATGGTGGCGGCGCGAGCGGGAACCGGTCCCGGCCTCGGCTACAAGAGCTTCCGGCAGGTGATGATCTTCAAGAACAAGGCCGTGATGGACCAGTTCCGCACCGCGGGCGCCGATGTCTCGGCGTCGGCCGACGCCACTGTCAAGCTGGGGACGAGCGCCGCGACGTCGGCCGACCTCTCGACCTCCTTCAACCCCTACATCACGATGTACGACATGACGGATCGCGGGGTCCTGCTGCAGGCGAACTGGGGTGGCGCGGCCTATCTGCCGGATGCGCAGTTGAACCAACGCTGAGCGCTTGCGCGTTCAGGCGTGCTCGTCGCCCGGATTGAGCGCAGGGAGCGCGCGATGCTCGGGGTCGCGGCTCTTGCGCGGCGCCAGCCATTTCGTGCGCACGCGCTGGAGTGCACTCAGGAGCGATTCAGATTGCCATGGCACGCCGTCCCCCGGCACCGCGCCCCCGAACAGCCGGGCCTCGAGGGCGCCGAGGCTGCGCGCAAGGTCGTCATCACCCATCCGCGCGCTCCACGCCGCTGCGCCGCTGCCGATATGCCTGCGCGACCACGTCATCAATGCCGCATAGGTCGCCTCGGGATCGTTCTTGCGGCAGGCGGCGACCACGGCTTCGAAATGCGCCGGCTCGCTCGCCGCCTTCGCTTCCAGGCGCTGCCGCCATGCGCGCTTCCATCCGGGAAGGCGCGATGCGAGCCAGCTTGCTGCGAGGGCAAGCACCACCAGCACGAGCGCGACGCCGATCCATTTCCCCCAGGCGACATGGCGCCAGAAGTCCGTCGACTTTTCCCCCACCGCCAACGCCGCCTCGGCCTCGGGCGCGATGCCTTCGCCGTGGCGCCGTGCGGTGACCACGATCGTGACGGCGGGCGCTTCGGCCTTCTCCTGCCTGTTCGTGTTCGCGTCGAACCAGTCGATGTCGATGGCGGGGAGCTTGTAGGTGCCGGGCTTCTCGAAGACGTAGGTCACCCGGTCGATCCGGTGTCCGCCGACAAGGCCGGCGCGGTCCCTGGTGACATCGTCGAGCTTCGGATCGGCCGTGAACGCCCGGACGTTCGACGGCGCCTCGATCTTCGGCGGCGGGATCATCATGGCCTGGGTCATTTCGGCGAAGGTGTCGAGCGTGCGCACCAGCGCATCGCCAGCCTCCAGTTGGGCGTCCTTGCCCTCCACCGGACGATCGAAGCTCTGGGTGATGCTGAGCCGCGCCACCGGTGCCTGAATGCCGCCAGCCGCGGCCGTGCCTTCTGCCGCCCTGACGCTGATCTGCGTCGGCGGCAGCGTGACTTCGCCTTGCCGCGGCTTGCCGTCGTCGCCGCCGTAGGTGAACTTCACGACCAGCGGCGGCAGTGTGAAGTCGCCGGACTGCTGGGCCGTGAAGACGTAAGTCTTGAGGATGCCCGCGTACGTCTGGCCGTCGATCTGTTCGACGGCGTTCTGCCCGGTCTCGTCGGGCATCGTGACGATCGCCCCGGGGATCTGGATATCCGGAAACGGCGGCGCGGAAGTGAAGTAGTTCGGTGTGAGGATCTCGACCTCGATGCGGACCTGCTGGTTGACCAGCGCCGGCTGCTTGCCCAGCACATGAACACGGGCCAACGGCGAAGCGGCCCGCGCGAGCGTCGCCGACACGCACACCAGCAGGACGAGACATGGCAGCAGCCAGCGTCGCGCGTTCGTCATTTGCCTTGCCGCGTAGCCGGGGCCGCGCGCCTGTCGTTCTGCAGTTCGAATTCGCGCGCCAGCAGGTCGGTCGGGCTGGTCTGGATGGCGCGCATCCACATCTCGGCCGATTGCTCGGTCGACACCATCGTCTGCATCTGGCCCTCGCCGCCCTTCTTGTCGAACTGGATCTTGTCGCCCTTGTTCGGTTGCAGTTCCTGGTCTTGATCCTGGTCTTTGTCGTCCGGCGGAATCAGCTTTCGCACCAGTGCGAGGTTGGCTTCTGCGGCGGACCATTTCGGGCGACGCTTCAAGGCTTGCTCGTAGCGTTGCGCAGCCTCCACGAACCGTCCCTGCTGCGCGAGCGCGTTGCCCTGGTTGAAGTCGCTCTCCGGGGAATCGATGCGCGCGAAGCTCTGCACTGCATCGTCGTAGCGCCCGGCGCGATAGAGCGCGATGCCGCGCCACATCGGATCGTCGAACAGCGCCGCGGCTTCGGCATAGTTGCCGCGCTGGAAGGCCACGCGGCCCTGCTGGTCGCGCGTGAGCCACAGGTCGACGAAGCGCCGTCCCATCGTCTCAGTCTGAGTCTGGGTTGCGGGCGCCGCTGGTTCTGCGGCCCAGGTCTCTCGCTGCGGCCCGGCCAGCCCCAGCGCAAGCAGAAGCGCAGCGGCCCAGCGGATGGTCCAACCCTTGCGGAACCAGAGCGCACTCAGCAGCGCGATCGGAATGCACAGCCACCAGCCTTCGTCTTTCCAGCGCGCATGCGTTTCCGCCTGCTTTTGTGCGAGATGCGACTGAACATGCCGTTGCACCCAGCGGATATCGTCGTCGCTGTCGGGCGTCACGGTGGCCAGCGGAACATCGGCCTCGCGCTTGAGGCGGTCGAGCGCCGTGACGTCGAGACGTGCGAACAGGCGCTGCCCGCCGGCATCTTCGACGAAGCCCTGCTCGTCGCGGACCGGCCCGCCTTGTGCGGTGCCGATGCCCAGCACCACCGGTAGCGCACCGTCGCTATCGACCTGCGCCTTGAAGGCGGCGATGGCGGAGGGCTCCACGCCGTCGGTCATGAAGAGGATGGTGCCGGGCGTGTCTTCCTTGTCGAGCGCGGCGGCGATGGTCTTGAGCGCCAGCGCCGTGTCCTTGCCCTGCGTCGGCATGATGCGGGTCTGCAAGGCATCGACGAAGGTCCCCAGCAGCTTGGTGTCTTCGGTCAACGGCAGCACGAGGTGCGTCGATCCCGCATAGGCATAGAGAGCAGTGCGCGCACCCTCCCGCCGTTCGAGCAGCGCCTTCAGCTTGAGCTTGGCGCGCTCCAGCCGTGTCGGGCTCACGTCGATCGCGTCCATGGTGCGGCCAAGGTCGATGGCCACCGCGAGCGGCGCCTTGTCTTCGAGAAATGGCGGCAGTTCACGTCGCCAGGTCGGCCCGGCGAGCGCGACCGCGCCGAGCGCGAGCATCGCCACAGTCAGGTGCAGCGGCTGCAGACGCCAACCGCGAGACTGCTCCACCACCAGCGCGTCGAGCAGGTGCGGCGCGATGGTCCCTTGCCAGCGCCGTCGAACGTCGTCGCGCCAGCTGAACGCCAGCAGCAACAAGGCGGCGGGCAGAAGCGCCAAGAGCCACCAAGGGCGCAGGAAATGGAACTGGGTGAGGAAGTCTTCCATCAGGCGCTTCCTTCCGGCGCAGCCCGTCTTTCGCGCATCCATCGCCCGCCGCGCCGTAACGCGGTGTACGCCGCCATGAGGAAGTGGTACAGGAGCACGAGCGACACCGCGAGGCCGAGCGGCCACATGAAGAGCTCATTCCTCGGCCGCCATGACAGCGTCTTCCGGTTCTGCGGCGTGATCCTGTCGAGCGTGGCGTAGATCTCCTGAAGCTGCGCCTGGTCGCCGCCAAAGTGGAAGGTGCCGCCGGTGGCCGCCGCAATCGATCGCAGTACGTCCAGGTCGACCTTTTCTTCCCCCGTGGCGGCCGGGTCGCCGATGCCGACGGTGTGCACGACCACGCCGCGGTCCTTGGCGATGTCGGCAGCGCGTGCGGGCGGCATCTTGCTGGCCGTGTCGTTGCCGTCGGTGAGCACGATCAGCACCTTCTGCGGGGCCTTGCTCTCGTCGAACATCTTGATGGCAAGGCCCAGTGCGTCGCCGAGCGCGGTGCGCGGGCCCGCCATGCCCGGAATGACATCCTCGATCAATGCGCGCACGAGTTCGTGGTCCATCGTGAACGGCGCCAGCGGGTAGGGCGCATCGCCGAAGACGATCAGGCCGATTCGATCGCCCTTGCGACGCTCGACGAAGTCGCGAACGACTGACTGGACGGCATGCACGCGCGTATCCATGGCGCCATCGGGCCGCTTGAAGTCGCGCGTCTCCATCGACTGGGAGAGATCGAGCGCGAGCAGCAGATCGCGCGCCGGCTGCACCTTCTCGATCGGCGGCTCCACAAACTGAGGGCGCGCCAATGCGAGGACGACCAGCGCCCACGCGAGCGGCGCCAGCGCCCATTGCAGCCAGTTGCGACGCGGCACGACCGCACCCGCCGCCGGCTGCAGGCCTGCCGCGCTCGCCACCTCATGGAAGAAGGGCAGGCGCACCGAGGGGCTGGATTCGCGGTATGGCGCGAGCAGCCACCACACCAGCACCGGCAAGGGCAGCAGCGCAAGCAGCCAGGGATACTCAAGCTGATACATGGTGGCCTGCGATCCAATCCCTGCAGGCCTGCACGAGCGCCTGCGCTTCGGCGCTCGACAGACTGCCCAGCGCGGCGGTGCCGCGGTATTCGATGTCGTTCACGAAGCGGACGAGCGACGGCGCCGCATTCTTCGCCGTGCCTACATGCAGTTCGAGGAAGCGCCCCCAGACCTCGCCGCTCGATGCCGCCACGGTCTCGCGCGGCCATGCGGCCAGCGCGGTGCGCTTGAGCAGCGCGGCGACGGCCGCCAGTGCCTGCGCCCGCTGCACATCGTCGGCACCCATGCGTTGCGCGAGCAGGCTCAGCTCGGCCAGCGCCTCGCGCCGGTAGCGGTTGGCGCGATACCGGCGCAACGCGCGCCACGCGGCCCACAGGGCCACCCATAGCAGCACGACGCCGAGCACCGCCCATGCGGGCGTCTGCGGCATCCACGATATGGCGGGCGGCAAGTCGACATCGACGAGCCCCGCCAATGGACCGATCGCTTCGAGGCCGGACGCAGGAGCAGCCATCACCGCCCCCGCCGCGCCGGCGCCGACAGCCGGCCGAGCAGGTGCCGCAGCTGCGGCGCGGTTTCCTCGCCCGCCGACAAGGGCAGCACCGGCACGCCGATGCCCTGCTGCCACGCGAACATCTCCTTGCTCTGCACATCGACGAATTCAGCGATGCCGCGCCGGATGTGATCGCGGCCGAAGCCGAGTTCCACCTGAAGCTCGCCGTTGCTCACGACCAGCTCGCCCGAGGGCGGCAGCTCGCTGAGAAAAGGATCGTGCACCAGCACGGCGAGCAGATCGTTGTGCGCGCTGATCTCCAGCATCAGGTCGCGCGTTCGCTTGTCACGTCCCTCGAAGTCGCTGATCACGACGACGAGATGGTCGTGATGCGCAAGATGCGCGGCATGCAGGAGCGCCTCGTTCAACTGCGCCGAGCCGCGAAGGGCCGGCGCGTCGGCGCGCAGGGCCTGGTTGCGCCGCGCGATCTCGCCGAGCATGTGCAGCACGGCGTCGCGGCTGCGCTGGGGCTGCAGTTCCGTCATGCCGTCGTCGCCGAACACGAGCGCGCCGACGCGATCGCCATCGGCCAGCATGCGCCAGGCGAGCAATGCAGCGGCCTCGGCAGCCGCCACCGACTTCATCGCGCGCCGGGTGCCGAAGAACATGTTCATCCGCTGGTCCACCAACAGCAGCACGGGGCGGTCCTTCTCTTCGGTGTACACGCGCACGTGCGGGACGCCGGTGCGCGCGGTGACGCGCCAGTCCATGTTGCGGATGTCGTCGCCGAACACGTAGGGCCGCAACTCCTCGAAGGCCAGGCCCCGCCCGCGCACCTTCGACGCATGCCGGCCGGACAGCAGGCTGTGCACCGGCTGACGCGGCATCAGGCCGAAGTCGCGCGCGGAGGCTTCGAGCTTCGCGAGCTCGGCTGCGCTGACATGCACACCGGGCCGGTTCTCGACGGGAGCGCGCTCCGGCGCGGCGGACCGCCGGCGCGAGCCCAGCCCGGCGCGCGCGAGACTGGCCAGTTTCAGACGCATGGGATTCGCTCCCGGATCAGGCCACCGCGACCTTGGCCACCAGCCGGTCGATCACCGCATCGGCGCTGGCCTCCGCTGCATGCGCCTCGTACGAAAGGATCAGCCGATGGCGGAACACCTCGTGCACCACCGCCTGCACGTCCTCCGGCGTCACGAAGGCGCGGCCCTGCAGCCATGCGTACGCACGTGCGACCTTGTCCAGCCCGATCGAGCCGCGCGGGCTCACGCCCACCTGGATCCAGCTCGCGAGTTGATCGTCGAAGGGCTTGGGCTCGCGCGTGGCGTTGACGAGCGCGACGATGTAGTTCTCCACCGCCTCGCTGACCTGGATGCCATGGATCTCGGCGCGCGCGGCAAAGATCGTCTCTGCGGCGATCACGACCGGCGCAGATGCAGCGACAGCGCCCGGCGCCGACCCTGTGGCGCCGTATTCCTCCTCGCGCGCCAGTTTCACGATCTGCCCTTCCGCACCTGCCTGCGGGTAGCCGACGTTGACGTGCATGAGAAAGCGGTCCATCTGCGCTTCGGGCAGCGGATAGGTGCCTTCCTGCTCGATCGGGTTCTGCGTCGCCATCACGAGGAACAGCTTCGGCAGCGTGTGCGTGGTGCCGCCCACGGTGACCTGCCGCTCTTCCATCGCCTCCAGCAGCGCTGCCTGCACCTTGGCCGGCGAACGGTTCACTTCGTCGGCGAGGATCAGGTTGGCGAACAGCGGCCCGGACTGGAAGCGGAATTCGGCCTTGCCGCCTTCGCTGTAGTAGATCTCGGAGCCGGTGATGTCGGCCGGCAGCAGGTCGGGCGTGAACTGGATGCGCGAGAACTTCGCCTCCAGGTGCTTCGCGAGGCTCTTGATCGCACGCGTCTTGGCGAGGCCCGGCAACCCTTCGACGAGCAGGTGGCCATCCGCCAGTAGCCCCAGCAACAGGCGCTCGATCATGCGTTCCTGGCCGATGATCGATTCGGCCATCTTCGCCTTTAGCGTCAGTACATCGTCACGGGCATTCATAAGCTAACCTCCGCGCTTCGCACTGCGGTGCGAGCGCCTTCGGGCGGCCGGGCGGCGCTCATCTACGTGTTCCTTCTTCAGGCTCGCCGGCCGTCGGTCCGACGAACCAGCGGTAGTAGGGATTGGCGCCGTCCTCTTGCATGACGCGCTGGATCTCTTCGGCCCACGCTTCGCGTTCGCCGCGATACGCGTGGATGCCTGATTGATAGAAGCGCATCAGGCGCTCTCTTTCGTCCAGCAGCATGGCTTCGAAGGCCGGATCGGCGCCGTGCAGAGGTGGCGGGCTCGCGAGCGCCAGCAGCCGCGGCAACACGCGTACGAACTCGCCCTGGCGCACCCAGGGCGCGTACTCGATGCGCGGCTGGTCGTCGGTGACGGGCGGCGCGCCGGCCACGTAGCGTTCGAGCCCCTGGCGATCGGTCACCCACGTCGCGAGCAGCGCGGCGGGCGACGCGATGCCAACTTCGCGCAACGCGGATGCAACGCCGGGTTGCTTGAAGCGCTGCGCAATGCGCGGCACGTCGAGCTCGATGGGCTCGAAGGAGCCCACCAGGAGCATCTCGTGCAGCTCGGTGGTCCACAACGTCGCATACGGAAACACGTCGAGGAAGCTGCGCACCAGCGAGCGCGTGTCCTCGTCGTTCTGGGTCGGCAGCGGCAACCATTGTGCGAAGAGGCCGCCCGGTTTCAGGCGTTCGGCGGCCAGCGCATAGAAGTCGCTTGAATACAGATTGACCACACCCGCTGCGGAAGGGGGCGGCGGCTCCAGCGTGATCAGGTCGTAGCGCTGGTCGTTGCCGAGCAACTCGCGGCGTCCGTCGCGCAGGCGCACCTCCACCCGCGCGTCGCCGGCGACCCATTCATTGCCCTTGAACTGGGGCGTGGCACGCGCGACCGCCGGCAGCAACTCCGCCACCACGCGTTGATCGAGCGTCGGATAGCGCAGCAATGCGCCGGCGGTGATGCCGGTGCCGAGCCCGATGACCAGCGCCGAGCGCGGCTCCTCCCGCTGAATGAGCAACGGCAGCAGCGCCTGGAGCCGCATGTAGCGCAATGAAGTCATCGAGTCGCCAGAATTCGAGACGCCCTGGATGTACAGGCGCTTGAAGCGGTGGCTGCCCGCACGCTGTTCCACCACGGCCACCGTGCCGCCATTGCTCTCTTCATAGAAGCTCAGCGTGCCGCCGCGCGAGCCGGTCAGCAATTCGGCCAGCCGGTCCGGCGGGGCGAACACTGCAACGAGCGCCGCGACAGCGGCCATGCCGGCAACGCCTCCCAGCCCCCACGCGGTCGACCTGCGGCTGAACATCACGGCCAGCAGACCGATGGCCGACGCTGCGATCGCGAGCAGCCCCAGCGTGCGCACGAGACCCAGCACCGGCACGAGCACGAAGCCCGTCAGCAGCGTGCCGGCGATGCCGCCCAGCGTATTGAGCGCAACCACCCGTCCGACGTCGCGCCCCACGTGTCCGGCGTCGACCACGAGCCGCAGTGCCACCGGAAAAGCCGCACCGAGCAAGACTGTCGGCATGAAGACGATACACAGCGCGGCGACAGCAAAGCGCACCGACATCGCAAGCAACTCGGAGCCTTCGCCCGACAGCGGTGAAGCGGCCAAGGACTGCCATTGCGGCAGCCACGGGCCCAACGCCGCGAACTCCAGCAATGCGATGAGGCCAGCAGCTGTGATCAGCAAGCCGAACGCCGTCCACGGATCACGAACCCGGTCGGCCCAACGGGAATACAGCGCGCTGCCGATCATGAGCCCGGCGAGATAGGTCGCGAGCATCACCGAGAACGCAAAGGCCCGCGTGCTCATGAATTGCACGATGGCCTGCGACCACACGACCTCGTAGCCGAGCGCCACACCGCCTGCGAGGGTATAGAGCCACAGCGCACGTCGCGCGTGGGGCGTTGCGCGCGCAGGCGTCCTCGCCGGGGCGGCCGAAAACGCGGAGGATGCCGGGGGCTTGGAGACGGCAGATCGATCCAACGCCAGCGCCGCCAGCCCGACAGCGACATTCAGCGCGGCCGCCGCAAAGGCCGAGCCGCGCACGCCGAGGACGGGGATCAACACGAAGGAACTCAGCAATGCACCGACGATCGCGCCCAGCGTGTTCGCCGCATACAGCCCGCCGCCCGTATGCCCGACCCGCGAAGCCTGCGGCGCGACCGCGCGCATCAGCACCGGCAGCGTCGCACCCATGAGCATCGCGGGCAACATCACGAGCAGCGTGGGAAGCAGCCATGCCAGAGGCCCGACATGCGCTTCGAGCCACACGAAAGGCGCGGCGGAACGCGCCAGCGCCAGCGTCGAGACGCAGGCCA
Source organism: Variovorax sp. 05L425 (assembly GCF_056397705.1). NCBI lineage: Bacteria > Pseudomonadati > Pseudomonadota > Betaproteobacteria > Burkholderiales > Comamonadaceae > Variovorax > Variovorax sp. 05L425. The sequence goes on along the minus strand of NZ_JBFTNY010000013.1, from coordinate 165,105 downwards.
GCACCGCGATGCCGGCCTCTATGCCCGCATAGAGCCGCAGTGGTCGCGCATGCGCATCGGCGCGCGGACCGGCCAGCCATCCACCCAGCGCGAGGCCGGCGAAGAAGGCCGCGACGCCGAGCGCCACCGCATGCACCTCGACGCCGACGACCAGCGCGAGCTGCTTGACCCACAGCACCTGGAACACCAGCGCCGAGACGCCCGAGGCCAGCAGGAGCCCACACGCGAGCGGCACACGCAGGCCGGCGCGGGCAGCCACGTGCACCGGCGGATTGCCAGCGGGCACCGATGCGGAAGTGGCGCTCATGGGGCGTTCACTTTCCGGTCGGCGCCGCCTGCGGGCCATTCGCTCACTTCTTCTGCGGCTGCTGGGCTTGCTGCTGTTGCTTTTCCATTGCGGCCTGTACCTTGCGCTTCACTGCGCTCTCCGTCTGGTCGATGGTAAAGCTCGCGGGGATCTGGCTCGGCGGGAAATCCACGAAGGTCTGCAGGAATTCGCCCGCCCTCCGGGTGCCCTCGAACATCACGAAGGCGTTTTCAGTCTGCATCTGGTCGTACCCACTCGTCGGGCCGATATCTCCGCGCTCGTAAGGGTCCAGCCGCAGGTTGTAGAACTTGGGCGTTCGCAAGCAGGTGAATGGCTCCCTCCATACCTGCATTCCGCCGGGCGCTCGCTGCTCGCAGAAGACCACCTTGAACGCGGTCGGATTCGTCGCATTGGGCAGGACCGTGTCGAAGCGCACCGCGACCAAGTCTGCGTCATCGTTGAAGTAGAAGAACTCCTCGCGCGCACTCTTGTCGGTCTGCCCCGTCAGCATGGGCAACTGGTTGTAGCCGTCGAGGTGGACCTTGAAGCTCTTTCCGCCGAGCGAAGCGCCCTTCAGCAACCGGTCCTTGACGTTGTTGTCCCCCGCGGCCGCCAGCAGCGTCGGGAACCAGTCGAGCCCCGACATGAGTCCGTTGCTCACCGTGCCCGGCTTGATCTTGCCGGGCCATCGGACCATCGCCGGCACGCGGAAGGCGCCTTCCCAGTTCGAGTCCTTCTCACTTCGGAATGGCGAGTTGGCGGCATCCGGCCAGCTGAAGAAGTTCGGCCCGTTGTCCGTGGTGTAGACCACGATCGTGTCGTTCGCGATGCCTGCGTCGTCGAGTGTCTTGAGCAACTTGCCGACGTTCTGGTCCATTTCCCACATGCCGTCGGCGTACTCATGCCCGGCGCCGAGCCCTGCCTTGCCACGGAACTCCGGCCGCACGTGCGTGAAGAGGTGCATGCGCGTGAAGTTCATCCACACGAAGAAGGGCTTCTTGTCCTGCGCCTGCTTCTTGATGTAGTCCATCGCCGCGCCGGTGGTCTCGTCGTCCACCGTTTCCATGCGCTTGCGGGTCATCGGACCCGTGTCCTGGATCTTGCCGTCCGCCGTCGCGCGCAGCACGCCGCGCGGGTTGTACGACTTGGTGAAGTTCGGGTTGTTCTTGAACCAGAAAGGACGCTCCGGCTCCTCCTCCGCATTCAGGTGATACAGGTTGCCGAAGAATTCATCGAAGCCATGCTTGGTCGGCAGGAAGCGATCCTGATCGCCGAGATGGTTCTTGCCGAACTGCGCCGTGCCATAGCCGAGCGGCTTGAGGGCTTGGGCGATCGTGACGTCTCGATCCTGGATGCCGACCGGCGCGCCAGGGATGCCGACTTTCGACATGCCTGTACGGAACACGGTCTGGCCCGTGATGAAGGTGGAGCGGCCCGCGGTGCAACTGTTCTCCGCGTAGTAGTCGGTGAACTTCATGCCCTCGTTGGCGATTCGGTCGATGTTGGGCGTCCTGTAGCCCACGATGCCGTTGCCGAAGGCGCTGATGTTGCTCTGACCGACGTCGTCGCCGAAGATCACGAGGATGTTCGGCTTCTTGCCGCCGCTTTGGTTCTGCCCTTGCCCTTGTGGCTGGGCCTGGGCCTTCGCTTGCGCCTGCACCGAAATCGGCACGAACGAACAACCGAGGGCGGCGACTGCGAGGATGGCCCCCGCGAATCGTCGAACACCGGGGAATGTGCTGGTCATGGACTTCACTCCTTTCGCCTCAATGCTGTGAATTCGTCGGCGCCTTCCGAGATTCGAAAGAACCGACCCGATGAAAGGCGCCTGCATCCGCGCGCTCTACTCTTCTTCGATGCTTCCCCGGCTCGAATGAAAGTTCCCTGCATCTGAATCACTTGGGCGGCGGCGGGAAGATCGTCTTCCAGTCGCGCTTCATGCTGACGACGATCCAACCGTTCGCAGGCGCTGCGTCGAGCGCCTTGTCGAGCTTGCCGATCTTGGAGTCGCGGTCATAGGCGAACTCGCGGTCCGCGTCGTCGTGGTGAACGATGAGCCCCAGGCGCGCGCCGGGCCCGCCGGTCGTGTACTGCAGCATCTGCAGGTCGCCGTCGGAGTTGCCGAAGGCAAGGATCGGCCGCCTGCCGATGTTGCGGTAGATGCCCACCGGCTTGCCCGGGCCGTCGTCGATGAAGTCCAGCTTGGGTTCGCGCAGCAGCGCAGGCTTGCCATCGCGAAGCTCGTACTTGATCAGCTGGCTCGAACCGACCACCTGTTCCGGTGGGATGCCGTAGACCCTGGGAGCCCAGGGTCGCATGAACTCGATGGTGCCGCCCGAGACGATGTAGGTCTTGAAGCCGTTGGCACGCAGGTAGGCCAACAGCTCCAACTGAGGCTGGTAGACAAGCTCTGTGTAGAGACGCTTGAACTTCGGATGACGCGCGGTGGCCAGCCAGTTGCGGATCGTCGCGTCATATTCGTCCGTCGTCATACCGCTGTTGGCCGCGACCATGAGTTCGAGCAGCGGCTTCTCTCCGGCCGCGGCCAGAGCCTTGAGATCGTTGGCCAACAGCGGCTTGAGCGCGGGATTGCTCTGCCACTCGGGGTGCCGTGGCGCCGCTGCCTTCACCTGATCGATCATGAACAGGAACTGGAAGTACAGCGGCTGCTCGCTCCACAACGTGCCGTCGTTGTCGAAGACCGCGATGCGTTCGGCGGGCGGGACGTAGGCCGGGCCGCCCTCGCGCGTGACGTCGCCGACGAATTTCACGATCGCCTGCCTGGGGGCACCGTCGTTCCACGACGGGAGCGGATCGCCGGCCATGGGCCCGGTGCCGGCGCAGCCCAGCAGGCTCAGCGACGCGACCGCGGCGGCTGCGATGCCGAACGCGCGGCGGGTCCAACCTTGCATGGGCTTAGCTTCCATTTGGCTTTCCTTCGGTCGATGCAGCGGGCTTCCAGCGGTCCGCGTCCATGACGAGCCTGAAGCCCAGGTGCGACATGCTGGTGTAGGGATCGGTGCCTCTGCGGGCGCTCGGCCGGTAGCTCATGCAATAGGCCTCGTTGCACAGGAAGGAACCTCCGCGCGTCACGCGTTTCGGCGCGCCTTCCGGCACGCCGGGCTCGGAAGGATCCCAGCTGTCGGACGGTCCGCGCGGGTCGGCCTGCGGCTCGCCGCTCTTCGCAACGCGCGCGAACTGGTCGGCGCGATACCAGTCGGCAACCCATTGCCAGGCATTGCCGGTCATGTCCTGCAAGCCGTAGCCGTTGGCAGGGAAGGTGCCGACCGGACTGGTGCCCACCGCACCGCCGCTTTTCGGGCTGATGACCGGGAAGGGCTGCGGCTGCTGGCCTTGCCATACGTTGGCCATCTGCTTGTCGCCGGGTTTGAAATCATTGCCCCACACATACGTGGCCTGCTCCAGGCCGCCGCGTGCAGCGAATTCCCATTCGGCCTCTGTCGGCAGGCGCTTGCCGGCCCACTTGGCATAGGCGAGCGCATCTTCGTAGCTGACCTGCACCACGGGATGGTCGTCATAGCCATCGATGCTGCTGTTCGGGCCCCTCGGATGCTTCCATTCCGCGCCGGGCACGTAGGCCCACCAGCGCGAGAAGTCCCGATAGTCCACTTCGTCATGTGTGCCGGTGAAGACCATCGCACCGGCCACCAGCGCGCTGTCGGGCGGGCGTGGCGTGCCGGGCATCACCTGCGGCGCGATCGTGTCCCAGTCGGGCTTGCGCTCGGCCGTCGTCACGTAGCCGGTGGCTTCGACGAAGCGACGGAATTCCGCGTTGGTCACGTGATGCTGGTCCATCCAGAAGCCCTTGACGCTCGCGGGATGGGCCGGCTTTTCATTGGCCTGGGCGAGCTTGCTGTCGCTGCCCATCAGAAACTTACCCCCGGGCACCCAGACCATGCCCTTGGGCGCGCTCGTTCCGTCGCCGACGACGATGCGATGAACGGCTTCGGGAGTGCTTGCTTCCTTCGCCTCCTTCTTCCACCAGCTCGTGGCCACGAGGTAGCCGGCAGCCGCAGGCAGCATCACCGCGAGCAGCAGCAGGACGGCCTTCTTGCCGGCTCCTCCGAGGTGCTCGCTGTCACCTGTCGAGGCGGTCTCTGCCGCCGGAGAAGCCGCGACAGCATCTACTGCTGCATTGCGCGAAGTGCGCCTGTTCTTGCCCATCGCCAGCTTTTCCTGTGACCGCGTTGCCGACGAGTCTTGCGCGCACCCAGCCCAGTGTCAACTTGCACCAAGGTGCAAGCCCGGATGCCCCGAGGGACCACGGGGCATTCCGTTGCGCGCGATGTCAGGCGCGCTTGGCGACCAGTGTCAGGATGTCGTAGCTCGCAACCAGGTCACCGTCCTGGTTGGTCACCTCCACATCCCACGCCACCACGCCCTGGCCGACGCCATTGGCATCCTTCTTCTGCCGATCGATCTTGCGCTTGCAGGTCAGCCGTGCGCGGATCGTGTCGCCGATGCCCACCGGCTTGACGAAGCGCAGCGTGTCGAGCCCGTAGTTGGCGAGCACGGGCCCCGGCGCCGGCGAAACGAAGAGCCCCGCAGCGGCCGACAGCACGAAGTAGCCGTGCGCAATGCGCTTGCCGAAGGGGCTTTCCTTCGCGGCCACTTCGTCGAAGTGCATGTAGAAGTAGTCGCCCGAGATGCCGCCGAAGGCAACGATGTCGGCCTCGCCCACCGTGCGACGGTGCGTGAGCAGCGAATCGCCGATCTGCAGGTCTTCGAAGTGCTTGCGGAAAGGATGCACCTCGGATTCGTTCAGCTTCGCGCCGCGCATGTATTCGCCGGTGACGGCCGCCAGCATGGTCGGCGAGCCTTGCACGGCTGCGCGCTGCAGGTAGTGCTTGACCGCGCGCAGGCCGCCCAACTCTTCGCCGCCGCCCGCGCGGCCGGGGCCGCCGTGCTTGAGGAAGGGCAAGGGCGAACCGTGACCCGTCGACTCGACGGCGGCTTCGCGGTCCAGCACGAGCAACCGGCCATGGTGCGCGGCGGCCACAGGGATGGCCTTCGCAGCCGTGGCAGGGTCCTTGGTAACCAGCGTGCCGACGAGGCTGCCGCGCCCGCGCGCTGCGAGGGCGAGTGCTTCATCGAGGCCTTCATAAGGCATGAGCGTGCTCACGGGGCCGAATGCTTCGACGTCGTGCACCGCGTCATGCCGCAGCGGGTCGCGTGAAAGCAGCAGCGTGGGAGAGAAGAACGCGCCCTCGGCCACGCCTTCGCCACGCGGCGTGAAGCCGTCGCGTTCGCCGTAGACCAGCTCGGCGCCCTGCATCAGCGTGCGCACACGCTCGGCAACGTCAGCCTGCTGCGCGTGCGACGCGAGCGCGCCCATGCGCACGTCCTCGAGCGACGGATCGCCGACCACGGTCTTCGCCAGCCGCGCGCGCAGCTTCTCCGCCACTGCGTCGAGATGCTGGCGCGGCACGATCGCGCGACGGATGGCGGTGCACTTCTGCCCCGACTTGACGGTCATCTCGCGCGCCACTTCCTTGACGAAGAGATCGAACTCCTCATCGTCGGGCGAAACATCCGGCGCGAGGATCGCGCAGTTCAGCGAGTCGGCCTCGGCGTTGAAGGGGATCGACTGGCGCACCATGTTCGGATGCACGCGCAGCTTCGCGGCCGTGTCGGCGGAGCCGGTGAAGGTCACGACATCGGAGCCGTCGAGCCGGTCGAGCAGGTCGCCGGTGCTGCCGATCACCAGTTGAAGGCTGCCCTCCGGCAGCAGGCCCGAGCGGTGCATCAGCCGCACCAGCGCTTCGGTCAGGTAGCTCGTCGACGTGGCCGGCTTACCGATGCAGGGCATGCCCGCGAGAAAGCTCGGCGCCCATTTTTCGAGAAGGCCCCACACCGGGAAGTTGAAGGCATTGATATGCACCGCGACGCCGCGGCGCGGTACCAGGATGTGCGTACCGGCAAAGCCGCCCTTCTTTCCGAGCGGCATGGCCGGGCCTTCGTGCACCAGGTTGCCCGACGGCAGTTCGTTGCCGCCGATGCCGGCATAGGCGGCGAGCGTGCCGGCGCCGCCCTCGATGTCGATCCAGCTGTCGGCGCGCGTGGCGCCGGTGTGCGCCGAAATCGCGTACAGCTCTTCCTTGTGCTCGGCGAGGTACTTCGAGAGCGCGCGCAGGCGTTGTGCACGCTGCTGGAAATCCATGGCGAGCAGGTTGGGCAAGCCGACGTTGCGCGCGTGATCGAGCGCCTCGCCGAAATCGATGCTCTCGGCATGCGTGCTCGCCACGAGGCGCCCGTTGACGGCGCTGCGGAGTTCTTGCGCGCCCTGCTGGCCGAGCCAGCGGCCGCCGATGAAGCTTTGAAGGATCTGGGTCATGGAATTCTCCGGTCAGGCCGAGACGGCGTTCTTGCTGCCGAGGCCGAGGTAGGTGTCGATGATTCGACGGTCATGAAGCAATGCCTGCGCGGGGCCGGTCAGCGCGACTGCGCCGGTTTCCAAAACGTAGCCCCGATCGGCCACTTGCAAGGCGGCGCGCGCGTTCTGCTCGACCAGCAGCACCGATACGCCGTGCGAACGCAGCGAAGACACCACGTGCAGCACTTCGCGCACGATCAGCGGCGCGAGGCCGAGCGAAGGCTCGTCGAGCATCAGCAGGCGCGGCCGCGCCATCAGCGCGCGGCCGATGGCGAGCATCTGTCGCTCGCCGCCCGACAGCGTGCTGGCAAGTTGCACACGGCGTTCCTTCAGCCGCGGGAAGATCGCGAAGACTTCATCCATGCGCTCGCGCTGGTCGCGCTTGCCGGTCCGCCAGCGGTAGAAGCCGCCGAGCAGCAGGTTGTCCTCGACGGACATCTCGCCGAAGAGCTCGCGCCGCTCAGGCACGAGCGCCACGCCGCGCGCGACCATCGCCTCGACGCTGGGCCGCGCGATGCGCTCGCCATCCAGCGTAAGGCTGCCGGTGGAACGCAGCAGGCCCATCGCCGCGCAGAGCAGCGTCGTCTTGCCGGCGCCGTTGGGGCCGATGACGGTGACGATCTCACCTTCGTTGACGCTCAATGCGATGCCATGCACCGCTTCGACCGCGCCGTAGGCGACGCTGAAGTCCTGGAGTTCGAAGAGCGGGTTCATCATGCAGCCATGGGGATCGGTTCGTCGCTGCCGCCCAGGTAGGCGTCCAGCACACGGGGGTTGGATTGCACTTCGGCGGGCGTGCCTTCGGCGATGACGGTGCCGAACTCCAGCACCGTGATGCGGTCGGCCAGATTCATGACGAACTCCATGTCGTGCTCGACGACCAGAATGCCCAGGCCTTCGGCGCGCAACTGGGAAAGCAAGGTCGCGAGTGCCTGCTTCTCGAGATGGCGAAGGCCGGCTGCCGGTTCGTCGAGCAGCAACGCGGCCGGCTGGCCCGCGAGAGCGCGCGCGATCTCGACCACGCGCTGCTGGCCCAGCGCCAGCGATGCCGCCGGCACGTCGACGTACTCGCCAAGCCCGCAGCGCTCGATCTGCCGGCGCGCTTCGGCCAGCAGTGCGGCTTCCTCGGCGCGATCCAGCCGCAGCATCGAGGCCAGCCACCCGTGACGTCCGCGCCGGTGTGCACCGAGCGCCACGTTCTCCAGCACGCTGCGATTGCCGAGCAGACGCACATGCTGGAAGGTGCGACCCAGTCCGCGGGCGGCGAAGTCACGCGACGGCCTGCCGCTCATCGCATCGCCCATCAGGCGCACTTCGCCCTCGCTCGGGTCGTCGACGCCGGAGATCATGTTGAAGAAGGTGCTCTTGCCGGCGCCGTTGGGGCCGATCAGCGCATGCACTTCACCGGCCTTCAGCGTCATGGCGACGGCATTGTTGGCGACGAGTCCGCCGAAGTGCTTCGTGACCTTGTCGGCTTCGAGCAGCAGCTTGCCTGCCGGCGGCAGCGTCCGACTGGCGAGCGCGGCGGTCGTCCTGGGCACCGGCACGGGATTCGGCTTCAGGAAGCGTCCGGACACGCGCGCCAGCGTCGGCCAGAGGCCTTCGGCAAAGCGTTGGAGCACGAAGAGCATCAAGAGGCCGAAGACGATCACCTCGAAATTGCCGCTGGCGCCGAGCAGCTTCGGCAGGATGTCCTGCAACTGCTCCTTGACCAGCGTGATGAGCGTCGCGCCGAGCACGGCGCCCCACAGGTGCCCCGCGCCGCCGACCACCGCCATGAAGAGATATTCGATGCCGATGTTGAGATTGAAAGGCGTCGGGTTGACGAAACGCTGCATGTGCGCATAGAGCCAGCCCGACAACGCCGCCAGCAGCGCAGCGAGCACGAACACCTTGACGCGGTAGCGCGCCGTGTCGACGCCCATCGACTCGGCCATGACGCGGCCGGACTTGAGCGAGCGGATGGCGCGCCCTTCGCGCGAATCGAGCAGGTTGTGCAGCGCCCACAGCGCCAGCAGCAGTACCGCCCAGATCAACGGCCCCAGCGCGCGCGGCGATGCGAGCGAGAAGCCCGCCACCGTGAGCGCCGGGACGCCGGTGATGCCGGTCTGCCCGCCGAGGAACTCGAGGTTGCCGAACAGGAAGTAGAGACTCAGCCCCCATGCGATCGTGCACAGAGGAAGATAGTGGCCGGAGAGCTTCAGCGTGATTGCGCCCAGCCCCCATGCGATGGCGAAGGTGAGCACGAGGCCGAGCACCAGCCCGACCCACGGTAGCGCGCCCGGAGCAACCATGCCGCCCAGCGCCGCGGCAGCAGCCGGCGACGTGCAGACCCACGCAGTGGCATACGCGCCGACGGCGACGAAGGCCGCCTGCCCGAAAGAGGTCATGCCACCGATGCCGGTGAGCATGACGAGGCCGGCCGCGACCATCGAATAGAGACCGATGTAGCTGAACAGCGTGACGGTGAACTCGGGCAGCCAGGCCCAACTGAGCGCCAGCGCGGCGATGCACAGCAATGTGAGGTATCGCCGCGTCATTCCTCGTCCTCCACGTGACGGCTATGAAGCGAGCGCCACCACAACACCGGAATGATCAGCGTGAACACGAGAACCTCTTTGAATGCACTGGCCCAGAACGATGAGAAGGCTTCGAGTTGTCCCACCAGCAGTGCTCCGAGCAGCGCGATCGGGTAGCTCCCGAGCCCGCCGACGATGGCCGCGACGAAGCCCTTGAGGCCGATCAGAAAACCGGTGTCGTAATAGACAGTCGTCAACGGCGCGATGAGCAGGCCCGAGACGGCGCCGATCAAAGCCGCAAGCGCGAAGCTCAGGTCGCCCGACAGATCCGTCGGAATGCCCATGAGACGCGCGCCGACGCGATTCATCGCGGTGGCACGCAGGGCCTTGCCGACGATGGAGCGCTCGAAGAACACGAACATCAGCAACACGAGCACGAGCGCGACGCCCACCACCACCATCGACTGGCCGCTGATCGCGACGCCGCCGAGGTCGAACTGAGCCTCCGAAAACGCTGGCGTGCGCGATCCTTCGGCGCCGAAGAACAGCAAGCCGAGACCGACCAGCACGCCGTGCAGGGCGACCGAGACGATCAGCAGAATCAGGACCGTGGCATCGGCCAGCGGTCGATAGGCGAGCCGGTACAGCAGCGGCCCCAGCGGCGTGATGAGCACCAACGCGGTGGCGGCCTGCATGCCCAACGACGACGGATGCACACCCAGCACGAGCAAGCAAGCCAGCGCGGGAAAGCCGATCGTCCAAACCGCCGTGGCCTTCCAATCGACCGTGGCGCCGCGCTTCCAGCGCCAGGCTTCGACGACGAGGGTCGCGACCGCCAGCGCCAGCAGCAGCCACAGCGTGGCCGGCGTGCGACCGGCATTGAGTGCGGCCATCGACAACGCGCCGAAAGCCACGAGTTCGCCCTGCGGGATGAAGATCACCCGGGTGACGGAAAACACCAGCACCAGTGCCAAGGCCATCAGTCCGTAGACCGCGCCATTGACGATGCCGTCCTGCCCCAACAACAGGGCAATTTGAATATCCATTACGCCCCCAGGCTTGCCCACTTCGTGTGGCCGCCACCCCCCTCAAGGGGGCGCCGCCAGCGGCCCGGCAAAGCCGGTTCCGCGGCAGCTCCCGCACTGAAGGTCCAGGGTGCCGGACACGTTTCAGAAATACCGCGGAACTGGCTCATCTTGTTACGGCGCGGGAGGGATGTATTTCCAGGCGCCGTTCTCGATCTTGACCATCACGCGTGCGCGCTGGTCCAGCCCGAGGTGGTCGTTGGCCGTCATGTTGAACACGCCGTGTGCACCGGGCAGTTCCTTGACCTGCTCCAGTGCGTCACGCAGCGCCGCGCGGAATTCCGGCGTGCCGGGCTGCGCCTTCTTGAGCGCGACCGGCACCGCGGCCGCCATGAGCAGGCCCGTGTCCCAGGCGTGCGCGCCGAAGGTCGAGACCGAACCCTTGCCGTACGCGGCTTCATAAGCCGACACGTAAGCCAGCGCCGACTTCTTCACCGGATTGGCGGCAGGCAACTGCTCCGCGACGAGCACCGGGCCGGCAGGCAGGAAGGTGCCTTCGACGTCCTTGCCACCCACGCGCAGGAAGTCGGCATTCGCCACGCCGTGCGTCTGGTAGAGCTTGCCGGCATAGCCGCGCTCTTTCAGGCTCTTCTGCGGCAGCGCGGCCGGCGTGCCGGAACCGGCAACAAGCACCGCATCCGGCTTGGCCGACATGAGCTTCAGCGTCTGGCCGGTGACAGAGGTGTCGGTGCGCGCGTAACGTTCGTTGGCGACGATCTTGATCTTCTTCAGGTCGGCGGCCTTGGAAAACTCCTGGTACCAGCCTTCGCCGTAGGCGTCCGAGAAGCCGATGAAGCCTACCGTCTTCACGCCGTTGGCGGCCATGTGCTCAGCGATCGCGAGCGACATCATGATGTCGTTCTGCGGCGTCTTGAACACCCAGCGCTTCTTGGCGTCCATCGGCTCGATGATGCGCGCCGAGGCGGCCATCGAGATCATCGGCGTCTGGCTTTCGGCGGCGACGTCGACCATCGCCAGCGAGTTCGGCGTGGTGGTCGAGCCGAGGATCACGTCGACCTTGTTCTCGGAGATCAGCTTGCGCGTGTTGTTCACCGCCGCCGTGGTGTCGCTGGCATCGTCGAGCACGATGTAGTTGATCTTCTGGCCGCCGATGGTCTTGGGCATCAGCGCGATCGTGTTCTTCTCGGGAATGCCGAGCGATGCGGCCGGCCCCGTCGCCGACACGGTGACGCCGACGTTGATGTCGGCGTAGGCGAACGCCGATGCCATCAGCGCCGCGATCACGGCGAGGGGTTTGAGGTGTTTCATGCTCATGCGGTTGTCTCCGTTTTGCTGGTTGGAAAAATTAAGAAAGGGTTGAAGTCCGGTCGATTCAGGCGTCTACCTTGGCGACGGGCCGCGGCAGTCTGACACCAGGCAGCCCGCCGAGGAAGAGGTCTGCTACTACCGGCGCCATCGCGTCATAGTCGAGCTCGCCGTCGGGCCGCATCCAGATGAACATCCAGTTGATCATTCCGAACAGCAGCATTGTCAGCGGCTTGGCGAGCTTGCTCTTGCGCAAGTCGGGGCGCAGTGCGATGACGGCGCGGGCGAAGCCGGCGACGACGGTGCGCTGGGTGCCCAGCACGCGCTCGCGGTCATCCGGCTCCATGAACTTGACGTCTTCGGTGAGCACGCGGTGCGCATGCCGGGCGCCTGCATATTCCTCGACGAAGCGCCGGATGAGCTCGCGCAAGTGCGCTTCAGGCGCGAGGCCCTGCTGCTCGACGTCGGTCACGAGGTCTTCGAGGCGGGAGACGTGGTTCTCCGCGATGCTGACGAGCAGGCTGTATTTGTCGCGGTAGTAGTGATAGAGCAGCGCCTTCGAAAAGCCGCAGGCTTCCGCCACCTGGTTCATCGAGGTCGCGGGATAACCCCGGTTCGCGAAGAGCTGCGCGGCATGATCCAGGATCATTTCGCGCTGATCGTCGTATCCGGGTGAGCGTCCTCGGGCCATGGGGTTCCTTCTTGCGTTCTTGTATTGAGCGTCTAGCGCTCGTCGAACGACAAGACCACGCGCTCGGTCCGCGGATGGGCCTGGCAGGTCAGCACGAAGCCGGCAGCGACCTCGTTCTTGTCGAGCGCGAAGTTTCGCTCCATCCGGACCTGGCCTTCGACGAGTTTGGCGCGACACGTGCCGCACACGCCCGAGGTGCATGAAAACGGCACTTCGAGGCCCGCCGCCGACGCGCAGTCAAGAATGCTCGGCTGGTCCTTGCGGAACTCGATCTCGCGCTGCAATCCGTCGCGGATGATGACGACCTTCGCCAGCTCGGCATCGCCGGGGCGAGCCTCGTGGATCACCGCGCCCACCGGCGCACCTTCGGGCGCCGCGACGCCGAAGCGCTCGATGTGGATGCGCTCTTCGGGCACGCCGGCCGCGAGCAGCGCCGCTTCGGCCTCGTCGTTCATCTGGAAGGGACCGCAGATATAGGCGTGGTCGATGCTGCCGGCCGGCACCACGGTCGACAGGAACTCGCCGAGCTTCTCGCGGTTCATGCGACCCATGTTCAGCGGCGCGTCCGTCGGTTCGCCCGAGAACACATGGTGCAGCACCAGCCGCGTCATGTAGCGGTTCTTGAGGTCTTCCAGCTCTTCCTTGAACATGGTCGACTGCAGCTTGCGGTTGCCGTAGATCAGCGTGAAGCGCGAGTGCGGTTCGCGCGCGAGCACGGTCTTCATGATCGACAGGATCGGCGTGATGCCGCTGCCGCCGACGATGCCCACATGCTGGCGCCGCGATTGCGGCTCGATCGGCACGAAGAAGCGGCCTTGCGGCGCCATCACGTTGATGGTGTCGCCGGGCTGGAGTTGCTCGTTGATCCAGTTCGAGAAGGTGCCGCCCTTGACCTTGCGCACGCCCACCCGCAACTCGCCGTCGTCGACGCCCGCGCAGATGGAGTACGAGCGGCGCAGGTCCTGGCCGTCGATGTCCTTGCGCAAGGTGAGGTACTGGCCCTGGGTGAAGCCGAAGACGTCGCGCAGATCTGTCGGGACGTCGAAAGAGACGATCACCGCTTCTTCGGTGTCGGGCTCGACCGCGCGCACGCGCAGGGGATGAAAGATGATGCTCATTGCAAGTGCTCCACTATCTCGTTCTCGAAATACCACGGAACCGGCTTCGCCGGGCCGCTGGTATTGCCCCCTGCAAGGGGGTGGGCGGCCACACGAAGTGGGCAAACCTGGGTGTGTGCTTCATATGGGCTTGAAGTGCTCGAAAGGTTCACGGCACGAGATGCAGCGGTACATCGCCTTGCAGGCCGTGGAACCGAACGCGGACAGGCGCTCGGTGGTCTTGCTGCCGCAGCGCGGGCAGACAACCGCATCCGCCTTGCGGCCGAAGATGCGGATGGGCACGGCGCCATCCGGTGCTGCGGGGCCCGGAGGTGCGATGCCGTACTCGAAGAGCTTGCGGCGGCCTTCGGCGCTGATCCAGTCGGTGGTCCACGCCGGTGCGCGTTGCAGGGTGACGTAGGCCGGGCCGAGGCCGGCTTTCTCGATGGCCGCGAGCACGTCGTGCTCGATGACCTCGGTGGCCGGGCAGCCCGAATAGGTCGGCGTCAGCACGACTTCCAGCCTGTCGTCGCGCTCGACCACGTCGCGCACGATGCCGAGGTCGCGCACCGACAGCGCGGGCACCTCGGGATCGAGCACCGTGCCGAGCACGTCCCACGCCTGCTCGCAGCGCGTGGCGACGGAAGCTGGCGATGCGTTCACCACACACCTCCAGGAAACGCGCGCTGCAGGTGCTGCATCTCGGCCAGGATGTAGCCCATGTGCTCGCTGTGCACGCCGCGCTTGCCGGTGCTGCGGAAGGCGGCTTCGTCGGGCCGCGTGAGCGTCGCTTCTTCGAGGATGGCGTCCATGTCGGCAAGCCACGGCCCCTGTAGGTCGGCCCAGCGCGGTCCGATGCCGGCAGCGTGCGCGGCGTCATCGACGGCGTCCGACTCGAAGAGCTCCGGCATGTAGAGCCACAGCTCGTTCAACGCCTTCTCGATGCGCTGTCGCGATTCGTCCGTGCCGTCGCCCAGGCGCACGACCCAGTCGGCCGCGTGCTGCTGGTGGTAGCGCGCTTCCTTGACCGCCTTGCCGGCGATGGCCGCGAGTTCGGCGTTGCTGGAGTCATGCAGGCGCTCCCACAGCAGCTTCATCAACGTCGCGATCATCACGTTGCGCATGACGGTGAAGGCGAAGTCGCCACGCGGCAGCTCCACCAGCGTGAGGTTGCGGAAATCCTTCTCGTCGCGCAGGAAGGCGAGCTGGTCTTCGTCGTGCCCGCGGCCTTCCATTTGGCCGGCCAGCGTCAGCACGGCACGGGCCTGGCCGATGAGGTCCAGCGCCATGTTCGACATGGCGATGTCTTCTTCGAGGATCGGCGCGTGCCCCGACCACTCGGCGATGCGTTGGGCATGGATCAGGCAGGTGTCGCCGATGCGCAGCAGGTACTGCACCGTCGGCTGGAGATCGAGGGCGATGGAGCCTTGCATCACGTCGGCCTCACATATGGTCTACCGAGCCGGGGAGCTGGTAGAAGGTGGGATGGCGATAGACCTTGTCTTCCATCGGATCGAAGTACATCTCCTTGTCACCCGGGTCGCTCGCGACGATCTGGTCGGAGCGCACGACCCACACGCTGGTGCCTTCCTGGCGGCGCGTGTAGACATCGCGGGCCATCTGGATGGCCATCTTCGGGTCGGCGGCATGCAGGCTGCCGCAGTGCTTGTGGTCGAGGCCGGACTTGCTGCGCACGAAGACTTCCCACAGGGGCCATTCGGTGGCGGTGGCGGTCGAGGCAGTGGGCGTTGGATTGGAATTGCTGCTCATGATCGTGTTCCTTGGTCGTTGCGCGCGCGTTACGCCGCGAGGGGTTCGGGGGCTGCGCGGCGCGCGGCGTGGGCCAGTGCGGCTTCGCGTACCCAGGCGCCGTCGTCCCAGGCCTTCACGCGGGCGCCAAGGCGCTCGCGGTTGCAGGGGCCGTCGCCGCCGATGACGCGCCAGAACTCGCTCCAGTCGATGGGGCCGTGGTCGTGGTGCTGGCGCTCCTCGTTCCACTTGAGGTCCGGGTCGGGCAGCGTCACGCCGAGCACCTTGGCCTGCTCAACGGCCGCGTCGATGAACTTCGCGCGCAGATCGTCGTTGGTGAAGCGCTTGATGCCCCAGCGCATCGATTGCGCCGAATTGGGCGACTGATCGTCCGGCGGGCCGAACATCATGATCGATGGCCACCACCAGCGGTCGACCGCGTCCTGCACCATCGCCTTCTGCGCGTCGGTGCCCTTCTGCATCATCGTGAGCAGCGCTTCGTAGCCTTGGCGCTGATGGAAGCTCTCTTCGCGGCAGATGCGGATCATGGCGCGCGCATAGGGTGCGTAGGAGCAGCGGCAGATCGGCACCTGGTTCATGATCGCGGCGCCGTCGACCAGCCAGCCGATGGTGCCCATGTCGGCCCAGGTCAATGTCGGGTAGTTGAAGATCGAGCTGTACTTGGCACGGCCCGTGTGCAGCGCATCGACCATCTGGTCGCGCGAGGTGCCGAGCGTCTCGGCGGCCGAATACAGATACAGGCCATGGCCTGCCTCGTCCTGCACCTTCGCCAGCAGGATGGCCTTGCGCTTGAGCGTCGGCGCGCGGGTGATCCAGTTGCCCTCGGGCAGCATGCCGACGATTTCGGAATGCGCGTGCTGGCTGATCTGGCGCACGAGCGTCTTGCGGTAGTGCTCGGGCATCCAGTCCTTCGCTTCGATGAAGTCGCCGGCATCGATGCGGGCGTCGAAACGCTGCTCGAGTTGCATCTCCTCTGCGGAGCGCACGGCCTTCTTGCCGTCGCCGGGCTCTTTGCCCATCGTGTCCATGGCTTGCGTGTACATCGTGATCTCCTATTGAAGGGTCAATACGGTCAATTCGGTCAATACATCAGCTGCTTGCTCGACTCGAGATTCCGGTCCACGTCGGCCGGTGTCAGCGATTCGCTCTTGCAGCCGAAATCCTTGAAGAGCGTCATCTGGTCGGCATAGTGCGCCGCCTTGCGGCCGTCGGGTGCGACGAAGCCGCTTTGTCCGGGGGGCGCCGCCGTGCACATTGAAACGCTCCCGGCCGAGAACACCACCTTGTCGTTCTGCGAACCGCGGTTCATGAAGCTCGGCAGCGTGAGCAATTCGTCGGCGTTGGCCTGCGGCGCACCGATGAAGTTGCTCGTGAGGAACACGTGCTTGGTGACGGGTGTGCGCCAACGCGCCGGATCGCTGCCGTAGCGCGTCGTCAACTCGGACATGGCCTGCGCCAGGGTGCTGCGGATCATGGCGTTCTTGTCCGCGCCATTGAAGAAGTCGTAGTGCTGCGGCACGCCGGCCTTGGGTCCGAGCAGCGCGTTGTAGAGCAGCTTGGAGCCGTTGCCCGGCCGGATGCTGGCCACCTGCGTCGCGCCTGCATAGCCGCCGTTCGAGTACGCGGCAAACACTTCGGGCGGCAGGTCGTCGGCCAGCAGTTGCTTGTAGATGATCGGCAGCCAGGTCATCATGATCGTCGTGGCTGGGCTCTGGTAGACGCCCTGCTCGGTCGGATCGTCGTTCTCCATGTTCCAGGCGGCAAGGATCTGCGCAGCGCGCTTCGCGGGATTGGTGGCCGGCAAGCTGCGTGTGGCCTCGGCGATGAACGGGACGAAGTAGCGGGCGTTGGTATCGGCGTAGGCCGTGCTGCGGTTGATGGCCCACAGCTCGTCGCGCGTCAGGCGCGGCTTGGCTTCGAGGCGGGTGATGAATTCGTTGACCCGGTCGGCCGCCGCGTAGTTGCCGCCGTCGCTCACCGCACCGGGCGCGGACTGGTTGTTCCAGTTGGCGATGAAGCCCTGCGCCGGATTGAATACCTGCGGGTCCTCCTTGAAGGGACGAATTCCCTGCCACTCCATCGTGCCGTCGCCGACCGCCGGCAAGCGAATGTCCTGCGAGGCCGGGCGCATCGGCAAGCGGCCGGGCGAGACGTAGCCGATGTTGCCGTCGGCGTCCGCGTAGTACCAGTTGATCGTGATCGCGACCCGCGAAGCCTGCGCCAGCCACTGGTCCCAGTTCTTCGCCTGCATGGAATGGATCCAACCCAGAAGGGACTCGAGCTCATAGCCGTCCCAGCTCCGCTTCATGGAGAAGGCGGTGTTGTTCGGGAGGTCGAAGTCGGTGACGATGCCGTGCACCGTCGAGTAGATGTCGAGGTTCTGGTCCGGCTGACCCTTGACCTTGATGATCTCCGTGCGCTTGACCATCGGCCGCATGGCGCCGTTGAACTGGTATTCGTAGCGGTTCGACGGGTTGAGCTTCTCCTGGTACATGTCGTTGACGTCCAGCGGGCCAGCGGTTGCGCCCCAGGCGATCTTTCCGTTGGTGCCGAACAGGATCACCGGGTGCGCGAAGGGCGTGTTGCCCGTCACGTCGTAACCGGCGCCATGCAGCCCGATGCCGAACACGTACGAGGGATTGAACCAGTTGAACTGCGGCCCGTTGATGAGCACCGTGCTGCCGTCGCTGGTCTTCTTCGGCCCGGCGATCCAGAGGTTGCTGGCGATGGGCCGCTCCCACGGCTGCGCGACGCCGCGCCGTGCTGCATCCACGTCGCTGTGGGAGGCGAGCAACTCGGGCGATACCGGCGCCAGGCGGGCCAATGGGTCGTCACCCTTTGCGACAACGTCGACCGGCGCCGCCGCGGCCTGCGCCCGCCCGCCGGTGCGGGGGACCGTGGTCGGTGCCAGTGGGTCCTCGATCCAGCGGATCTGGTCGAAAAGCTCGCGACCGAGCGCATCGCCTTTTGCCTTCTGGAGCTGGTTCAGCAGGCGGAGATTGGCGATCTCGCTGCTCGTATTCGAATAGCGGTTGGCCATCGTGCCGACCCAGATCATTGCGACGTCGTAGCCGGTCCAATCGGCTTTCGGCTCGAAGCCGGCGTCGATGAACTGCTTCGGCATCAGGGTGGTCTTGTCGGCCAGCACCTCTTTCACCCGCGCATTGAAGCCTGCCGCATAGCCGTCGAAGATGGCCCTGTCATCGGGCGACAGTTTGGCCATCTGCGCCTGGATCGAAGCCGGCGTGAAAGCCGAGCGGCTGCCCTTGTCGAGCGCCACGTAGTTCGGACCCATCACTTCGGAGACGGTCCCGAGCACCGCGCGGCGCGCCATTTCCATCTGGAACAGACGGTCTTCGGCAACGACATAGCCGTAGCCATGGAAGAGGCCGCGCACATCGTTCGCATAGACATGCGGCACGCCGTAGGTGTCGCGCTTGATCGTGACCGTTCCGGTCGAGGAGGCCGTCGTGGCGGCGCATCCGGCCAGAGCAAGGGCTGCGCAAAGGAGAGAGAGTTTCTTCAGCATGAATTCGTTCGTTGATCGCGCGGAGGATGAATGCGCAGCGCTCAGCGCGAACGCTTGTCGATCACGCGACGGGCTTTTCCGGTGAGCGTGCGTTCGATGCTGTCGGGCTTCAGCACGTTGACGGTGGTCGAGATGCCCACCAGCGTCTTGATGCGCTGCTGGAGCCAGCGCGCGATCTCGCCCACTTCCTTGTCATCGGTGGACGGCGCGGCGAGCGGCTGCAGTTCGCACCGCACTTCCACCGTGTCGAGCAGGCCGTCGCGGCTCACGTTGATCTGGTATTGCCCGGAGAGCTTGGCGTGCTGCAGAACGATCTCCTCGATCTGCGTCGGGAAGACGTTGACGCCGCGGATGATCAGCATGTCGTCCGAGCGCCCGACGATCTTGCCCATGCGGCGGAACGAGCGCGCGGTGGGCGCCAGGAGCCGCGTGAGATCTCGCGTGCGGTAGCGGATGATGGGCAGCGCTTCCTTGGTGAGCGAGGTGAAGACGAGTTCACCCTCCGAGCCCTCGGGCAGCACTTCGCCCGTTTCGGGGTTGATGATCTCGGGATAGAAGTGGTCTTCCCACAGCACGGGGCCGTCCTTGGTCTCGATGCATTCGCTCGCCACGCCGGGGCCCATCACTTCGGAGAGGCCGTAGATGTCGACCGCGTCGATGCCGGCCTTGCCTTCGATCTCGTGGCGCATCGCCTCGGTCCACGGCTCGGCACCGAAGATGCCGACCTTGAGCGAGCATTCGCGCGGGTCCAGCCCCTGGCGCACGAATTCCTCGACGATCACCTGCATGTAGCTCGGCGTGACCATGATGATCTCGGGCTTGAAATCGCGGATGAGCTGGACCTGCTTTTCGGTCTGCCCGCCCGACATCGGAATTACGGTGCAGCCGAGCCGCTCGGCGCCGTAGTGCGCGCCGAGCCCGCCGGTGAAGAGGCCGTAGCCGTAGGCGATGTGCACGATGTCGCCCGCGCGGCCGCCCGCTGCGCGGATCGAACGTGCGACCAACGAGGCCCATGTGTCAATGTCGTTCTTCGTGTAGCCGACGACGGTGGGCTTCCCCGTGGTGCCCGACGATGCATGCACGCGTGACACCTGCTCCCGCGGAACCGCGAAAAGACCGAAGGGATAGTTGTCCCGCAGGTCCTTCTTGGTCGTGAAGGGGAACCTGGACAAGTCGCTCAGCTGCTTCAGGTCGTCGGGATGAACGCCCTTTTCGTCGAACGCCTTGCGATAGTGCGGCACGTTGTCGTAGGCGTGCTTGAGCGACCAGCGCAGACGCTGCAATTGCAAGGCCTGGATCTCGTCGCGGCTGGCGGTCTCGATGGCGTCGAGTTCACCGGGGGCGGGTTGCTTCACGGGCATGGATGTGTCTCCTCGGGCGGCTCACGCGGCGACGGCCGGCTTGCCCTTGATGGTGTGGGAACGGCCGCGGAAGACGGCGATGCGCTCGTTCCGCTGGTTGGTGATTTCGCAGTCGTAGACGCCGGTCCGGCCTGCCTTGGAGACCTCGAAGCTGCGCGCCGTGAGCACGTCGCCCTCGCGGCCCGGCGCCATCAGGTCGATGGAAAAGCCCGAGGCCACCGTCAGTTCGTTGTACGAGTTGCAGGCATACGCGAAGGCCGTGTCGGCGAGCGTCGCGATGAGGCCGCCGTGGCAGATGTCGTGGCCGTTGAGCATGTGCTCGCGCACGGTCATGGCGACAGATGCATTGCCGGGCGAGACTTCGACGACTTCCATGCCGAGGTTCTTGGCAGCGCGGTCGTTGGCGAACATGCTCTCGCGCACCAGTTCCGCGGTCTGCTGCGGCGTGCGTTCGGATTGGGGTGTGGACATTGCGATTCAGCGGTCGGTGAAAACAGGAGTGCGCTTCGCGGAGAACGCGGCGACGCCTTCGAGGTAGTCGTGCGCGCGGCCAAGCTCGGACTGCACGACGGCTTCGTGATCGAGTGCTTGATCGAGCGTGAGGTGTTGGGCTCCATCGATGGCGTCGCGGGTGGCGGCCAGCGCCTTCACCGGCATCGCGGCGAGACGCACCGCAAGCTTGCGGGCCTCCTCGGCCAGCACCGCGTCGTCGACGCATTTCCAGATGAGGCCGATGCGCTCGGCTTCGGCGGCGCTGAGCTTGTCGCCGAGCATCGCGAGCCCCATGGCGCGCGCGCGGCCCACGATGCGCGGCAGCAGCCACGTGCCGCCGGTGTCCGGCACGAGGCCGATCTTGGCGAAGGCCTGGATGAAGCTGGCGGATTGGCCGGCGATCACGAGATCGCAGTTCAGCGCCAGGTTCGCGCCCGCGCCGGCCGCGACGCCGTTGACGGCGGCAATCACCGGGACAGGCATCGACTTCAGCCGTCGCACGAGGGGCTTGTAGAGGATCTCGATCGTGCAGCCCAGATCCTTGGGGGGCTCGCCTGCGGGCGACGGCGCGACCATCGGATCGGCGAGATCCTGGCCGGCGCAGAAGCCACGGCCGGCGCCTGTCAGGACGAGGCAGCGGACCTCGGCGTTGGCCGCAGCGGCGTCGAGCGCGGCACGAAGCTGCTCGTGCATGGCACCGGTGAAGCTGTTGAGAGCGGCGGGCCGGTTGAGCGTGAGCGTCAAAACCGGGCCGTCATGCGAAGCAAGGACGAGTGAATCGGACAAGCTGTGTCTCCAGTCGTGGGATGCAGTCGTGGGATGGGGCCGGGCCGGACGTCTTGATCTGTGTCAAATGTATTGTTGACCGACCGGTCGGTGAATCATAAGATCGACTTCAGCCTGACGCAAGTCAGAACATCCACGGGAAAACCCGCGTATCGGCGTCATTCCCAAAAAAGAAGGAGACCGCCTTGCCTTGTTATTCGATCGAAGGAGTGGTGCCGGTCATCGACCCGAGCGCCTATGTGCATCCGACTGCCGTGCTGATCGGCGACGTGATCGTCGGGCCGGACTGCTACGTCGGGCCGTGCGCCGTGCTGCGCGGCGATTTCGGCCGCATCGTGCTCCAGCGCGGCTCCAACTTGCAGGACACCTGCGTGATTCACGGCTTCCCCGCCCAGGACACCGTCGTCGAGGAAAACGGCCACATCGGCCATGGCGCCGTGCTGCACAGCTGCATCGTCCGGCGCGACGCGCTGGTCGGCATGAATGCCGTCGTCATGGACGAGGCCGAAGTCGGCGAAGCGGCCATCCTCGCGGCCTGCGCCTTCGTTCCGGCGGGCAAGAAAATCCCCGCGCGATCGCTCGCCGCCGGCATTCCCGCGAAGGTGATGCGCGAACTGAGCGATCAGGAAGTCGCGTGGAAGCTGGAAGGCACGCGCACATACCAGCACCTCACGCAACGCTGTCTTGCGAGCATGAAGGAGGTTGACCCGCTGGCTGCGGTAGAGGCCGATCGGCCGCGGGTGAATGCGCCGGATGTGAAGCCGTTGATCGCGACGAAGCGCGGGTAGCCCTGGTCAGCTGGCAGACATCATCGACATACGCTGCCAGGCGGCCTGCATCTCGCCCTTGAGCGCCGCCATCTGGTCGGCGACTCGCGTCTCTCGCCGGATGGCGAAGATGCTCTGTCCTGCCGCCTCGTAGATGAGTCGTGCATCGTCATGTTCGTGGATCGACGCGAACACATCGCCCGTCAGCGCCTGCTGCAAGGGCATCGGCAAGGGCTCTGGTGCGCCGGACGCAGACCACGCATCGATCCAGTCGCTGCGCACCACCCGGCATGGCTTTCCGCTATGGGCGCGCGTGATCACCGTGTCTTCGCTGCCGCTGTCGATCAGGCGACGCAGCAGCGCCGGCGGCGTGTGGTTTTCGGCGGCGGCCATCCATAGGGTGCCGAGCCAACCGCCCTGCGCGCCCATGGCAATGGCCGCAACGATCTGATCGCCATTGCCGATGCCGCCAGCGGCGAGCACCGGTGCATCTCCGGCGACAGCAACGATCTGCGGCACCAACGAGAAGGTGCCCACCGTTCCTGTGTGACCTCCGGCGTCGTAGCCCTGCGCCACGAGCACGTCCACGCCCATCGCCAAGGCCTTTTGCGCATGGCGAACGGAGCCGATGAGCGAGAAGGTCACCTTGCCCGCCGCCTTGGCGCGCGCGATGAGTTCCGGACGCAGGCCGATCGCCGTGGCGACGCCCAGCGCGTTCGAAGCCAGCACCTGCTCGATCTGCTGCTCGAACAGCGACTCGGAGCGCACCTGCGTGGTAAAGAAGCTGGGCTTGACCGGTGCCTGCACGGCGAAGCGATCGCGCAGGCCGTCGACGAATTCGACATGCGTCTGCGGCAAGGCGCCGCGCACGTCATCGATGCTGCCGGTCTGCGGCACCTGCGAAGGCAGCATCAGGTCGACCCCATAGGGAAGCCCCTGCATTCGCGAATCGACCTCTTCCAGGATGTGCGGAATCTCGTGCGGCATCTCCCGCGCCAGGCCGAGCACCGGAAATCCGCCTGCCTTGGCGATCTCGACCACCACGTCGATCGAATGCGAGAACCCGAAGATCGGATGCGCGATGCCGAGCTTTGCGCAGATGGGTGGCTTCAGGGGCGATTTCATGGCGCGGGTCTCCCTCATTGCGGATCGATGCCGGCTTGCTTGATGACCTTGCTCCAGCGCCCGACCTCGGTCGCGATGAAGGCATCGAACTCCTTCGGGCCCTGCGGCGCGAGTTCGAGGCCCAGCATCTCCAGCTTGGCCTTGGTGTCGGGCATCGCGAGAACTTCAGCGACATCGGCAGACAGTTTCCGGATCAGCGCGTCCGGCGTCTTGGCGGGCGCCACGAAGCCGAACCATGTCCCGACGCTGTAGTCCGGGAGGCCGATCGATTCGGCAACCGTCGGTACATCCGGCAGCGCGGCCGAGCGCTTGGCCGTGGTGACCGCGAGAGCCTTCAACTTGCCGCTCTTGATGTAGGGGGACGCCAGCGCCGCGGTCAGCGGCATCATCGTCACCCGGCCGCCAAGCAGGTCGTTCAATGCATCGGGCTGGCCGCGATAGGGCACGTGCGTGAGCTTCACGCCCGCCATCTGCGAAAGCAGTTCGCCGGAGAGATGGTTGGAAGTCCCGACACCAGCCGTCGCGTAGGTCAGCGGCGTGGCGCTGCTCTTCGCCAGCGCAACGAGTTCGGCCATGTTCTTGACGGGCACGTTCGGCGGCACGACGAACACGTTCGAGATGATCCCGAAGCCTTCGATCGCCCGAAAATCCTTCACCGGATTCCACGTCACACCCTTGATGATGCTCGGCGCCACTGCATGGCCAGGGCTGACACACAGCAGCGTGTAGCCGTCCGGCGCAGACTTGGCCACGAAGTCGGTCCCGATGGAGCCTCCCGCCCCGGTCTTGTTCTCGACGATGACCGGTTGGCCGTACTTCACGCTCAGCTTCTCGCCCACGATGCGGGCGATCGAATCCACGACTCCGCCTGCGGAGAAGGGAACGATGATCTTGATCGGCTTGGTCGGATAAGCATCGCCTTGCGCCAGGGCCGGCGCGACGGCCAGGCTCAGCGCTGCGATGCACATGGCGCCGAAAGCGCGGCGAGTCGTATTGCGGATCATTGCTTGTCTCCTGTCATTGACTGTCATTGAATTGGAAAGAGTTGAGGTGCTGCTGCCGGAACCCAGGGGCCGTTTCCGTCCTTGAACAGCCCGCGGTTCACCTCATGCACGCGCGCTTCGCGAAGATTCAGAACCGGCGTCACGCAAGCGTCGAGGGCTTCGAAGTGGGCGGCCCAGTGCGCCATCGACTGCCGAAGGAAGCGCTTCTGGAAGAGCGCCGCCAGTTCGCCATGGCGCGCGCGATCGCCTCGCGAGGGCAGGCGGGCCGGGTCGAGGCCGAGGCCGGCGACGAAACTCAGATAGAAGCGCTCTTCGATCGCGCCGACGGCCATGTGGCGCCCGTCGGCGGTGAGGTAACTCCGGTACCAGGGCACGCCCCCGTCGATCACGTTGGCATGGGGCGCGTCCTGCCAGGCCCCCACGCCCAGGCGTGCGAACACCGCGGTAAGCAGGTGCGCGCAACCATGCGTCATGGACGCGTCCACGACGCAGCCGCGATCCGTCGATGCGCGCGCATGGAGCGCAGACAGAATCCCCATGGCGGCGTACAGCGCACCGCCGGCGAGGTCGCCCAGCAGGTTGAGCGGCACATGGTCCGCGCCCACGGCGTGCAGCGCACCGCTCATGGCGACATAGTTGATGTCATGCCCGGCGCGTTGTGCCCACGGCCCCTGCCGCTCCCACCCGACAATGCGGGCATACACGAGCCGCGGGTTGCGCGCATGGATCGCCGCAGGGCCGAGCCCGAGCCGCTCCATCACGCCGGGCCGAAAGCCCTCCACCAGCACGTCCGCCTGCGCGGCCGCATCGAGCGCCGCCTCCCGGCCTTCAGCGGTCTTGAGATCCAGCGTTCGAAGCTCGCGCGCCCACTGGCCGATGTCGGCTTCCGCGTCGACCGGCACGCCGAGCTCGGGAGGACGCGGATTGGCAACGCGCGTTACCTCGGCGCCCTGCTGCGCGAGCCACCAGGCGCAGAAGGGCACGCCGCCGACCGTGGCGAACTCGAGCACGCGCAGGCCGGCCAGCGCCTTCATGCGGCCGCCTTGCGCGCCTGCGCCAGCGCGACAGTGCGCTTGGCGATGTTGACGAGATGGATCTGGCTCGTGCCTTCGTACAGGCGAAACAGCCGCACGTCGCGGTAGAAGCGCTCGGCGACGTTGTCCGCCACATAGCCGCCTCCGCCGAACACCTGCACCGCGCGGTCGGCCACGCGGCCGCACATCTCGGAGGCAAAGAGCTTGCACATGGATGCTTCCATCGTCACGTCCTCGCCGGCATCGCGCTTGCGCGCCGTCTCCAGCACCAGCGCACGCGCGGCGTGCACCTCGACATTGCTCTCGGCGATCATCTGCTGCACGAGCTGGAACTCGGCAATGGCCTGACCGAACTGGCGGCGCGACGTGGCACGCTCGACCATCTCGTCGACGAGGCGGATCGCTGGCCCGACGCACAAGCCCGCCAGATTGATGCGCTGCTTGTTCAACGCCTTCATCGCCGTGCGGAAGCCCTGGCCCGGTTGTCCGCCGACGATCGCCGAAGCCGGAACACGGCAGTTTTCGAGCACCACCTCGCCCACCGGCGAGCCGTGCTGGCCCATCTTGCGATAGGCCGGCGGCGTGCCGAGGCCCGGCGTGCCGCGCGGGATCAGGAAGGCGCTGATGCCGGCGGCACCCTTGGCAGAGGCATCGGTGCGCGCGAACACGGTGAACAGATCGGCGATCGGCGCATTGGTGATGAAGCACTTCCGGCCGCTGATCACATAGTCATCGCCATCGAGCACGGCGGTCGTCGTCAAGGCTGTGGCGTCGGAGCCGGCGTCCGGTTCGGTCAGCGCGAAGCAACCGGTGACCTCGCCGCTCGCGAGGCGCGGCAGCCACGCTTTCTTTTGTGCTTCGGTTCCATCGACGACCAGCGATTCCGACGCAATGCCGGTATTGCCCCCAAAGCGGGCCCGGAAGGTAGTGGCGCATTGCGACACCTCGATGTTGACGAGCGACAGCTCTTCAGAGGTGAGCCCCGCGCCGCCGTAGGCTTCGGGAATGCTGTGGCCGAACAGGCCCAGGCTGCGCATGCGCGCGACGATGGCGGGCGGAATCTCGTCGCTCTGGTCGACCTCGGCTTCGAGCGGCATGCACTCGTCCCGCACGAACTGGCGGACCTCGGCGAGCAGTCTTGCGAAGGCTTCGGGGTTGCGGATCATTGGATGCGTTCTCCTTGGGTTCAGCGCGGGGTGCCGCAGGCGGTTTCGATCAGGCGCACGGCATCGAGCAGGCGTGGCGCAACTTGTTTTTCCAGCGTCGGCTTGTCGAGGCGATAGGCGGCCGACGTGCAATTGAGCGCGACGATCTCTTCGCGCGCGCTCAGCCGGATAGGTACAGCGACGGCATGCACTTCCTTTCGCCAGTCGCCGCGCGAATAGCAATAGCCGCGCTGCACAAAGGCCTTCTGGTCGGCCTCCCACAGCGGCTTGTCGAGTGCAAAGCGCTCCGGGTCCTCGACCCTCAGCCGATTCAGGATCGCCTTGCGCTCCGTGGGCGGGCTGGCCAGGATCAGGGCGCGCCCAATCGACGTCGACAGCAGCGGGCGCGTGCTGCCGATGTCAGGCTGGTAGACGTTGCCCGCATCGACGCGGCAGGTGTCGATGTAGACCACGCTCGTGCGGTCACGCATGCCGAGGTTGACAGTGCAACCGGTCTCTCGCGCCACCTGCTCCATGAAGGGCCGCGCGATCTGGCGCACGCGTGTGTTGGCCAGGAGCGGATAGCCGAGCGACAGCACACCCGAACCCAGCCGGTACTTCTGCAGGCCCTCGACCCGACTCAGGTAGCCCAGAAGCGTGAGCGTGTAGGTCAGCCGCGAGACCGTCGGCTTGGGCAATCCCGTGCGATCGGAGATCTCCCGATTGCCCAGCATCGGCTCGGCCAGCGTGAACGCGCGCAACACCTCCATGCCGCGCGCCAGGTTCATCGAGAACTGGCGATCGGCGCTGAGGTCGTGCGGGTTGACGAGACCTGGAAGCGGGGCGGTGAACATGGCGCGGCGGGTGGAGGTGGGGCGTTGGTTGGAACTCATGATGGACTCGAACGGGGTGGCCTGGTGAACCTGTTTCGCTGTGCGAAACGCTCGTTGTAGTCCAAATCGTGCTCTGGCAAAAACGGGGAAAGCCGGACGCCCTGCCCTGCCGACCCCACTCTTTAGAGGCCACCCATTGACCGCATCCACCTCCCCATCGGGCGCCCTGTCAGGCGTCCGCATCCTCGACATGGCCACCGTGCTGGCGGCGCCGTTCGGTGCGACGCTGTGCGCCGATCACGGCGCAACGGTGGTGAAGCTGGAACTTCCGGACGGAAGCGACCCCCTGCGCTCGCTGCAACCCGTGAAGGAAGGCGTTCCGCTGTGGTGGAAGGTGGCGAACCGCGGCAAGCGCGGCATCTCGCTCGATGTGCGCAAGCCGCGCGGCCGCGACCTGCTCTTGCGGATGCTTCCGCAATTCGACGTGCTGGTCGAGAACTTCCGAACCGGCACGATGGACCGATGGGGCCTGGACGCCGAGACGCTGTGGGCGATCAATCCACGGCTCGTCATCCTTCGTCTCACCGGCTTCGGGCAGACCGGCCCTTACCGCGCTCGGCCCGGATTCGCGCGCGTGTTCGAAGCAATGAGCGGCTTCACCAACCTCACCGGCGAAGAAGGCGGTTCGCCGCAGCACATGAACTTTCCGGTAGGTGATGCGGTGGCGGGCCTCTTCGCCGCCTTCTCGATCGCGTCCGAGATCGCGCGGCTGCGGGCCGACCCGACTGCGAAGGGCGCCGAAGTGGACCTGTCAGCCACCGAGGCCTTGTTCCGCCTGCTCGATCCACTCGCCATCGAGCACGAGCAACTGGGCCTGGTGCGCGCCCCGGCCGGCAACTGCGCGACCTACACCGCACCGAGCAACATGTACGTGAGCGCGGACCGCTTCTTCTTCTCGCTGGTCGCGTCGTCCGATGCGATCTTTGCGCGGCTCGCGGCCGCCATCGACCGCCCCGAGTGGGCCGGCGACGAGCGCTTTGCCACCAACATCCAGCGCGTCGTGCATCTTCGCGAACTCGATCGGATGCTGTCGGAATGGTTTTCGGCGCGTCCCTACGAGGCCATCGAGCGTACGCTGGAGGCCGCGGGCATTCCGTTCAGCAAGGTCTATTCGATCGAGGACATCGAGCGCGATCCGCAATTCGTGGCACGCCAGGCCATCGTGCGGCTGCCCGATCCGCAGTACGGCAGCGTGCCGGCCCCGTGCATCGTGCCGCGAATCACCGGGCGCGAGATGCCTGTGCCGCGAACCGGACCGGATGTCGGCGAGCACAACGCCGAGGTGTATGCGCAGTTCGGGCTCTCGAAGGGCGAGCTCAGCGCCCTCAAGGCAGAGGGCGTGATCTAGGTCCTGTAGCGTTCAGTAGTCAGTGAGCGGCCCGTCACGCAGGCACGGGTTGCGCTCGGATTGAGCCGCGCGCCGCGCGAGGTCTCGTCCGATCACTGTCTTGTGCACCTCGCTTGCGCCCTCGCCGATCTGGTTGAGCTTGGCGTCGCGGAAGAAGCGCTCCAGCGGAAAGTCCTTCAGGTAGCCACGGCCGCCGGTCAGTTGGAGCGCGTCGGTGACGACCTTCATGCACAGGTCGGTCGCATGCAGCTTGGCCATCGATGCGAAGGTGGCCGTGTCGCTGTCGCCGTGGTCGTACTTCTGCGCCGCAGTCCACACGAGCGCGCGCGAGGCCTCGATCTGCGTGGCCATGTCGGCCAGCATCCACTGCACGCCCTGGTGCCCATTCAGCGGCTTGTCGAAGGCGCTGCGGTCCGTGGTGTAGGTGGCGGCGATCTCCACCGCGCCGATCGCGCGGCCCAATGCCATCGAAGCGTGTCCGATGCGGGCGCGCAGCAGCGCGTCCTGCGCCAGGGAGAAGCCCTCGCCCTCCTCGCCGAGCCGCTGCGTGACCGGCACACGCACGTCCTTGAACGCCAGCGAGGCGATGGGCACGCCGAACCAGCCGAGCTTGGCCGCATCGGCGCTCACGGTCAGTCCCGCTGCGCCCTTGGGCACGAGCAAGCCGACCAACTTCTCGCTGGCAGCGCCGGCATCGTCGACCAGGCGCGCGATCACCATCAGCCAATCCGCCGTGCCGGCGCGGGTGATGAACTTCTTCGCGCCGTTGAGCACATAGTGGTCGCCGTCGCGCCGCGCCGTGCTCGCCAACCCGCGGACGTCGGAACCTGCGGAGGGCTCCGTGAGTGCAAAGGCCGTCTGGATCTCGCCGCGACAGAGAGCAGGAAGCAGTTCGCGCTTGATGGGCTCGGAGGCCCCCGCGACCACAGCGCGGGCGGAAAGGTCAGTGCCGGTGATCATCGAGGCCGACGTGCTGCACACGCGGCCGAGTTCCTCGATGATGCACACGCGCGTCACCTGGCGCGCATCGGTGCCGCCGTATTCGCGCGGGAAGGCCGTGGCGACGATGCCTTCGCGCGCCAGCGTCCGGAAGGTGTTCCAGGCAAAGATGTCCTCGCGTGCGACATCAGCCGCCTGGGGGCCCAGTTGCTCGCGGCACAACATGCGAAGGCGCTCGATGAGTGCGCGTTCGTCGGCGTCGAGGGCGTCCAGGCGGTGATCGGAAAAAAGTCGGGCGATGGTCACTGCATGTCTCCGGGCGATGGTTGTAGTCACCCATCTTCGCGCGCGCACAAGGGGCCGTCGAGACGGCGTTTCGACAGGCGAATCACCGCATTGCCAAACGCGGGCGCTGTGTTTTGATGGGCGGCATGACACCACCCGCCAGCGTCCCTTCGAGATTTCAATGCCTGCGCACGCATCAAGCCGACAGCGGCGTGCAGACGCGCCTTGAATCGATCGGGCTCGACGAACTTTCAGCGGGCGAGTTGGTGGTGCGAACGCGGTACGCGGGCATCAACTACAAGGATTCCCTTTCGCTGCTGGGCCGCGCGAAGATTGTCGAAAGCCATCCACGCATCTGCGGCATTGAACTGGTGGGCGATGTCGTGGCGGTCGCAGGCGTGGCCCGTTCAATTGAACCCGGACAGACGGTGCTGGTGCATGGCTTCCGCACCGGCATTGCCTTCGACGGCGGCTACTCCGAATATGTGCGGGTGCCCGCGGCTCACGCCATGGCGCTGCCCAGGGGGCTGAGGGCGTACGAATGCGCGGTGCTGGGGGTGCCGGGCTTCACGGTCGCGATGGCCCTCGACGCCTTCGAGCGTCATGGCGTGCGACCGCAAGATGGAAGCATTGCCGTGACCGGCGCCGGCGGAGCGGTGGGCACGCTCGCAATGGCCATCCTCTCGGCCGCGGGCTATCGCGTGGCCGCCGTGACGCGCAGGCCGGCGCAGTCCGAATCGCTTCGTGCGCTAGGTGCGAGCGAGATCATCGACGCCACCGAGATCGCGGCATCCACCCGGCCGCTGGAGAAGCCAAGGTTCGCCGCAAGCATCGACAACGTGGGAGGCAGCGCCTTGTCGTGGTTGCTGCGCAGCACACGCGAAGGCGGATGCGTGGCCTCCGTGGGCAATGCGGGCGGCAATGCCTTCGACGGCAGCGTGCTTCCCTTCATCATGCGCGGCATCAGCCTCTTTGGCGTCGTCGCGAATGCAAGCTGGGAAGTGCGAGACCGGCTCTGGGGGCGCCTCGGCTCGATATGGAAACCGACGTTCTCAGCAATCGAGCCACACGTGCGTGAGATCAGGCTTGCGGAAGTCGTAGAGAACGCGCGACTGCAACTCGAGGGAAAGATTTCGGGCAGGACGCTGCTTTCATTCGACGTGCCATAGGCGAGTGACAGTCTCCGGTCTCCGCGGATCGCCACCTGCGCAACCACCGAGCGCAGCAGCGGCCGCGCCCTCATCGTCGCAGGCACCGGCCGCGGCTCCGGCCTCGCCAACACGGACGAGCTACGCCGTGACACTGCCCGCGATGCGCGACTACAAGCTCGGCCCGGCGACTTTCACGCTGCTTTCGGCGGAGGTCTCGCCGCAAACATCCGAGAAGGATGCATTGCGGATCCAGCTGCGAATGATGAACAACAATTCCTACGACGCCAACTTCTGGGACAAATCGTTTCGGCTTCTGGTCGACGGTGTCCCCACGGCGCCCGAGAGCGATCTCAACGAGCTGGTCCACAGCCACGATAGGCACCGCGATGTATCTAAGCCGCGTACTGCATCACCAACTGCGAGGAAGCCCACACCCGGTCCATCGGATGACACCCGTACATGTGGTTCCATGTGAAGTACAGGGCCTCCTCGATCGATCGACACCGGAACAACTCTTCGTAGAACGTTTCCGAGTGCAGCTTTGCCATGTCGTCCTTCACAACCCACCGAAAGCCCGTGAGCGCCGGTACGCCATGCTGGCAGAGATTGAACGCAAAGTCCTGCGCGGAGCCCTCGCAACTGCTCATGTACACGAAGTGCGTGCGATTCAGCCACTTGGCAAATTCGATCGTGCCGACGTAGTCGGGTTCATGAAGCACCTCCAGGCTCTTGCCCGGCAGCACCACGTAGCCATAGTCGTTCTCGGAGTCGTAGTGGGAATGTCCCGCGTAGTGCACCAGGTGCCAGGGCTCTCCAGTCGTGAGCATGTCCCTCATGGCGTTGCGAAATGATCCCTCGCAGGGCACCGGCACCCGGTCTTCGTCGAGCGCCTCCCTGGTCGATACCGATTTGAAGACCCGCCCACCCGAACACCAGATGCGGCCTATCTTGCCGATTCGCACGGTCGTCTGGCTGTTCAGGCAGTCGATCAGCGATTGGGCCTCCGGGCTCACTGCGGGAATGGGGTCGACCTTCAGGTTCAGTGGTTTCACCATGCCGGAGGTGTCGGCCTCCACGAGCAGGCAGTTGATGGGTTTGTCGCGTGTCTCGGGATCCCGGAACAGCGGAAACTTGCGCGCGCCGTTGATGGCGAGCCGACGCCAGACTGGCGCCCTTTCGAGCCAATAGTGCGTCGAGCCGTCTCCGCCACGAATGGCCTCCAGGGCGATGGGGTAGAGGCCCTTCTCGACGATGAAGCAGATCGCGGGCGAAGACTCCGCGCCATCCGCCATCGCAACCGACATCCTGCCGCTGATGTTCGCAAGGTTCTTCATGACCTGCTTGTCGCCCTCCAGAAGGACCTCGCGCAGCTTCTCGCCGAGAAGCTTGTAATCCCTTGTCCAGTTCTTCGAATCGGCGAGCTTGGCCGTCAGCGCGACCAACTCCTGCAGGTCTTCCGGCTTCACGGTGAACTTCGATTCGTTGATGTAGGGGACCAATCCGCCGATCGATCTCGAGTGATAGTCGCACTCGCCCCCTTCACGCAAGCGAATTTCAACCAGGTAGCGAACCGGCTCGGCGGCGACTGGTTGTGTGCCCGGCGGTTCGACGACATGATGCTTCGTGGCGTCCTGCTCGACGAGCTTGTCGTCCCGTGGCGCCGCGACCCCGAGACCGTGGCAGACCTGCGTCACCAGATCGTCCTCGAAGTCCCGACCCTGCAGCACCAGCGCGGCCTTCCCTATCGCCTCGACGCTCTGTGAAATCTCCGACGTCGTGTACGGCGAGATGAGCACGAGCGGCATATCGGGGTAACGCTCGCGGACTTGCCGGGCCAGACGCAATCCGCCCTGCCGAACGACGCCGCTGGCCTTGTCGTCCGCCAGATCCAATTCGGTGATCAGCATCCGGCGCGCCTCCATGTCCAGGGACGACCACACCTTGGCGCAGTTCCGAGCCTGGGCAAAGGACAATGCGTCTTCGCCATCGAGCAGGTCTTCAAGCAGATCCTCGACGGCATCGGCCATGTCAGGACTCTGCAGTGCAATGAGTATTCGATTCATGACGGCACTCCTGTCGCGACAACGGGAAAGGCGAACCTGAATGTCACTTGCTGCCCTCCCGGCGCGATGATTTCGGCGAAGGTTCCGCGGTTTCGGCCGGCGATCTTGATCAACGTCTCCTTGCCAAGCGAGATTTCCGCCCGCACTTGCGCGGCCCTGCACTCGCTTTCGATGTCACTGACCGATTCGACGTCGGCGGCGCGCCCTCTCAAGGCAAACGCGACACCATCGCCGTCACGCGTCGCATCAAGTTCGATGCGGTCGTCCTCCGCCGCAAGTCGCAGCAAATAGGAGAGCACGGTCTGCAGGCAGTAGCGCATCTCGTAGGCGTCGGCGCGGAGATGGGCGTCGTCCGGCGCCAAGGTGGTCGCCGTCACGACGTCGCGCTCTCGTTCTGGCATGTCCTGCATGATGCTGTCCACCAGGTCATTGACCGATATCAGTACCTCGTGGCGGATCTCGACGCCGTCACCGCGCTCCACCAGCAGCAAGCGGTCCAGCGTCAGTTCCGCCTTCTGCAATTGCTGGATCACCTTGTGGGCCATGTCCTCGCCATCGGTCTTCTTGCCCTGCGCGAACCTGCGCAGCCATGCGATGGCCAGCGACATCGGTGTCTTGATCTGTCCGGTCACTTCCCGATAGACGTCCTGCGCCAGTTCGAGTTGCTGCATGCGCTTGAACTGTGTCATGTCGCTCGCGATGAAGATCTTGCCGCCGGTGTCACCGGGCAACGTTGCCACCGACAGCAGGACCTTGACTTGCGTTTCGGCGGCCGTTGCGGCCGGCAAGGGGCGTTGCATGAGCGCTTCATGGTTCGGGAAGGCGACGCACTTGAGCAATGCTTGCGCGTCCTCGGGGTCGGCAAAGAACGCCTCGATGGGATGGCGCACGATCATCTCCTCGGGCGCCCTCAGCAGGCTGCAGGTGGCCGGATTGACCTCGCGGATCAATCCCTCGATGTCCGTCAGGATGATGGCGTCGTTGGCGCGTTCCACGACCGCGGTGCGGTATTGGTAGTCCAAGGTGCGTTGGAGTAACGAACTCAGGCTCGCCGCGATGTCTTCGAGATCGCGCTTCTCCTGCGGCGCAAAGGCATTGGACTGTTCGTCCTCGACATTGAGCACCCAGCGCACTTCCTTGCCGATGGGCACGCACAACTCGGAGCGCGTCTTGATGCCCGCGCGCGGAATGTAGATGTCTCTGAACTCCTTCGACTCCCCGATGTCCTCGATGCTCACGCCCTGCCCGGTGCGAAAGACATGGCCGATGATGCCCTCGTTGATCGAGAAGGACGTTCGCTCTTCTTCCGGAAGCGCCACGCCATCCTTGGTCGCCGTCTCGGCAATCATCCGGCATTGACCGGTGTGCTCATAGGCCTGGTAGATCGAAACGTAGTCCCATTCATAGTGCTCGGCGATCTTGCCGACGATCATCTGGGCCACGGTCTTGACCGAGCCGTAGGCCGACAAGATCTGCTTGATCAGGTCGAGCAGGAAGTTCAGGTTGCTTTCCTTCTCGTTGCGCAGCGCGACGCTGACGGCTTCTGCCAGGGGAAGGTCGTTGACGACGCCCTGCTCGGCTCCGCTGAAGGGGTGTCCCTTCTTTCGGTAAAGCACGATGCTCGCCACCTGAGCGCCGTTTTGCCGTACCGGCATGCTCAGCGTGGACACCAGGCCCAGCTTGAGGAACTCCTGGACGGCCGGGTCGTCGAGCATCGACCTTCGCTCCGGCGCGTCGTACCACGTTGGTATGTCGTCGATCACCAGAATCTCGCTGCAGTTCAACAGGTCCTTGACTGCCGGCGGAATACGCCACCACCTGAACGAAGTCTTGGGTGCCTCGCCCTGGTCGTAGATGGTTCGCAGATGGGTTCGCTCCTCGTTCAGGCGTATCACCGAAATGCGATCGAAGGGCACCCAGGGACGCAACGACTCCGCGATGGCATCGAGCAGCCTCGCGCCGTCAGACTCCTTTTCGACCAACTGGTACATCTGCTTCTGGGCCATTTCGACCGTGAGGTCGCGCACCAATGCCAGCGTTCCCACCACGTCGTTGTGCTCATTGGTCTCGGGAAACGAGGTGATGCTCACGGGCACCTTGCGGCCGTCGTCATAGCGGGTAATGTCGATCCGGTATTCGCTTGCCAGCCGCTGCTCGAACCGCTCCTTGAGCACTTTGCGCACGGTGATGAGGTCCTCTTCACAGAACACATCGGAGAGCGTGCGCCCGCGCCAGTCCGGCAGCCCGGTGATCTGAAGCAACTTCCGATTGCCATACGTGATCGCTTCATGGCCGCTCACCTTCGCGACCCCGAGCGGCACCATGTCGAGTGCAGACTCCGGCAGTGCGACGGCAAGGCCCGGGGCGGTCACTGATTCGATGGATGGCATGGTCACCTCGATTCGACGGTTGCAAGCGGGTCGGCGTACACGGTGTAGGCCAGCCACGTGAGGGGATCGTCCGCCGAGCGCACGGCCAGCCGGGCGTCCCTGACGGCCTGACCGATCGCCTTGCCGTCCAGGATGAGGCTCTTGTAGAGCGCCTCGGTGAACGCGAGCGCAGCGGCGTCGTACACCGACCAGTACGAGCCCAGGAAGGCACTGGCCGCGAAGCGCGATGACGCCGGCTTGATGAAGCGCCTGGCCCATCCGGCCACGCCCGTCAGGCTCAGCCCGCCCTGGGCGCTCTGGCAGGCGTTCAGGAACACGAACGGCCCGGTTCGCAATGCGTTCTCCGTCGCGCCCGTGAACAGGTCCACCGTCATGGAGTCGCGATCGTCGAGCTCGATGGCCGCCTGGTCGCCATCGCCTTCGTTTCCCGCGTGCGCATGGCCGCAGAAGTGCCACGCATGGTAGATCTCGGATTCCATGGCGGCAGTCAGGTCGCAGAAATTTGCGGGCACCTGTGTCACCTTGCGCGTCGCATCGGCCAACGAGTGAATGAAAAGCTCCTCCGCCTTGGCGTTCGGCAAGCGGGAATCCTTCGGCACCACCAGCGCCCATTCGCCGAAACTGAAGCGAGCCGGCGCTGCGACACCATGCAGCCAGCGCGTGACGCAAAACGCCTCGGCGAAGAACGGCCCCTCGACCTTGGAGCCGGTGTCGCTCGTGCTGACAAGGCGGCAGACCTCCCAGGGGATCCATGCCTCGTCGGAGGTGATCTGCATCGAACCGATCCGTTCGCGAACGTCCCAAAGGGTCGCCCTCAGTTCGGCCGGGATCACCTTCTCGATCATGTCCACGCCCCAGTTCGAGAGCTTCTTGGCGGCGGCCTTGCGTCGACTCTCCGTGTCCACGGGCAGGTTTTCGATCTTGCGGCAGAACTCCGCAAAGTACGCGCGCGAACTGCTTGCAAGCGTGATGGGGGGATAGGCCGTGCCGTCGAATTCGCGGCTGGCCGACTGCAGCCGAATCCTGATTTCGCTGCCCGCTTCGGTGATGAGCAGCGACAGGTCCGGTTGCACGCGGGGTTCGGCCGGAACGGTCGCGATGACACTCGCCTCTTCGACCTCGCTCGCCACGCCGCCGACTTCGACAATGGTGGTCGTCAAGTCCATCGAGGCCACCGAGTAGCCACCTATCCATGCGTAGATGCGCGCAGATCCGATGCCGGCCGCGCCCGCCTTGAAGCGGAACATCAACGGCGCATCTGCCTGCGGATCGCTGACCACCAGTGATCCCGTGTTGGTTCCTTCGAGCGTGATCCCTTCCAGTGGAAGGACAACGATGTCGATCCGTGTGCCCAGCGTCGCCTTCAACGATACGGCACCCCTATCCACCGACCCAGGCATGGCCAGCGATACCAACAGGGCCAGGCTGGTGCCTGCTTCGATCGACTCGGGCCAATGCGCATGCAAGGCGCGCGTTACCAAGACCGCATCGGCAGCCTCGCCGCCGCGCGAACTGCGGAGCGCCACCCCAGCAGGTTCGACAATGCCAACTGGAACCCGGCCCGCGAGGACGACTTGCCGCATGTCCCGCCTAACGCCCGCCGAGGCTTCCGCGACGGTGACACTCGGACTCTCTGAAAAAAGCCGCAGCGCGTCGCTGGTGCTGACCGCCTGCGACTTCTTCAGTCTGTCGCGAGCCTTTGCGCCGTCGAGCACGTAGTAGAGCGGATCCATGCCCGGCCCGATCTCGCGGCACACAATGAACCAGCGCGCCGCGGACCGCATGGCGATCTCGAGTGCGCGGATCCGCGGCCACGCGGCGTCCAGCATTCGGAAGTCACGGTCGATGGCGTCGCGGATGTTCATGGCGACCTTGATTCATGCTTCAGGCAATGCGCCTGTACGCGTCGATGTAGCGTGAATCGATGCGCGAACCGATGTGGGACTCGGCGGCGTCCCTGGCGACGTTCTCGCCGAATTTCTTCATGATCTGCGGCAGCGCGCCGAACAAGCTGCGGATGTGTTGGCGCTCCAGCCCGGCGATCCAAGGCACCGTCGCGTACCAGGCGACGCTTTTCCACAGTTCCTCGAAGTCGTGTTCGGGCATGTCCGCCGCAAA
This sequence comes from Variovorax sp. 05L425, assembly GCF_056397705.1. Classification (NCBI taxonomy): domain Bacteria; kingdom Pseudomonadati; phylum Pseudomonadota; class Betaproteobacteria; order Burkholderiales; family Comamonadaceae; genus Variovorax; species Variovorax sp. 05L425. Next base: position 127,546 of record NZ_JBFTNY010000013.1, on the reverse strand, counting down.
CTTCTGCGTCAGTGTCGGCGCATCGGGACGCGGGAAAGGCACCCACGAGGTGGCCGCATAGATACCGCGCGGCAGGTCGCGTCGCTGCCACGCCATGAGGAATTCGCCGACGGAGGCTGCCACCGCGCTGACGGCCCGGTCCACCGCCGGCGACGACGCTGCCCCTTCCAGGAACAGTTGGCCGTCGCAGTAGGTGTGCCACGTCTCGCCCCTGCCGTTCTGCACCGGCAGCCCGTCATGCGAATCGCGGCCACCGGCCTCCTCGTGCTCTCCATGCAGCGAGTGCGCATGGCCATCCTGATCGTGCAGCAGCTTCGACAGCGCACCGGCCACCTTGTCGCTGTAACCCTGCGCCGCCGCCCAGTCGCAGATCTCGGCACGCGGCACGCGCACATGCCCGGCCGCAAAACCGTCGGTGAGGAAGTGGTCCGCGAAGGCGTTGGTGTAGAGCGCACGGCGGAAGGTCTCGTTGTCCCGCCCGCCCGTCGACGCCGCGAGCTCCATGGCATGCGCATGGTGCCTGCAGTAGGCGCAGATGTTGTGCCAGCCGAAATGATCGACATTGCGCAACGCCAGTTCGACATAGGACTTGGCATTCCAGGCCAGCCGGATGTTTTCGTCCGGGTACGGCGAGCCGCCGCCCTGGCGCTCCAGCCGGTCTTCGATCCACTGCAGCTCCTTGGCGAAGATGGCGCGCAGGTCGGAGAGGTCGTTGGCCTCCCAGAGCCAGGGGAGCGGTGACGGCTTCTCGTCGAACAGCGCATCCGGCGTCTCGTAGAAGTCGCCCGACAACGCCACCAGTTCGCCGTATTGGAGCCGTTCGCGTCCATCCCGGCGCGGGATCGACGAGAACACGTCTTCATCGACCCGGATGCCGGACTTGTCTCGCAGCGTCTTGATGGCCAGCGTCGCGCCATGGCTCGCGAGCCATGCATGCTCGCCCGCATTGAAGCGTTTTGCACCTCGGCTGGGCGGCAGGCCTCGCCGGTGCGCCTCGAGAAACACGGTCAATGGGTCAGCAACGGGAACCGCGGCGCGAGGTTCGGACGAGAGATCGGTGGACAAGACTGCCTCCATTCATCGTCATGGACGGAGATTGACATTGATGCGGGGGCGCCGCAATCCACCATATTGGGGAGAGGCCAAGTGCGACTTGGCCGAATGGCCGAGGGCCGGCTTGAAGCGCAAGTCCGGCTTGCTTCGATGCGCCGGTCAACCCCTGAGAATGTCCGAGCCTGCGTTTCTTTTGATGGCGGTTACTCGGCTTGCACACCCGCCGCCTGCGCCACCTTGATCCAGTTGGGAATATCAGCGCGCAGGCGGGCCTCGAGTTGCGCCGGCGTCGATTGCTGCAACTGCACGCCGACTGCGGAGAACTGCTTCTGCAGGTCCGGCGCCGCCACCGCCTTGTTCACAGCCGCATTGAGCGCCTGCACGATGGCCGCCGGCGTCCCAGCCGGCACCAGCATGCACTGCCACGTGGACATCGCGTAGCCGTGGACGCCGGCCTCGGCCACCGCGGGCAGCTGTGGCAACAGCGGCGAACGGCTGCCGCCGGTCACCGCCAGCGCTCGCACTCGGCCGTCCTTCACATAGGGATAGGCGGTGTTGATGGCGTCGAGCATGAAGTCGATCTGTCCGCCCAGCAGGTCGACCATGGCGGGCGCAGTACCCTTGTAAGGCACATGGACGGCACTGGTTCCCAGCTGCTGCAGCAGCACTTCCACTGCCAGGTGCGTGATGTTTCCTCGGCCGCCCGAGCCATAGCTGAGCTTGCCCGGATTGGCCTTGAGGTACTGCAGGAATGAAGGAAGATCAGTGACCGGCAGCGAGTTTTTCACGAGCAGGATCACGTTGATGTCTGCAGGCATGGCCACCGGCGCAAAGCCCTCCAACGGGTCGTAGGGCAGCTTCTTGAACAACGCCGGCATGATGGCCAGGCCCGATGTCTGGTACAGAACTGTGTAGCCATCCGGCGCCGCACGGGCGACGTACTCAGTGCCGATGTTGCCGCTGGCGCCGACGCGGCTTTCCACGAACATGGTCTGCCCCAATGCTGCCCCGATGCGCGGCGCCAGCGTGCGCGCAACCACGTCGGTTGGGCCACCCGGCGCGTGCGGCATGACCAGCTTGATGGGTTGCTTGCGCGGCCAGTCGCCCGCTTCGGACGCGTTGGCCAGCGGAAGTGCTCCGCCGGCGCCCATCGCACCCATCGCACCCATGGCTCCGATCGCGCGGACGAAGCCTCGTCGCGTTGTCTCCATACTTGTTCCTTGTGTTCCGACGCAGGAATGCTACGAACGAGCCCAATCCGGTGGAAATACTATCTTTGTGTCGCGGCATACGCGGCAGATATTGCGCGTGCATGAAAATGCCCGACCATGGAGCTTCGCCAACTGAGGCAGGCCTTGATCCTGGCCGAGACACTCAACTTCACACGTGCCGCCGAGCGCCTGCACATGGCGCAGCCGCCGCTCTCCACATCCATCCGCAAGCTGGAAGAAGAGCTGGGCGTGGTGCTGTTCGAGCGCCTGCCGACGGGCCTGAAGATCACCAACGACGGCGAGGCGGTCCTTCGACAGGCCAGGCGGGTGCTGTTCTTCGTGGAAGAGGTGCGGCGCGCGGCCCGGGCGGGCGAGGCCGGCGAGCAGGGCGAGCTTCGCGTCGGCTTCACGGGCTCGTCAACCTACGTCCTCATGCCCAAGCTGATCCGGGCCTTTCGCGCGGCCTACCCTCGGGTGGAACTGATGATCGACGAGGCGACCACCTCGGAGCTTTTGCGCCGGCTGGAGCAGCAGACGCTGGACATCGCCCTGGTGGCCTATCCGGTGCTCGAGCCGACCAGGGTCGACGTCACGCCGTTGCTGCAAGGACGCATGATGCTGGCCGTCGGGCCCGAATCGCCACTTGCCGCGAACACCGAGGTGACATTGGCCGAGATCGCCGAGCAACCCTTCATCATCCACTCGCGCACCCTCGCGCCCAACATGTACACCTTGACGATGGATGCCTTCCGCACCGCGGGCGTGCAGCCGCGCATCGTGCAGGAAGCCGCGCAGGTGCATACCATCCTGCGGTTGGTGGAAAGCGGCATGGGCGTCGGGCTTGTGGCCGATTTCCTCGCGAGCTACGCGGGCGGCGGCGTCAAGCTGCTGCCGGTCACGGACGCGATGACCCAGCTTCGCATGGGGCTGGCACTTGCCATGCTGCCGGACGCCTGCACTGCCATCGCGCGCAACTTCGCGGCGCTGGCGCACAGCATGTACCCGGAGCCCGGCGGCGCCTGACGGGCATGCCTCAAGCCGCGCGCATGCGCATGAGGCGCAAGGGCTCGTAGACGAGGACCGTTTCCCCGCGCTGGTTCACCACCGCATTGCGGGTTCGCACCAACCCGCGAGCGGGCTTGGAGCTGGCGCGGCGCTCGATCACCTCGCATTGCACATGGATGGTGTCGCCCACCAGCGTGGGTGCCCTGATGTCCATCGTGGTGCCGAGAAAGGCGAGGCCCGCCGCCTGCAGCGAAGGCATCATCAACCCTTCAGCGAAGCTGTAGACCAGCGCGCCGGGAACCACCCTGCCCTGCAGCGCCATGCCGGGCCGGTCGCCGGCCACGGCGAAGAGTTCCTCGTTGAGCCAGCTCAGGTTGACGAACTGAACCAGGTCGGCCTCAGTCACCGTTCGCCTGCGCGAGCGCATCCAGCTGCCTTCCACGAGGTCGTCCCACCACGGCCCTGCCTCCAGGGAAATGACCTTGCCGGGAGATTGCTGCATGCCTCTCTCCTCAGCTTCGCGTCGGCACGGACATCGCGCCCGAGGCCGCCAGTGCGTCGATTTCCTCCGGCGAGTAGCCCGCCTCCGCCAGCACCTCCCTGCCATGCTCGCCGGCGCGCGGCGCATGGCGCGTGAGGCGCGGTTGGGACTTCGACCAGCTCGACGGAATGCCGATGGACCGCATGCGCCCCTCGGTCGGGTGGTCCACCGTCTGGAGAAAGCCCACCGCCTTGAGGTGCGGGTCGTCCATCAGCGAATCGATGCTGTGCATGGGCATCACGGGGATGTCCACGGCTTCGAGGCATTCGCGCCACTCGGCGGTGGTCCGCGTGAGCATGATCTCGGCCAGCAGGCTGTAGAGCTCGCGGATGTGCTCGGTGCGCCGTTCCAGGCTGCTGAAGCGCGGGTCGGTCTTCAGCAGCTCCGGGCGGCCCACGACGCGGAAGAAGGTCTCCCACTGCTTGTCGCTGTAGGGCAGCACGCAGAGGTAGCCGTCGCGGGTGGCGTAGGGACGCCGGTATTCGTTGAGCACGCGCGCATAGCCGGTCGGCCCCAGGGGCGGATCGAATGTCTCCCCGCACATGTGGTCCGACAGGGTGAACTGCGCCATCGTCTCGAACATAGGCACCTCGATGGACTGACCCTCGCCGCTGCGCTCGCGCCAGTACAGCGCCGCCGTCACAGCGTTGACCGCTGCAAGGCCGCAGATGCGGTCGGCCAGTGGGCTGGGCGCATAGCGCGGCTGGTCGCCGCCGGCCAGCACCGACAGCGCGGGGATGCCCACCGCCCCCTGGATGAGATCGTCGTAGGCCGGCTTGGCGGCATACGGGCCGCGCTGGCCATAGCCGTAGGTGCCGACATAGATGATCTTCGGGTTGACGGCCGCCAAGTCTTCGTATGAAAGCGCCAGGCGCGCCATCGCCTGCGGCCGCACGTTGTAGATGAGCACGTCCGCATCGGCCGCCAGTCGCAGCAGCGCTTCGCGCCCCTCGGGATGCTTCAGGTCCAGCACCACGCTGCGCTTGCTGCGATTGGCGTGCAGAAAGATGGCGGCCATGCCGGGGTTGCGCCTGGGTCCGACACCACGCACGCCATCGCCACCGCCGGGCGGTTCCACCTTGATCACGTCGGCGCCGAAGTCGCCCAGGATCTGCGTCGCGAAAGGACCCATGAGCACCGTGGTGAGGTCGATCACGCGCACGCCGGCCAGCGGCCCGCACGCGCCCTGTTCCTTGTTGGCTTGCATATTCAGATCCCCGTCAGTCCGCCCGAGCACATCAGCGTCTGGCCGCTGACGTAGTCGGATTCGGGGAGGCAAAGGAGGTACACGGCGCCGGCAGCGTCTTCGGGCGAGCCGGCGCGCCCGAGCGGAATGGTCCGCTCCAGCGTTGCCAGCAAGTCGGGGTTGACGCCCACCTTGATGTCGCGCCCGTCGATGCTGGCGGTGCTGCCGTCAGACGCGTGCGTCAGCCGTGTGTGGATCAGCCCGAAGGCCACGGCATTCACCGTCACGCCGAGGCGACCCCACTCCTTGGCCAGCGTCTGCGTCATCCCCACGATGCCCGCCTTGGCGGTGGAATAGTTCACCTGCCCGGCGTTGCCGAAGAGGCCCGCCACCGACGAGATGTTGACGACCTTGCGCACCGTGCGGCGACCGACCTCGGCATCGGCCTTGGCCAGATCGCGAATGAGGGGTTGTGCCGCGCGGAGGATTCGGAAAGGCGCCGTCAGGTGGCAATCGATCATGGCGTACCACTGCTCGTCCGTCATCTTCTGGATGACGCTGTCCCAGGTGTATCCGGCGTTGTTGATGATGATGTCGACGGCGCCGTAGCGGCTCTTCGCCGTGCCGACGAAGCGTTCGGCAAAGTCCGGCGCGGTGACGCTGCCGGCGCACACCGCCGCTTCGCCGCCGGCGGCACGAATCTCCGCTGCCGTGTCTTCCGCAGGTTGCGCATCCAGGTCGTTGACGACGACGCGCGCTCCGTGTGCTGCCAGCTTGAGTGCGATGGCTCGCCCGATGCCGCGCCCGGAGCCGGTCACGAGCGCTACCTTGTCTTGAAGTGTGGGGTACATGGTTGTGGTCTTGTCTTGTGCGGGATGTATTCAAGGCAGCGCGACCACCGCCGTGCCGGCGATCGTCACTTGCCCATGCTGGTTGGTGCTGGTGATCAGCAGGCGCACGCGGCGCTCGCCGTGCTCGTGCAGTTTTTCAACGACGTGCCCGCTGCAGCGAACGACGTGGCCGAGTTGCGTGATGCTCTGGAAGCGCGCCTCGAAGTGGCGCAACTGCGCTTGCGGCGCCCAGTCCGTGAGCAGGCGTCCGAGCCAGGCCATGCCGAGCATGCCGTGCGCAATGACATCGGGCAGCCCGGCGCGCCGCGCGAAATCAATGTCGATGTGCACGCGGTTGTGATCGCCGGAGGCGCCAGCGAACAAGGCGAGCATGGTCCGATCAACGGCGGGCAGTGCCAGCACCGGCAACTCGTGGCCGATGTGCACGCCGTCGAAGGTGGGTGGCGAATTCATTTCGAGTCGCCCTTGTTCAATGCCTGCACACCAGCACGCTACGAAGCTCGGCCACACATTCGCCCTGCGGGTCCAACACCTTCGAGTGCTTGAGGCAGAACTCCAGCGCACCGCCCTTGCGCTCGAAGATGTCTTCGACGTGCGAATGCACGCTGACTGTGTCCCCCGCGCAAACCATCCGGCGATAGGTGAACGACTGCTCGCCATGCAACAGCTTCTCGACCGGCAGGCCGATCTGCTCGCACAGCTGCATCGTGGCGCCCGAATCCATTTCGGCCGCGAACAGGAAGGTGGGCGGCGCGGCAAGGTCGCGATGCCCGGCAGCACGCGCCGCCGCAACGTCGGTGTAGATCGGATTGGTTTCACCGATCGCCTTCGCAAAGAACATGAGCCGCGCGCGATCGATCGTGAATTGCGACGGCGCAAGCTCGTGCCCGATGAACTTTCGATCGAGCATGCTCAGGCCGCCCGCTCGTACAGCGTGACCACGCAAGCGCCGCCCAGGCCCAGGTTGTGCTGCAGCGCAAGCCGCGCATCCGGCACCTGCCGCCGTTCTGCCTGCCCGCGCAACTGCTGCACGAGCTCGGTGCATTGCGCAAGACCGGTGGCGCCCAGCGGATGCCCCTTCGACAGCAGGCCACCCGAAGGATTGGTCACCACCTTTCCGCCGTAGGTGTTGTCGCCCTCGCAGACAAACTTCTCGCTGCCGCCCGCCTCGCACAGGCCGAGCGCCTCATAGGTGATCAACTCGTTCTGGGCAAAGCAATCGTGCAGTTCGACCACGTCCAGGTCCTCCGGCCCGATGCCTGCCGACTCGTACACCTGGCGCGATGCGCTGCGCGTCATGCCGGCGCCCACCACCTCGCGCATGTCTTGCCGCTCGAAGACATCGGGGCCGTCCGTGGTCATCGACTGCGCACGGATGCGCACCGTCGCGTCGAGGCCGTTGCGCTTCGCGAACGACTCGGAGCAGATGACCGCCGCCGCCGCGCCGCAGGTCGGCGGGCAGGCCATCAGACGGGTGAGCACGCCCGGCCACACCACGGGCGAAGCCAGCACCTCTTCCTCGGTCAGCACCGTGCGAAACAGCGCCAGCGGGTTGTTGGCCGCGTGACGGCTGGCCTTGGCGCGCACCTTGGCAAAGGTGGAAAGCTGGGTGCCGTACTGCGACATGTGGGCCAGGCCGGCCCCGCCGAAATAGCGCAGGGCCAGAGGAATCTCGCCATGGCCCACCAGTTCATCGGTGGCTGCATCGAGCTTGTCGAAGGGGCTGGGTCGGTCGGCGAATACCGATCCGATGGCGCCCGGCTTCATCTGCTCGAAGCCCAGGGCGAGCACGCATTCGGCCGCGCCGGTTTCAACGGCCTGGCGCGCGAGGTAGAGAGCGGTCGATCCGGTCGCACAGTTGTTGTTGACGTTGATGACCGGGATGCCCGTCATGCCGACCTCGTACAACGCCCGTTGCCCGGCGGTCGAGTCCCCGTACACGTAGCCCACGTAGGCCTGTTGAAGTTTCTCGTAGCCGATGCCGGCGTCGGCCAGCGCCAGGCGCACCGCCTGCGCGGCCATCTGTGGGTAGGGCGCGTGGTTGCCCGGCTTGGCGAACGGGATCATGCCCACGCCGGAGACGACGACTTGTCTGCTTGTCATGCTTGCGTTTCCTCTTCCTGCAGCAGGTGCTGCCAACTTGAAATGCGGTCCAACGGGATCCAGTCCCGCAGGGCGCGCGCACTGGAAGGTGCGCTGGGAGCGGTCGGCACGGCAGTGGGGGTGGCGCTGAAGCGCGGCGCCGGCGCCGGCTGGGTGACGCCGTCGACCTCCACGAAGGTGCCGCGCGCCTTGAGGTGCGGATGCATCGGCGCTTCGGTGAAAGAGAGCACTGGCGCGAAGCACACGTCCGTGCCTTCCAGCAGCGCGCACCACTGGTCACGCGTGCGTCCCTTGAATGCCTGGGCCAAGGCCGCGCGCGCATCGGGCCAATGCGACTTGTCGCCGGGCGCGCCCAGTGCGCCGGCTTCAAGCCCGAGCAGGCGCGCCAGTTCGGCATGAAAGCGTGTCTCGATCGGGCCGATGGAGATCCATTGCCCGTCGCTGCATTCGTAGCAGTCGTAGTGCGGTGCGCCGGTGTCCAGGATGTTGGTGCCGCGCTCGGCATTCCATTGGCCGGCGGCACTCATGCCGTAGAACACGGTGGCCAGCGAGGCGGCGCCGTCGACGATGGCGGCATCCACCACCTGGCCCCGCCCGGTCGAGCGTGCATGCAGCAAGGCGGCCAGCATGCCCATGACCAGGAACATCGCACCGCCGCCGAAATCGCCCACCAGCGCCAGCGGCGCCGTGGGCGCCTGCCCGGCACGGCCAATGGCACCGAGCACGCCGGCCAGCGCGATGTAGTTGATGTCGTGCCCCGCGGCATGCGCCAGCGGGCCGTCCTGGCCCCAGCCGGTCATGCGGCCATAGACCAGCCTCGGGTTGCGTGCCAGGCAGGCGTCAGGGCCGAGGCCGAGCCGCTCCATGACACCGGGGCGAAAGCCTTCGATCAACGCATCGGCCTGCGACACCAGTTCGAGGACCAGATGCACCGATTCAGGGTCCTTCAAATCCAGCGCGATGGACTGGCGGCTGCGCAGCATCAGGTTGTATTTCAGAGGGCGCGGCACGCCCAGCTCGACCCTCTCGCGGCGCTCGATGCGCAGCACCGTGGCGCCCAGGTCGGCAAGGTGCATCGCCGCCATCGGGCCCGGGCCGGCGCCGGCGAACTCGATGATCTTCATGCCGGCAAGCGGTCCCATCGCGGTCACTCCTTCAGTCCTGCACCGCGTGCGCGAGGGGCGCAAGCGATGTCTGCACGAAAGCGCCGAACGTCTGCCCGCCTTGCAGCACGGCGCGGCCGATGCGGTCGGCGCATGCCAGCTCGGACCCTCCTGCGGCACGCCACTCATGCAAGCGCGTGGTGAAGACGCCGAGCACATGCTCTTCAGTGATGCCGATCGCGCCGAACACCGCATGCGCCAGGTTGGCCACCCGGAACGCTGCCTCACTGGCGCGCAGCTTGGCAGCGGCAGCCAGCAGCGCGTCGGGCTCATGGCCTGCGCAGCCGCAACCCATGCGGGCCGCGAAGGCGGCCGAGCCGGCCTGTTCCGCCATCACCGCCAGGTCTTGCTGCACGGCCTGGAATTGACCGATGGCCCGGCCGAATTGCCGCCGGTCATTGGCATAGGTCACGCTCAGCGCGAGCACCCGTTCCATGGCACCGGCCATGGCCGCCGCGTGCACCGCGTTGCAGAGGGTCTGCGCAGATGCGCCCGAAGTGCTCCAGCGTGCAACCGCCTGCGTCGCAGATTCCCACCGCAAGCTCGCAGAGGTGTGAGGGCGATAGATGCCCGGCTGAACGCGCGCCTGCTCGCAGGGCATCAGAAGCCACGCGTCGCGCCATTGCACCAGCACATGGCTGGCCAGCCTCGCACCGGGTACGTCGCGGCAGGACACGGCATCCCCTTGCTCTGGCTGCGCACTGGCGATGGCGATGCAGGCGCCGCCATGGACTGCATGGCCCGCCGCTGCCAGCATCGCTCGAGCAACCATGGTTTCGCCGAAAGGATGCGGCAGGCCGGCGCGACCCGCGGCGGCAAGCAGCGGCCCCGCCTCGGCCAGCGACATGCCGGCGCCGCCCCGTTCAGCACACACCAGCGCGTCGGTGAAGCCGAGGGCATCCACTTCGGCCCAAAGCGCGGCTGGCTCGGCGCCGGCCTCCACGGCCCGAATGCGCTCGTCCTGGCAGATACGTACCAGGGATCGTTCGAAAAGATCGTTGATGGAATCGGTCATGGCGCTCACTCAGCGAAGTCCCAGGCCGCGGGCGATGATCCCGCGCATGATCTGGCGCGTGCCACCGCGCAAGGAGAAGGTCGGGCAGATCTGCGTCACGTAGGCCAGGCTGCGTGCCAGCTCGGCCGAAGGGAGCACCTGCGGCGTGGCGTCGAGCGCCTCGCGGATCCACTCGGGCACCGCTTGCTCGAACTCGGTTCCGAGGTCCTTCACGAAGGCCGCTTCGAGATCGGGCCGCTCGCCCCGGTCGAGCTTGGCGGCCACCGCCAGCGACATGCCGCGCAGCACCGCAAGCCGGCCGGCGATCCGCCCGGCCGTCGCGTGGACCGCGGCCCCTTCGGCGCCGACGACGCGCATCTGCGCCAGCCAGGTGTCGGCCAGCACCATGCTGGAGTAGATGCGCTCAGGGCCGCTTCGCTCGAAGGCGAGCTCGGCCGTCACCTGATGCCAGCCGGCGCCCTCCTCGCCCAACAGCGCTTCCGGCGGCAACTCGACGTTCTCGAACAGCACCTCGTTGAAATGCGTGTCGCCTGCGATGTCGCGCAGCGGCCGCACGCTGATGCCGGGGAGCTTCATGTCCACGATCACCTGCGACAGGCCCTTGTGGCGGTCCTCGCTGCTGCCCGAGGTTCGGACCAGTGCGCACATGTAGTCGGCGCGATGCGCGTTGGTCGTCCAGATCTTGCGTCCGTTGAGCAACCAGCCGGTGTCGGTGCGCGTGGCCCGCGTGCGCACGCTCGCCAGGTCGGAGCCGGTGTCCGGCTCGCTCATGCCGATGCACAACACGATCTGCGCCTGGACGATGCGCGGCAGGAAGAAGCGGCGTTGCGCTTCGCTGCCAAAGCGCAGGATCACCTGCGAAGTCTGCCGGTCGGCAATCCAGTGCGCAGCCACCGGCGCGCCGGCGGCAAGCAACTCTTCGCTGAGAACGAATCGGGCGAAGCTGCTGCGCCCGGCACCGCCGTATTCGCGCGGCAGCGTCAGGCCGATCCAGCCCTGGCGCGCGAGCGCCCGGCTGAAGTCCAGGTCGAAGCCCAGCCAGGAGCGCGATCGCACGTCCGCCGGCAAGTGGCGAAGGGCTTCGGCCAGCCACGCCCGGACCTCGGCGCGCAAGGCTTCGTCTTCGGGTGGAATGCCGGCGAGCGGCAAAGAGGTCAGTGTCGAATTCACTTCGTCGGTCCCAATCACTCGACCGGAATGTTGGCGGTCTTGACGATGCGCTTGGTCGTCTCGATCTCGGAGAGCTGGAACTTCGCGAACTGCTCCGAAGGGCCTGTGAAGACCGTCCCGCCCATGTTGTTGATGAAGGCTGTTCCCTCTGGGCTGTTGAGCGTGCGGCGCACGATGTCGCCCACCCGATCCACGATGGCCTTGGGCACCTTCGCAGGGAAGAAGACACCGGTCCATGCATAGGCCTCGTAGCCCGGATAACCCGCTTCGGCCGCGGTCGGCACATCCGGCAAGTCGCGATACCGTTGGCCGGCAGCAATCGCCAGCGCCCGCAGCTTGCCGCCCTTGATCAGCGGCGTCACCGAACTCACCTCCGCGATGGAGTAGTCGCACACGCCGGCAGCCAGATCAGCGACCGCGGGCCCAGTGCCCTTGTAGTTGACCGGCGTGCCATGAATGCCGTTGCGCTCATGAAAGAGCTCCATGGCCACCTGGTAGCTGGGCGTGCCGCTGGCGAAGTTGAGCTTGCCCGGCGCAGCCTTCATCGCTGCCACCAGTTCGGGCAAGGTCTTGTAGGGTGAGTTGGCCGGCACCACGATCAGCATCGGAAAGCGTCCGATGGAAGCCACCGCCGCGAAGTCCCTGACCGGGTCGTAAGGCAGCCGCTTGAAGACGGCGGCGTTGGTCACCATGGGCGTGTTGCTCGCCACGAACATGGTGTAGCCGTCGGGTGCCGCATCGGCCACCGCCTTGGCGGCAATGAAGCTGTTGGCGCCCGGCCTGTTTTCCACAATGAAGGGTTGCCCCAACTCCTGGTTGAGGTGCTGCGCCAGATAGCGCGCGGTGGTGTCCGCACCGCTGCCGGGCGGCAGCGACACGATCACCTTGACGGGGTGATCCGGGTAGCCGGCTGCCCAGGTGAAAGGGGTATGGATGGTGGCGGCGGCCAGCAGCAGGCCGGCGCACAGCGTGCGTCGCTTCATGGTCTTGTCTCCAGGTTTCTTGTCGGAAAGGTGCACCGGCTAGCGCTATCGCTTGTGCCGGCTTTGCATAAGCCCTTGCAGGGCTTCTTCGTGATCCGCGGTGTGATGCGCGAGCGCCTGGAAGGCAGCGGACATCTCCAGCAACGTGTCGAGCCGCACGTGCTGCCCCTCGCGGATCAGGCGCTTGGTCATGCGCAGCGCATGCGGCGGATTGGCGGCGATGCGCTGGGCCAACTGGAGCGCCGTATCGAGCAGGTCGGCAGGTGGCACCACGCGCGAGACCAAGCCCCACTTCAGCGCCTGCGCCGCGTCGATGGCGTCGCCCGTGAAGGCCATCTCGCATGCATTGGAAAGACCGATGGCGCGCGGCAGCAGCCAGGCACCGCCGTCGCCGGCGATGAGGCCCAGCTTCACGAAGGTCTCGCTGAACTCCGCGGCCTCCGACGCGATGCGGATATCGCACATCGTGACGAGGTCGTTGCCCGCGCCATAGGCCGGGCCGTTGACCGCCGCGATCGTGGGCACTTCGAGGTTGCACCAGGCCAGCGGCAGGCGCTGGATGCCGTCACGGTAGGCCATGCGGCTCAATGGCGGTTCGCCCAGGCCGGCGCCCATCTTGTTGCGGATGGACTTGAGGTTGCCACCGGACGAGAACGCGGGGCCAGCACCGGTCAGTACCACGGCGCGAATCGACAGATCGGCATTGACCTGCTCGCAGCACGCGACGAATTCCTCGACCACGCCGTCGTCGGAGAGCGCATTGCGCGTTTCCGGCCGATTCATCGTGACCAAAAGGACGGGACCGTGGCGTTGGAGCTGAAGGAAGGAGTGCATGCAGTGAATGCTAGGCACTGCGTTGCGACTCGAAAAATACTTTATGGATGTAGCGCGATACGCTGCGTGTATTGCGGGGTGGCTGTTTGGCTGGTGAACGCAAGGATCAAGGCAGGAATGAATGGCGTCGTCGGTGCAGACGCCGTTCGGCAGGCGCTGGCGTACCCCTGTTGAACAGTTCCAACCTGTATGTGTTCAGTCATTGCGCAAAGCAGGCACTCCAGACGCCGCTCATGAAGCGAAGCGCAATCGTGTCGTGCATGATCTACGTTGCCGTGCTGCGCGACGACATCTACACGTTGCAAGAGGCCTTGAGGGAACCCGCGATCACCGGCCGGAAGGCGCCTGCCGATTCTGTCCTTGAAAAGGAATGGAAGCGCCTGGCGGACCTGGTGGACTCGCTCGACGGTGCAATCGCAAGCCTCTTCGTTTGGCTGTGGGATGACCATGCCCCATCTCAAAGCCAATGCTCAGCTTCGGAAGAAGGACAATGTCTCCCAGCAGGATCATGGCAAGCAGTTGATGAATGAGGCGCGGCGCACTCGAATCGGGGACGACCGGCCCGCGCCGGACTAATCCTGCTTCATCTTGTTCGAATCGCTCTGTTTGGCCCGCGCTTTGCTGCTGCTGGTGGCCTCCGCCCGCCGGGCTTCCGCCCTTGCGCTCCCTTTGACTGCGCCGGCCATAGCGCCGGCCGTGGCACCGACCGCTTCGCGTTCCTTTTGAGTCTCGGGCTTGTTGCTCACCCCGCCCGCCTCATCGCCTGGCGGTCGTTGATGTTTGGGCGGAGCGGCCTCCGTTTCACCATTGGCGCTGACGGTTGCGACCACAGCCGCCAAGGCAATACAGGCTCGCGCCAGGAACCCGAAAGCTAAACGAGGTCTGTCGACGTTCATGCTGACCCTCCGTCCTTGGTTTCCGACTTGACATCACTTGTGTCGGGGTGAGCGTGGGCTGATCCAAACAATCCCGTGCGTTCCCCTGCCCACCAAATAAGCTTCATGACGACCAGCGCGCTCACTCCCAATGGTGAAACGTAGTAGCCGGTGCTCCTGATGGTCAAAGCGAGCAACAGCAGAGTGACGCACGCCACGGACACGAAACGAGCAATCGCCACCAGGGCAGTCTCGTGCGAAAGCGCCCAATCTACTGCGAACAGGAACAAGATTCCGAAAACAATATCGACGAATGCCGGCGCGGGGGGAAAGAACCTCTCGTCCAAAAGTGCTTCAAGTGCGTTCGCCTGCAGATCGACGCCGGAGATGTCTCCGATGACTGTGCTGTGTCGATCGACGCTCGTTCCGACCTCGCCCACGAAAACCACCTTTCCACGGAGGTGGTCCAGATTTTGAAGCGAAGGCTTCAGATCAGCGCATCGCTTGGACAGACTCCGATCGCTCGACGGCATCGGAAGGCACAGCAGGTCGCCTGATCGCACAAGCACAAGATTCTCGGGCCGTATCAGGCTCATATAGGGTGATTCGCCGCTCCCCTTGAGGTGCTTGAGGACGGAGGAGTCATCCAGAAGCCTGGGTTCGCGGACGAGCGCCGATTGCAGGGCAAGTCCGTTGACCCATTCCTCGGATCCCCCAGGCTGCGCTTTGACGGTCCATCCGAGAGCGAGCCTTTCGGGCGTACGGTCTGTATTGAGGATGCCAACCGTCAGCAGCGGGGATGGCGCGAAACCCAACGACGGAATGACATGGGCCGCAGTTCTATCGCCGCTCGGTGTCGGAGGAGCCTCTTCGATACCCATCCCGAGAATGATCGGGACGTGCAACACCGTTGTGACGTGCGATATCGCTTGCTGCAGCCTTTCGGTCGGATCGTTTGACGCCATTCGTTCGCATCCAAGCGGCAGAAAGCGCCGATCGAGCACGATGACATGCGGCGCAAAGCCCGCCAGAACCGGCAAGAGATCCGCAAAATATTTTCTTTGCACACATGAATTGTTCGGAAAATATTCCGCGGTCGGGTCCGACCTCGGGTCTATGTGCACCACGGTGCTGAACTTTGGCGAAAGCGCTCGTGGGTACGCCGACACCATCAGTTGATACCAGCTTTGACCAGCGATGACGACGTTGGCGACCCTTTCGCCAAGAATTTGGTGTTCGATTTGCTGCTCGATGCCGTACGCGAGTGTCTGCAGAGCAATGACTGCTGCGACTTGAAAAATCTTGGGCCACGGCTCCCGCGTTGGCTTGTTCAATCCCAAAGGGCCCAACACGACCTTGAAGGCCTGGGCGATCTTCGTGCGAATGTTGAAATTCATCGCATTTGCCCTTTGGGCGGGTTTGAGTTGGAGATCTCAGGCGACGGGCTGAATCCAACTTTACCCTTGGGAATCTTGTCAGTGCAATCTGTCTGAAGGTTGAACCTCGGGTCAGGGCTGCGGACATCAGCAGCCTCTCCGAGGATTGATTTCAGATCTCTGAAGTCACCTGCATCGATGCAATGCTCGCCTTGGCGCACTGAATGCGGCGCTCGAATTCTGCGTTGACCAATGCCACGAGCGATTCCACTTCGGTGCGGCCGATGTTGCGCTCAGACTTGGGCGATCTCTGTGCGAGAAGAAGCAGGTCGTGCACGCATGCGGTGGCGCGATATGCCTCTCTCAATGCGCTGAGATCGGCTTCGGCCTTGGTGGCCGCCGCGACGAGATCGTCGACGGAATTGAGCGAGTCTTCGCTGACGGGGGGAACGTTTAGGGGGCGCGCGAGCGCGCAAGTAGGGTGGACCATGAGGGCCTCCTGAAACTGCGGTTTTGCTACAACCGCCGCGCCCGCTTCCAAACGAGGGCGGCAGCTCGAACGGGTTGGAAGACCGGGCAGCTCCAGGGAGAACCGGCGAGCCTTGCGGCTCCCCGCTCGAGCCGCCAAAAATTGGTGGCACGAACAACGAAGCCGCGGACCCTGTTCGGGTCAACTGCGGCTCGCGTTCCTGTTGCTTGCTTCGGGCTTCCAAACCCGATCACGTCTTTTTTTGACGTGATCGGGCGGAGTATAGCGATGAGGTGTGAGTGGGATAACCACGATGCTTGCTGACCAGAAGCTGTTCAACGTGCGTCTGCGAGGGGGCGGCGGGAGTGGTCAGGACGGGTAGGCGGGATTTGTTAGCCTCGATCGGATGAAAAGAGACCTGTTGAAGATCCATGCCCGCTGAATCGCCCCGCAATGCCATTGCCCGGCAATGGGAGCTTCTCAGATGTCTTCCGTCGCATGCACCCGGGAAAAGTGCGGCCGCAATCCGGGCAGAGCTTGCCGACGCCGGATACCAAGTCACGAAGCGAACGATTGAACGCGATCTCGAAGCCTTGGCGGGCATGTTCCCGATCACCCATGGATTGACGCCCCCCTTTGACTGGCACTGGATGAAAGGTGGCGCATTCGGGCTACTCGGCCTGTCGATCACTGATGCTCTGTCTCTTCACCTTCTTGAACGCTACCTTCAGCCGATCCTTCCCGAAGCGGTTCGACATCAGCTAAAGCCGACATTCGAGCTGGCGGCGGCAAAGCTGGAGTCCCAGGCGAAGAGCAACCCGATGGGTGGCTGGCCCGCCAAGGTGGCCGTCGTCAACACAGGCTTGACGGTCGTTCCTGCGCCAATCGAGACGGCAGTGCTCCGTACCGTGCAAGAGGCCCTGATGCTGAGCGAACAGGTCGAGGTCGCGTACCTGCGGGCCGACGCCGAGGTTCCGAAGAACCAGACCCTCCACCCATTGGGGCTGGTGCTCTGCGGCCCGACGACCTATCTGGTCGCCACTGCATTCCGTCATACGTCGCCGCGCCTCTATGCAATGCACCGCGTCCGCGAGGCGCGACGCCTCTACACGCCGGCGAAGTTGCCTCCATATTTTTCCTTGCAGGCGTATATCCACGAGGGAGGTTTGCAGTTCGGAGACGGACGACGCATTCGCTTCAAGGCGTGGATCTCGCATCGGCTCGGCGCAGTGATGGCGGATGCCAAGCTCGATGCCCAACAACAGCTCGAACCGGTAGAAGGAGGCTTCTTGCTCAAAGCCACAGTAACGAGCAGTTGGAAACTACGTTGGTGGATTCTGTCGAAGACCGGCGATATCGAAGTGCTCGCCCCATTGGACCTTCGTTCCGAAATCGGAGAGTCACTGTCTGTAGCCGCGACACGCTATGCAAGCTGAGGGCTGTTGACTCTTTCTCTTCCGTGCCCACGCGCTCGGGTGCGACACATTTCGTCGCGGTCGGTATCTAGTCTCGAAGGTGTCCAAACTCCCGGAACCTCGATGCTTCAAGTCTTCCTTATCGTTTGCGGGCTCGCCGTGAGCCAGCATGTCGCCCGAGCAGTATTGGCCGCCCTGCCGCCTGGAAAACTCTCGTCGTGGTGCTGGTCGTTTGTCACGCAGTACGTGATATGCCTCACGGTGCTGGTGTTTCTCGATCATTCATCGTTGCGAGACGCGATCTCTCCGGCGATAGCCTTGACCGTGTTCGTCCGGATCTTCTACCTCATCAAGGACATAAAGAATCAATGAACGGCAACGAGACTGTTCCAGGCGGCCAGCCATCAAGCGCTACGAGCGCGACGCGGCCAATTCAAAGTCCGGCCCCTCGCCGCACTCGCTGGAGCGCACTGCTCTGCACCGCCCTCCTGGCGTCGGCCTGCATAACCTATGTAAGTGGTACAGCAACCTATGAAGAACGGCTGGCCGATATTGCAGCTTCGCGCGGCCTTTCCAAGGAAGCCTACGAGGCCGCGGGTAGTTCGGCGGTGCTCAAGGAGCTATTTCTCGACGCGGCCGACGATCGCGAGCTCACGCTCAAACTGGAACTCGGGTTGCTCAAATACGCAGACCGTGCGCGCGCCGTCATCGAGATGTTCGGCGACGATCCGCAGTTTCAGGAGGTTCTTCGCCAGCATGGCGAAGGAGTGATACCAATCATCGACTACTTCATGTCTACCGATTTGCTGACTCTCAAAGGGAGAGACTGGGCGCTTGGAAAACTGCAAGAATTTTTGGCAGCGATAAGCAAAGTCAATTCGGACAAGGGATCTGGGTCCACCAAGGTGGACCCCATCGTCTATGGTCCCCGATCCCGGGGCATCTATGCGATCGAGGCGATCCGGATGGATGGACATCACTTCCTGGGGCAATTCGTACTTGATCCGAGCAATCACATTCAGCGCGTCCAGACAGATCACATCCTCGAAACATTGAAGAAGATCCTTGCTGGTGGTGTGACCGATTTGGAGTGGAAGTATCGATCGGGCGCTCGAATCGAACCGACAGACGTCGCCTGGGCCGGCGCCGATGTGCTTTCTGTCTTCGGCGCAACCAAGGCGCTGAAGTTTCTCGGCCAGGCCCGCATTTCCGGCAAGGCTGTCGAAGAAGCCGCAGTCGTGCGGCGCACAACGGTGATGGGCCGAAGCGTTCTTCTGGGTGAGGCGGTCGGTAGGCGCATTGCCCGCGTGGGCGCCAAGGCCGCCGCGGTTTACCTCGTGGTGCGTCACCCCGGCTTGCTTAGTGGCGTCTTCGGCGCGCTGGGACAACTGGTCGGGTTACCCGCGTGGTTGTCGATCCTGATCGGCTGGTGGGGCGCGGCTGCTCTCGCGATGCTCGCGATCATTCCCGTGTTGCGTGGTGCGACGCTGCTGATCTCACCCATCCGCTGGATTGCAAGTGCAGCCGTATGGATGCTGCCGACGCGATCACAGGTGAAACCTTCGCCCATTTGAACGCGGGCGCTACTGCGTGAGCGGATGCAGTTGTCATTGCGCCTGGACAAAAAGCTCGGCCAAGCAGGAAGCGTCCGAACGAACATCTTCAATTTTGATGAGCTGTTTTGAAGCAACCTTGCGACTTACTTCCGCTCTCGGCCTGAGGGTCACGGCAATAATCCAGTTACAAAAACAAACGAGGACCCCGCGTGAACACGAAAGACGATAAGTCTCACCCAGCAAAAGCACTCCTTATCGCCCTTTCAGCGGCGCTCGGAACGAGCGGATGCACAACGATGGTCGCCTACTCGGCCAAGCCGCATGAACCCGTGCAGACGGTGAGATATGCGCAAGGTGTCGGTACTGTCATCGAGAAACATGAGACTCACGAAGTCTTCATGTACCCGACTTTCAGGACGCAGGGCACTGCGATGCCGACCTTCACGATCGGGTATGCAAACAACGGCACCCAGCCGGTCAATTTCACGCCTGACAACATCAAGGCCTATTTCCGCGGACAACCAGTCTCGATCTATACCTACACACAACGCGTCGCGGAGATTCAAAGCGAAAAGCAAAGCAAGCAGATTGCGCTCGCGATCGTTGGCGGGCTGGCTGCAGGTGCCGCCGCGTATGGTGCCTCTCATCAGACCTATCAAAACAATTACTCAGGATTCGTGTCCGGGCGACATGGCGTTACGACGTTCGCCGGGACCAACACCGTTCAGGTGTACGACCCTCTGGCTGGAATCGTCGCCGGTGCTGCTGTCGGCGGGGCGACCGGCCTGGGCATCAGCCAGATTGAATTCAATGCCCAAAACCAGGAACGCGCAGCGAACTCGATACTTCAGGAAAACACGGTGGACCCGCTCCACATGGTCGCCGGCGAACTCATGCTGAAGGACTGCTGCGATCCTTATCCCAATCCGAACGACACGCTTCGATTTGAAGTGACCGCAAACGGCACGACTTCCATCTTCGAATTCCAGCGGAAGAAGGTTTCGCAATAGCGCATCACGTGCGGCGTTGCCGTACGGGAAAAGAACAACGAGGAGAAGACATGGCGCGACGCAAGAAGTCCAGCCCGCTTGAGGACATGATCGACCTGGTGTCGATGCTGCCCTGGTGGCTCGGCGTTGCACTGGCCCCTGTGAGCTACTTCCTTATGCATGCATGGGCTGTCCGGATCGCTGCCGACATGACGACCCGGCCGCAAGTCACCTCGAGCCTCTACTACGCGTTGGCATCGGCCGGCCAGTTCTTGCTGCCCTTCGTGTGCCTCGTCGGCGCGGCCGTATCTGCGTGGCGTCGCCATCGCAGGAAGGAACTGGCGGACAACGTGGCCGCAGCGAAGGCGCCGGACATCCTCGGGGAGATGAGTTGGCATGAGTTCGAAATCCTTGTCGGCGAAGGGTTCAGAAGGAGGGGCTACCAAGTCGAAGAGTTGGGCGGCGGCGGGGCCGATGGCGGCGTCGACCTCGTCTTGCGCAAGGCTGGCGAGAAGCATCTCGTTCAGTGCAAGCAATGGCGCGCCTACAAGGTGGGCGTGCAAGTCGTGCGTGAACTGTATGGCGTGATGGCGGCTGAGGGTGCGGCGGGCGGTTTCGTCGTGACCTCTGGACGATTCACCGATGAAGCACGAGCCTTTGCCGAGGGACGAAACGTCAGGTTGTTGGATGGCGAAGCGCTGTTGGGCTTGATGCGATCTGCACGAGGCGTCGAGCGGAACGTGCCGACGCGAGCAGCGGACCAGAATTCCGCGTCCGCCGACACCCCAGTGTCGACCGTGCAGCCTCCAACTTGTCCTAAATGCACGGGCGCCATGGTGCGCAGAACTGCCAAGAAAGGCCCCCACGCGGGGAACTCATTCTGGGGATGTGTTGCATATCCGAAATGCAGGGGAACCGCTTGAAGAACCTGGTCGTCGTGCTGATCCTGTGCTTCATCGGTTGGAAGGCATACACCCATTTCGACCAGCGACAGCAAGGTGTCCGGCAATTGGTTGCGGACAAGGAATGGAGTCCTTCGGTGCCAAGCCGCCCGAAGGCCGACGTCACGGGTTCATCTTTCAGATGTGACGGCCGGACGCGCTGCTCGCAGATGACGTCGTGTGCAGAAGCTACCTTCTTCTTGAAGAACTGCCCCGGGGTCAAGATGGATGGCAACGGAGACGGAGTTCCTTGTGAGAAGCAGTGGTGTCGCTGACTGCGTCTGCGACGATTGTCTTGGTTGCAGCGTAAGCGGCCCTCCAACTTCGCAGGCGCGGACGCCCGCAAGGTGGCGCTCTGCGGACGTTTCAGCATCCTACTCCGCTGTCACCCTCAGCAGTCGCAGTGGGGCCCATAGTCGAAATCTGTCTGCGAAGAAACCGGACACCCTCATCAGCAACCTTGCTGTCGTCGGTGTACTGCCGCCGCCTGCCCGTCCCAGAAAAGTGGCAGTTCAAGCGGTGCGATATAAGATCCCCGCTGAAACTTCAAGGGTGCTCATGGCCGGAGGAGACCGAGTTCCAAACATCTACTTCTCGGATGTATTCAGCGTGCCGACGGAAGTCCTCGACGAATACGGTGCCTTCAACGTCGCGCTGGTCAACGACCTGCCCCTGTTTGTTGATCCCTTCCTTCTCTATGACAGCCAGAACTCTGTCTACCGGAAACTGCATGACGGGATCATCACGTACCTCTGCTTCCTCCGGGATCGGGCCGTCGCTGGCGAGCTGACTCTTGGCTCGATCTCACAGTGGCTGTTGTTCAAAGAGATTAAGCAGAACTGGCTCGGCTTCAGCAAGACGGGCAACGTCGGCACCGGCCTTGGACCTAACTTCGCGCGTGCTCTCGCTCGTAACCTCACGACCGCCTTCAAAGACTTCGGCAACGAGACGATTTCGCACGGCAGCCACTTGGAAAAGCTCGGGCTACTAAGCGGCGGCGTGGGTCGAGATCACCTCAGCGACTTCACCACAAACCTGATCAAGAGCTACCTGCTGGAATACACGCAGGCTTTCGCCCTTAAACATGTTCGACCGGAGCAACGTGCGCGTTTCCGTGTCGAGCGCGTCCGGTTCGACTACGACATTCAGCGATGGCAAGCTGAATACTTCGAGCTGCCGGTCGCCAATGGCGACTACGTGATCCTGACGCCGAAGGAGATCCTGACGCGCGATGAGGCCTGGATCAACCAGACCGACCTGCTTGATCGCTTCCCCGACATCTGCGTCTCGCTTCCCGATGAAAATCTGCGGGCACAGGTAAACGATCACTTCTACAAACAGATCAAGCAGCGGACAAAAGAGAAGGAGAAGCGCGCAGCAGCCATGAGAACCATTGAGCAGTTCCGCGAACTGCTCGACTACTATATTCGCTGGAAGGAAGAGCACGGGTCTGAAGCCCACCGATCCGCAGACACGAAGGTGCGTGAGACGCACCAGCAATTCGTCGAGAACATCAAAGCCTTGGTCAGTGAGCACCTGGCCGGCACCGAGTTCTACAAGTACGATTCGTCGTACGAGCAGAGCATGAAGCGAGTCTTGTACCTGAAGCATGTCATCGAAGACCAGGGCGGGCACCGACTCTTCTACGTAAACGGGCAGCCGATCCAGCGCGAGGTTGACCTGCACGTAATGTTCAGGCTCACGTGGTTCGATAACTCCGCCGACCTCGATCTAAACGCCGAAGTCAACAACGGACGTGGTCCGGTGGATTTCAAGGTCTCCAAGGGCAAGAGGAACTCGAACCTCGTCGAGTTCAAGCTCGCCAAGAACACGGCCTTGGAGAAGAACCTACAGCATCAAGTTGCCATATACGAGAAAGCCAGCGAGGCGAAGGCATCGATCAAAGTCATCATGTACTTCAATGACTCGGAGCTGCAGCGAGTCAAGGACATTCTCAGGCGGTTGAAGCTCGTCGACTGCAAGGACATCGTACTGATCGACGCGAGTCCAAAGGCTTCGGCGTCAACGGCTCACGACCATTGAGGACGCTCAACGCAGCGAGGCAAGTCGACCTGTCCAGCCTCCCCCTCCTTGGCGGTCGAGCCCGCGAAGACGCGCAGCGCCTGTCTGTCGTACCGCGCGTCTTCGAGCGCCTCGTCGGCCAGGCCGCACCACTGATGACGCCAGTCCATGCGCAGCATCTTTGGAAAGCCGATTTGGTTGCCGACCCGCGTGGCCGCTCTTGGGGTACAGCGGTTCGATCACCGCTATCAAACGTGCCCAGGGCACGATGCGCGCCATCTCGGCGAGAAACTACTCGCGCCGCGTGCGCTTCCCCTTCATCGCGAACTCGGCGCTGGGAAAGCTGCGTTGGCTCAGCGTTGCACTGGCCCCTTGGGCGTTTTGATCAACAACGCATCGCTCGCCGTCTGCGTGGGCGCGACGCTGAATAGATCGGCATCTCCCTAGGCGAGCCTTTCGCTGTTCGGGCCCCAAGAAACCGATACGATCGAATTTATCAGATGACTCAGGACTCGGAACACTTTAATGCCAAAGGCTCCCGCGACGCTATATCACTACACGAATCAATCAGGGCTTCTGGGTATTCTTGGCTCCAATACGTTGTGGGCGACCAAGATTCAGTACCTGAACGACGCTTCGGAGTTTCAGCTCGCCTTAGATTTGGCATCTTCGGTACTCGCTAGGTTGATCAACGGGGAGAAGAATGCAAAGAAGCGTCGAAAGATCGAAGCGCTTCAGAGCAATCTGCGGCAGATCAGGCACTTGAATGTCTGTGTCTGCTCGCTGTCCGCTCGAGATGACGTATTAAGTCAATGGCGTGCCTACGGCGGAGGTACTTCGGGATTTGCAATCGGACTAGACCGCCGGGCGTTAGAAGGACAGGCATCCAAACAAGGGTTCGAACTCGTTCAATGCATCTACGATCAGAAGGTTCAAGAAGAACTTGTGGAACGTCTCGTTCTGGAATCGCTTGACAAGGACTTCAACACCCAGCCCTCCCGAATCGACAAGACAAGGCCCAGGACAATTCAAGCGCTTGCCGTGGGAGGAGACTTCGCCAAGGATTTTGCGCAACTCGCCCCGAAAATCAAGAACGGAGCATTCAGTGAAGAGAACGAGTGGCGCCTGGTTTCGGCTCGAGGGGTCGATGTTCGAACCTTGTCGTTTCGACCCGGCATCTCGATGCTAACTCCCTACCTGCCCTTCTCATTGGGCGACGAATTGCGCGCTTATCTTTGCTCAGTGACTGTGGGACCGACGCCTCACCCGGACCTGGCACAACTTTCAACATCCATGTTGCTTGCGAAGTTGGGAAACGGAGAGAGTGCCCACGTTTACCTGTCAAATGCACCCTATCGGGCTTGGTAGATCGTTCCGCAGCGACAGCGGTCATTCGACCTCCAACTAACGAACTTCCGCTGACCTGCGCTACCCGGACAGAGTAAATTGGACGCTCGCTGCTGCAGTGACCAGGCCGCCTTCGGTCGGATACAACCTGGTATTCACTCGTCGCTCGTTTAAGACAAAGATAGAAAAGAAAACATGACGGATCGCGCTCGCTCAGGAGACAACGAACGACGTTTCAAGGAACTTTGCTCCCGGGCAAGCGGCGTGCAATTGCTTGGTAAACGCCGCTTCGCTGCTGGCGATGTGAGCATCTCGGTAGACGAATCGCTCTTGCACAAAGGAACGGAATACCTAGTGGAGATCGACTCCGGGAACATGGCCAAGCTACTGGTTGGGCAGTACGTCTTACTCAATCAACTCTATCAACGCGGCGCGCACTCGCCTTTCTTCCTGGTCGTGCACGCATACGGTGGCCGTGGCAACGGCGACGACTCCCCGTCCGGTTCGCTCGCGTACAACCCAGTCCGAACTGTCAACAACCTGCAATTGGTGAATCAGCAACTCTATGGCGGCGTTGGGATCCCCTTCGCGGCAGTGCACTTGAACTCCTTGGCTGACTGGTTGGAAGACTTCGATGAACTGCTGGGTCGCTGCACCTACCCTGCACAGCAGGCGTTGGCGAGAAAAATAGCGGCATAGCGAACTTGCATGTCCGCTGCGATTAGCAATTGAGTCTCACATCAGCTCGCGACGACTAAAGTCCTTCGCACTCAATTCATTCCCGGCGCGCGCCCGCCGGTTCTAGGCTTTTGCGCTTGGATGTGGCTTGGGCTTTGAAGCTCGCTGCCAACACCGTCCCCACACCTTCAGGACGCTATTTCGAGCTAGAGTGGTTGAATCATGTCGATAGGTCACTCTGGTGACCTGCGTCATGCTCAGCTGCGCCCCGGGAAATCAAACGCCTGGATCGGCCGTTCAACTGACCAACACGACTATGGAAACGCTTAAGGCAAATGATGAGATTGCTGCCGCCCTGCGTGAATCAGCGGCCATCTCGGATTGGATCGGGGCACACCACCCGGAACAGATCTACCAAACCAAGTCGTCGATGGTCGCCGGTCCCTGTTACGGCATCGCGATGGACCATCGAGAGGCAATCCTCCTACTGATTGACCACAACGCTCGGACTTCCGCCTACGCCTTGCTGAGGAGCGTATACGAATCCCTCATGCGCGGACTTTGGGCTGAGCGCTGTCTTTTGAATGAGGCAAAGCTTAAGCAGTTCATCACCACCAAGGCGTTTCCCAAGCTCGAAAAGATCGTTCAACAGCTCGACGAGTATTCGAACGACAAGATCTACGCCACCTTCAAAGCCAAGTCGTACGGAGCAATGTCAGACTACGCCCATGGGGGCCTTCTTCAGCTCGAGAAATGGGTTTCCGATGGAGAGATCTCGGCTCAGCACCCCGACAGCGAGGTTGTGGAACTGCTTCGATGGGTCAATCTTTTCGGACTATTGGCAGTATGGGGGGTGGCGCGATTGGCCAACATCTCCACGGGCGCCCATGAGTCCAAGGTTGCTTGCTACGCAGCTTCAATGGCGCCGCCAAATCCGGGGCAATCGAAGCAATCTTCGGCCTAGTCGTTTGCCTCTCTTCTCGCTTGTGAGTGAGCCAGACATGGCGCCGAATCGCCACGGCCCCGAGGCACGCCAATTACTGCTCAACGTCGATCCTGGCCGGTGCCGCCCGGGTATCCTTGGATCAGGTCGGCGGAAAGGGCAATGGCGAAGGCGATGAAGAAGTTGACGGCAACGCGCAGGACGGCAACTCCGCGGACACCCAAGGCGTTGCCCAGCTCCACGAGGAAGGCCACCCCCCGAACGCGCCCGGCGGTAGACACCGTCCGCGCCTCCCGCGACGGCCACGAGTTCCACGAAGCCTGGGTCGCTCGAAAGTGCCTGGGCTTGCTCCTGCCCGGGGCCGATTTGGTCGGCATTGCGGTGGAAGGGTTCGCCAACGAGGACCAGCGTGGCGTCTCGAACGAAGGCAATGAGATCGCCGACGCGGTCCTGTACTTCGGAGGCCGGGCCAATCTGCAGCACGCCAAGCGCGTGATCGTGGTCCAAGTGAAGTACTCCAAGGCGTCCGAGCACAAGCCGTTTCGGGCGGCGGATGCGAAGAAGACCATCGGCAAGTTCGCGCGCACGTATCGCGCCTGCAAGACGTCGCTTGGGACCGACAAGGCGCGGGCAAAGTTGCGGTTCGAGCTGGTCACCAACCGGCCGATCGAGCCCGCGCTGCTCGAGGCCATCGAAGGTCTGGCGGCGCAAAGCCCGCTAAAGGGCGACGCGAAAACGCAGGCGAAGCAGGTGGCGGATGCCTGCAAGCTGACTGGCAAGGACCTTGCCGAGTTCGCCGCGCGGCTAGAAATGATCGGCCTGACCGGCGACCTGCGCGAGAACAAGCAGCAGCTCGCACTCACCTTGGTGGACTGGTCCGACGCGCGGGACCACATGGCCCGCCGCCGATTAGCGGATATCCGGGAGATGGCACGCGACAAGGCCGGTTTGATCAAGCAGCACCGCAACGTCATCGTGCGCACGGACGTGCTGGCTGCATTGGGCCTGTCCGACGACAAGGACCTGCTCCCGGCGCCGGCGAGCTTTCCGAAGATCGGAAAGGTGGTTGATCGCGTGCAGTTGGACGACACCGTCAACCGCATTCCGCGGCTCACCCGGCCGTTGGTCGTGCATGCCGAAGGTGGGTTCGGAAAGACGGTCTTCATGAACTCGCTGGCCGCCCGCCTGGGCCAGGAGCACGAGACGATCCTGTTCGACTGCTTCGGCATGGGCCAATACCGTGGCGCCGACGATAGCAGGCACCTGCCAAGCCGCGGTCTAGTGCATATCGCCAATGAGCTCGCCTGTCGAGGCTTGTGCGACCCCATGCTGCCCTCGACCAGCAACAGCGAAGACATCCTTCGCGCCTTCCGCGTGCGCCTGGAACAGGCCGTCGCGACCTTGCGCCGCGGCTCGACGGACCGGCAACTGGTCCTGCTGCTCGACGCGATCGATAACGCCAGCGAGATCGCTCGCGATCGCAATCAGGATTCGTTCCCGCGCCTGTTGCTGCAGAGCTTGGAGCATGGCGCAGCGATCGCCGGTCTGCAGGTTGTCGTCAGTGCCCGAACGCACCGGCAGCTCGCCGCAACCGGCGAGATCTCCGCCGAGGAGCTCGAACTGGCACCGTTCGTCGAGAGAGAGACACGTGCGTTCCTGCGCAGCCGCGTGAGCAAGCTGACCGAGACGATGGTCCAGGTGGGCCAGGCGAGGTCCAAAGGCAATGCTCGTGTGCTGGAACACTTGGCCGCGGAACCTAGCCTGCTGGCGCCGAGCGAGATCGACAAGCCCATCGCGCTGGACGATCTGATCCAGCACCGCATTGACCAGGCCTTGGTGGAGGCACGCAAGCTGGGCAATGCCGATCGCAGCATCCGCGCTTTCCTCGCGGGTCTGGCCACCTTGCCGCCGCCCGTGCCGCTCAAGGAGTTCGCGCAAGTCAACGGCATCGCCGAAGGCGCGGTCATCAGCTTCGCGGCAGACCTGTCGCCGCTGCTAGAGCAGACCAAGCATGGCCTGATGTTCCGTGACGAGCCCACCGAAACCCTCATCCGGCGCAAGTACGCTGGCGACGCGGCGCCGCTGCGTGAGCTGGCGACGAACCTGTTCGCCATGCAGGGCGAGTCGGTCTATGCCGCCACGACGCTTCCCGACCTGCTGCTGCAGCTGGAGGATGGCGAGAAGCTCTTCCAGCTGGCCTTCGACAAGCGGCTGCCCGCGAGCATCACCGGCACCGTGGGCCAGCAGACAATTCGCCATGCGCGACTTCGCGCCGCCGTGGCACACGCCGTTCGCGTCAACGACCTCGACCACCTCGTGCCGTTGCTGGTCGAATTGTCGACCCTCGCCGCGATGGACCAGCGGGGAATGACGTATCTGCTGGACTACCCTGATCTCGTGGTCGCCTCGGCCGATCCGGACTCGCTTCGGCGCATCTTCGAGGCACGAACCCCGTGGCCCGGCTCCCGCCACGCCCGCCTGGCGATCGCGCATGGGCTGATGGGCGAGACAGCCGAGGCAATCTGGCACGCCAGATGGGTCGCCGAGTGGCGGCAGCACTACTTCGATCAAACGAGCGACGCGCATGATCGCGCGCACCCGACGGTGCTGGATTTTGCGGCACTC
Source organism: Variovorax sp. 05L425 (assembly GCF_056397705.1). NCBI lineage: Bacteria > Pseudomonadati > Pseudomonadota > Betaproteobacteria > Burkholderiales > Comamonadaceae > Variovorax > Variovorax sp. 05L425. Next base: position 99,195 of record NZ_JBFTNY010000013.1, on the reverse strand, counting down.
CCGTTCTGTTATCTGCTCAGGGGTGACGCCAAGTCGGCGGCTCGAGATCTATCGGGTTGGGTGAGCGCAGAGTACGGGTACGACACCGCCAAAGCGATGTTCCAGCTGGCGCGCCGTCCAGAGGCTGCTCCCTTGCTCCCACCCGAGGTGATCCGGGCCTGTGTCAATGCGCTGGCGGCGATCGGGCCGATCGCCGCTGCAGTTCGCTATACCGCCGCCAGCCTGGAGCAGCAACGCACCCAACTCGAATCGCTCGCGGCGGCATGCAGGGCGGACGGCCCGGTGAAGCTTCAGGATCACTACCGACCCGACGAACGCCCGTTGGTGCAAGGCATGGTGGAGGCGGCAGCGAAGGCGGTGCGCATGGGGATGCCCGCCCAGGCCACCGCGATCCTCGCGGCGCTACCCTTGGTGGCGCCGCGCCTTCACGTGTTCATGGACTCATCGTACTGGACCGGGGAGGTGACCACGTACATTGCGCGGCAGGTCATCAGGCGCTGCGCAAACGGCACCCCGGTCGGTCCCCGCGATCTGCTGCCGCACGAACTGGCCGAGCACGCTGCGACGTTGCCTCCGGGTCTGCCGGACGCGGAGTTTCTCACCGCGCTTAAGGAGGCGTTGGACGCGGACTACCAAGCGAAGACTAAAGCCGCCCGGGACGCCAAGGAAGATATGCGCCACCACTACAGCCACCACGAGTCGGCCGCGCGATTCCTCAAGGAGCGGTTGCCGCGCTGGCTCGATATCGCGCATGACTTCGCTCAGGCTGTCGTCAGTTCTGGTACGGCACCGCCGAGCTTGGCGCCGCTGACGGCCCGCTGGATCATGCTGCGCAATAGCGACGATTACCTTTGGGGTGGCCGCTCGGCGCAACAGCAGCACAACACGGTCGGCGAGCGCTTGCTGGCGCTGGCTCTCACGGCGAACGACGCATTTCCTGCTGACGAGGTTGCGGCCTACATCAAGGTGGCCAGCGAACCGGATACCGCGCCTGTGTCCCACCTGATCGGGCTCGTCGCCTTGCTCGCCTCCCGCCCAGCGTTCCATGCTATGGCCGGCACGCTCGCGATCAAGGCAAGCGCGGCCACGGAGAAGGAGCACGATGTCACCGATCGCGCCGCGCACTTCGCGCGACTCGGGCAGGCGATCGCGTTGGCCAGCCCCGCCGAAGCTGTCGCGTACTTCCGAAAGGGGCTAGAGCAGATGGACGCGATCGGCTCGGGCGACTACCGCTTCGTCGAGGGGCTGATGCACTTCGCCAGCGCGCTGACCGGCGAAGGTCTCGGCCAGGACGGGAGCCACACCTTGTCCAACATCTGCGAGCTCAACTTCGGCGAGGAGCAGAAGTTCGACTGGGGCTCCTACGGCGCCGCGATGAGCCGGGTATCCGGTGTGGCCGGGCTCGCGAGGCTGGCGCGGTGGCAGGACCGCGGGCGAATCTCGTTGGACTACACACTGTTGCCGTACGTGCGCGCCTTGCTAGAGGACGACAAGCTCGACGCCGATCTCGCCCTGACTCTGTTGCGACTGTCGAATCCAGCCGAGCTCTACGTGTGCGGGACCACGCAGTTGGTCGCCACCCTCGAATCCAAGCCGTCCGCACGCGTGCCCGCCGTTGCCAACGAGCTCGTCGCGCAATACCTGCAGAACAACCCTGGTTCTCTGGGCTCGGAAACGCCCCGCGCACTCGCCCGCTTCGCCGGCGCTGTGCTGGGCCAGGACGCATGGCAACGGAAGTACCTGGAAGCGGCGGCGGACCGGATCGACGTCAAGCGCGATGACTACAACAGACGCGCCAACTGGCGCGCGCCCGGAGCCGACGCCGCGCCTCGAACCTGGGAAGACGAGCAGACTGAAGCGAAGGCGCACGTTCTACAGCTCGCCGCGGGCACTGATCCGCTCGAGGAGGTCGCGGTGGGGCGCGTCCTCGATGCGGCTCGCACGCAGCACCGGAACATGCGCTTCTCTGGCGATGTCCTCAATGCGCTGCGAGCGAAGGTGGCATTCAAGCAATGGCCTGACTATCTCGCGCTGATCGCGCGGCTCGAGATGTTGGACCTGTATGAGAAAGAACGGGAGCTGCGCACGTGCAAGGAGCAATGGATCGGTTCCTCGCTCGCCGTAGCCGACGCGCTCAAGGCATGCGCACCGGTCATCGCACGGGTGAATGCACGCGAATACATTTCCTTCGACTACCTGTCGGGCTCACACGTCCGCGCCCTTGAGGATATCTGTGGTCTGTCGCGCCGCGATGTGCTGATGCTCCTCATCCAAGAGTTCACCCGTCCCAAGATGCCGGTGCCGGCCTCGGTGTGGCTCAACTTCGCGGCGGAGTTTAACGAAAAGACGTCGCACGGCGTGGGCGAGGCGGCGCTGACGCGCCTGCTGCAGAGCGGGCCGGCGAAGCTCGCGGCCAACACGGAGGACGGGGCGTGGCAGGACGCGATGACCTTTACCGGGGATGCGGTTGAGGCCATCGCGGCAATCATCTGGTTCCAGCTCGGTTCTCCGGTCACCCGGCAGCGGTGGTTCGCCGCCCATAGCCTGCGCACGGCGGTCCTCCTCGGACGTGCCGAGGTGGTGGACGGGGTCGTTGCGAAGTATTGGCGCCGCGACGCGATCCCCTTCCAGGCGCCGGAGTTGCCGTTCTTCTACCAGCACGCGCAGCTCTGGTTGCTAATCACGATGGCGCGCATCGCACTGGAGGCGCCCGCGGTCGTCGCTCGGCACGCCGATTTTCTCGAAGCGATCGCGTTGGACGCCGTGGACCGCCACGTGCTTCGGCGGCATTTCGCGGCGCAGGCCCTGCTGGCCTGTGTGACTGCAGGTGAGGTGCGCCTGTCGAAGGCACGGGTCCAGAAGCTGCAGCGCGTCAATCGACCGAGATTCGCGGCCCGGAAGGAGAAGGACTACTACGGGAGCGACTTCTCCCCCATGCGCCCCAAGGGCATGGCCGAGCCCCAGCCGGAACTGCATCTGGACTACGACTTCAGCAAGGACGACGTTGCGCAGCTGGCGAACCTGTTCCGACGGCCGCATTGGGAAACGGTGGATGCCCTCGTCGCCAAGATGCGTGAACACGACGCCGATATCGAGTTCATGAGCGATCGCAAAGGGCGGTCCCGACCGGGGCGTGACCACTACACGCGTGGCATCGACGCCGAGTACCAAACTCACGGCGAGCAGCTGGCCTGGCACGCCTTGTTCTCGGTGGCCGGCGATCTGCTCGCCGCGCACCCGGTGGTCTGGCGCGGCTACGAGCAGGAAGATCCGTGGGAGGACTGGCTCTCGCGCGAGGTCGTGACGCATCCGGCGGGCTGGTGGCTCGCGGACGGCATGGACCTCCAACCCCTGGACACCTGGGTCTCCTTGATGGTCATGGGCGACACCGCAATGGACCTCACCGCCGATCCGGCCGCATTGAAGTCGTTGCTCGGGATCGGCGATTCGGTGGGAGATTGGCTCACCGTCGATGGCAGTTGGCACTCCAACGAGAACGTCGAGATCCGGGTGCTGTCGGCGCTGGCGCCGCGGAACCAAAGCGCCGCATTGGCCGAGGTGCTGGCCGCTGAGGGGCCTTTCCAAGCCTACTTGCCGCAGCTAGAAACGTACGAAGACGACGGGATGGCCTCGAATCGCGACGCGCCCTACCTGTCATGGATCGTGCGCAAGGAATCCTATGCGCATCTGGACGAGACCGATGCCCTAGGCGCCGATGGCGCGTTGCAGCGCCCGCGCTTGAGCCAGGACGTCACCGCGTTCGCAAAGCTGCGATCTGTCGATCCATTCGACCGGACGTGGGAAAACGCCTCCTGCGAGACCGTGGTGCGGGCCGAGGCGTGGATCGAATCCCGCCGACATGAGGAAGGCGCGAGCGAGGGCTCACGCCTGTGGTGCCGCACTGACGTCGTGCGTGCGTACTTGGAGGCCCGCGACGCCGACCTGATGTGGCTAGTGCGCCTGCGCCGCCACGACAGAGGCCACGGCATAGAGCGCAGCCGCTACTGGCATACCACCGCTGTCATCCGGATGAGTGCGTCGCTCGAGGTGAGTTACACGACGGGTCGGTCGAACGAAATGGAAGAATCGAAGTTCTAGCGTGCTTCCGGCACGGTGGCGCGCGTCAGCGGATCGGACGGCCGCGTTCGTGCCACGGCTGCAGGACGCTGACCCCCCCGATTGGGAGCACGAGCAAAGTCATCACTGGATCGTATTCACGCCCTCGCACCTTGGCTTGCACGTTTGCCAGTAGGGCCCGCGTCTCGTTTCGTCGAGACTGGTCATTTGGGAGCCTGGCTTCGTGTGGCGGGAATCAGTCTTCAATGGGCTGAGCGGTCGACCTGGAGCTACTTTGCCCGCAAAGCGGCATGAAGCAGTCTCAAGCCAGCAACGGACCAAAGGACTGCACTCAGTCTGAAGCAGTCCAACCCTACCTGCCTACCCACCCCAAATCCCGATCGCTAGCCACCGCAAAATAAAACCACTCAGTCCCCGGCAACGCCTCAGCATTCGGAAACACGATGAACCCATCCCGATGCGCATGCAGCACGTGCCCATCCTCGCGCACCCCAATAGCCTCGCCCTGCGCAACCGCATCAAACGTCGCCCATTCCCGCACGAACTGATCGTCCTCATGCAGCCGATCCGTCACGCTCACCAGCCGTAGCAACGACGGCGGCGCCGGCGGCTTGACTTGCGGATCACCCGCAATCATCCCCAGCAACCGCAGCGAGGAAAGAATCGCCGCATACGCCACGTCAGGCGCAGCCGGATCCTCATGCTGCCCGCATTCAAGCGTGACCCCGTAGCCGCCGCGGCTTCGCATGTATTCATTGGTCCCGCGCCCAAAGGCGACTTCCGCCTCATCCGCCGGCTGCCCGCCCGCGCGCTGGGCCAGGCCGGCTGCGTAGATATCAAGCCAGCCTTCAACGACACGCGGCGTGCCGAGATGCAGCGCAAGCTGCCCTTCCTCGAAGGCGCGCGAAAAAGGTTCGAGCGTTCCGTTGTTGTCCCGCGGGCCGATCATCGCGAAAGCCTCCCCAGCACTCTGGAACGAATGCAGGTCGAGCAGCACATCGTGCCGATCGAGCAGCGGGCACAGCAGGTTCGTGATGCGTGCTTCGTAGTCGGCGGGCTCGACACCCGGCTCGGTCGGCTGAAACAGGCGGTTGAGGTTGCGCTCGCCTTCGCGCCGCATCCGGCGACGTGCGAGCGGATTCGCGACCGGCACCATCGTCAGCTGGCCGCGCAGCAGTTGCAGCTTGCACGCGTCGAAGTCCGCCACCACGCGTTCGATGCCCACGGTGCCGCAGGTCTCGTCGCCATGCACACCGCCGAGCACGATCAGCTTCGGTCCCGGCGCCGGGGATGCGAAGCCGTGAACGCGCAAGGTGTCGTTGGAGATGAGGTCAGTGGGCTCGATGGGCTCAGTGCTTGGGTATGTCATCTGGTCGGCCATCCTACAACGCGGCGAACGGCGGTCCTACCGTGTTTGCCTCGATGCGATGCGACAAACGACGGGATGACAAAGGAGCGAAGCATGGCCACGCGCAAGCAGGATTCCGTGAAGACCGACGCATCGAAAGATGCGGGCGGCGGCAAGACCAGGATCGAACAGGAGGGCGAAGCCGTGCCCCGCCTGCCGCACGAGCATGACCAGTCTTCGGACAGTCAGGAGACCAAGGACGGCAAGCCTCCGCGCGTGGGCAAGCAGGCCTTCGACGATGTCGAGCGCGGTCTCGTCGACACCGATCGCGGCCCGGTGGCGGACCGCGTCTACAACGACAAGGTCAAGCCTTGAGCGAGGCGTCGAGTTGCTCGCGCATCGCTGTCACCACGCTCTTGTAATCCTTCGCACCGAAGATCGCGCTGCCGGCCACGAAGGTGTCGGCGCCGGCGCTGGCAACGCGCGCGATGTTGTCGACCTTGATGCCGCCGTCGACTTCGAGCCGGATGTCGCGTCCGGTGTCGTCGATGCGCTTGCGCGCAAGCTCGATCTTGCGCAGCGCCGAATCGATGAAGCTCTGGCCGCCGAAGCCGGGGTTCACGCTCATGATCAGGATGAGGTCGATCTCGTCGATGGCCCAGTCGAGCGCTTCGAGCCCCAGGCCGGGGTTGAACACCAGCCCGGCCTTGCACCCTGCGGCCTTGATGGCCTGGATGCTGCGGTGCATGTGCGGCGACGCGTCCGGGTGAAAGCTGATGAAGTCGGCGCCCGCTTGCGCGAAGGCCGCGGCCAGCGCGTCGACCGGCTGGATCATCAGGTGCACGTCGATGGGCACGGGCGTGCCATCGGGCTTCTGCGCGTGCGGCTTGAGCGCCTGGCACACCATCGGCCCGAACGTCAGGTTCGGCACGTAGTGGTTGTCCATCACGTCGAAATGGATCCAGTCGGCACCGGCGGCGATGACGTCGCTCACTTCGGCGCCCAGGCGTGCGAAATCGGCGGAAAGGATGGAAGGGGCGATGCGGAAGGGGCTGCTCATGGGCTCGGATTGTCGCAGCAGTGCCTTCGGATTGCAGCTTCGGGCCGGGGGCGATGTACTACCATCCACGCGATGTCCAACTTCCCGATGACCGTGCAGGTCGAACCTCGATTCCTGCCCGACCAGTCTTCGCCCGAAGACCGGGTCTATACCTTTGCCTATTCGGTGACGATCACCAACAACGGCAAGGTGGCGGCCCAGGTGATCGCCCGGCACTGGGTCATCCATGACACCGAGGGAAACACGCAGGAAGTCGACGGGCTCGGCGTGATCGGCCAGCAACCCCTCCTGGCGCCTGGGGAATCCTTTCGCTACACCAGCGGCTGCCGCCTCCAGGCACCGAGCGGTACCATGCACGGGAGCTTTTTGATCGTGACAGAACGTGCGGAGCGCTTCGACGTTCCGATTTCCATGTTCGTGCTGGAAGCCGATGCGGGGGGTATTCCCTCCTCGCGAGTGCTGCACTGAGCTCCGCCCCGGAGGGTGGCTGCGCACCTCATCGGGCAGCGCGGCCGACCCCCGCCTTGATTGAATCTGCTTGATGAATTTCTTTTCCAACGATCTGCTGGGTTTCTGGTCTGAGTGGGTCCGTCCCTCGGCCGGCCTGCCGACCGTGCTGTGGGCATTGCTGCTGGCGGCAGCGGCGGCCTCCGGCCATCTGGTGCAACGCTACTTGGGGATGCCCAAGGTGATCGGTTATTCGATCGTCGGCACCGTGGTGGGCTTCGCCGGCTTCGAAGGCGCGATCTGGCCGCTGCAGGGCATCAGCCTCTTCCTGATCGAACTGGGCGTGGCGATCGTGCTGTTCGAGGCCGGCGGGCGCCTGCCGGTGCGCTGGTTCCGCCACAACCCGATGGTGCTGGTGCAGAGCCTGCTCGAATCGACGCTCACCTATTTCGCGGTGTTCTGGGTGCTGCACTGGCTGGACGTGCCCGATCCGGTGGCCAATCCGATCGCGCTGATGGCGATCGTCGCGTCCCCGGCGGTGCTGAGCCGGGTCATCATCGACACGCGCGCCTCGGGGCCTGTCACGGAGCGCGCGATGACGCTGGCGACGCTCAATACCTTCTATGCGCTCGCGCTCGGCTATGCGCAGGCGGGGCTCATCGAGCATGCGCCGACGGGGCTGCTGCAGAAGCTGTCTCCTGTCCTGGTGGTGCTGGGGATGTCCTTCGTGGTCGGGGCGCTGATGGCGCTTTCGTTGCGCTCGGCACTGCGCGTGATGAGCCCGACGAGCGAGAACACCTCGATCCTGCTGCTGGCCATCATCGGCGCGGGCGCTGCGCTGGCGGCGCACTTCGGCGGCTCGGCGCCCCTCGCGGCATTGATCGGCGGTGTGCTGCTCAAGGCGCTCAATCCCAGGCCGTGGACCTGGCCCCGCCAGCTCGGCACCGCCGCCTCCCTCATCACGATGCTGATGTTCGTGCTGGTCTCGATCGTGGCGGCGCAGGCCGACTGGAACCTGCCGGTTGCGAGCGTGGTGCTCACCATGATCGGCGTGCGCGCCTTCTCCAAGATCGCGGGCGTCGCCATCGCGAACCCCGGCAGCGGCGCAAGCTGGAAACAGGCCTTCTGGGTCGGCTGCGCGATGTCGCCGCTGTCGTCGATCGCACTGCTGATCTCGTCGGCTTTCGTTTCCGCATCACCCCTGCTGGGTGCGATGATCACGCAGATCGCCCTGCCGGCCATCCTGCTGATGGAAGTGCTCGGGGCGGTGATCGCCACCGCTGCCATTCACGGCGCCGGCGAGAGTTCCATGCCTTGGCTGCCCGAAGCCTTCGGCAGGGTGGAGGAGACACAGCGATGAGTGCAGCGCCGTGCCGAGAGTGGGGGTCGACATGACATCACGTCCGATGGAACTTCAAGCCGACGGCACGCCCGCTACGCCGGCAAGCCGCATCGTGCCGCTGGAACGCTTCAACAAGTCCGTCGCGCTGTCGCTCGGCGTCGAGCTCGAGCTGCAGCTCGTCAACACCCACGACTACGACCTCGCGCCCTATGCCGCGGACATGCTGCGGCTGATGGCGCAGACGCCGCTGCCCGGCAGCGTGGTGCCGGAGATGACGTCGAGCATGATCGAGATCTCGACCGACGTGTGCCATTCGGCGCAGGACGTGATCGAGCAGCTCACGCCGATCCGCGACGCGCTGGTGAAGAACGCCGACAAGCTCAACATCGCGGTGGTGGGCGGCGGCACGCATGCCTTCCAGCAGTGGCACGAACGGCGCATCTACGACAAGCCGCGGTTTCGGGAGCTGTCGGAGCTCTACGGCTATCTGTCGAAGCAGTTCACCATCTTCGGCCAGCACGTGCACATCGGCTGCCCCGATGCCAATGGGGCGCTGCTGATGCTGCACCGCATGTCGCGCTATATCCCGCACTTCATCGCACTGTCGGCCTCGTCGCCTTTCGTGCAGGGGCAGGACACGCAGTTCGATTCGGCGCGGCTGAATTCGGTGTTCGCGTTTCCGTTGTCGGGCCGCGCGCCGTTCACCTTGTCGTGGAAGGAGTTCGAGAACTACTTCATGCGCATGACGCGCACCGGCGTGGTCCGGAGCATGAAGGACTTCTACTGGGACATCCGGCCCAAGCCCGAATTCGGCACCATCGAGATCCGCGTGTTCGACACGCCGCTGACCGTGGAACGCGCCGCCGCGCTGGCCGGCTATGTGCAGTCGCTGGCCGCGTGGTTCCTGCAGGAGCAGCCTTTCACGCCGACCGAGGACGACTACCTCGTCTATACCTACAACCGCTTCCAGGCGTGCCGCTTCGGTCTCGATGCGGTCTACGTCGATCCGGCGAGCGGGGAGCACATGTCGCTGCGCGACCATATCCTGATGACCATGACGCAGCTCGAATGGCACAGTGAGGCGCTCAACGCCACGAAGGCGCTGTCGGAACTGCGCACCAGCGTCGAGGCCAATCGCAACGACGCGCGCTGGCTGCGGGAGTTGCAGGGCAAGGAGAGGTTGCTTGCCGAGGTGGTCCGGCAATCGGGCCTGCGCTTCCGCACCGCCGCCGTCTGAGGCCGTCCTGACATGAGCACTGGCGAATTCGATCTCATCGCGCGCTATTTCACGCGGCCCGTGAAGCGCTCGCCGCTGGGCGTGGGCGACGATTGCGCCCTGCTCGCACCGGCTGCGGGCATGCAGCTTGCGGTTTCTTCGGACATGCTGGTCGAGGGGCGGCACTTTCTTTCCACTGTCAGTCCCGAGCGGCTCGGGCACAAGGCGCTGGCCGTCAATCTGAGCGATCTGGCGGCGTGCGGCGCCAAGCCGCTGGCGTTCACGCTCGCGCTCGCGTTGCCTGCGGTCGATGAGGTTTGGCTGGAGGGGTTTTCGCGCGGGCTCTTTGCACTGGCCGATGCGCACGGTTGCGAGTTGATCGGCGGCGACACGACGCGCGGACCGCTCAATCTCTGCATCACGGTGTTCGGCGAAGTGCCCGCACGCGGCGCGCTGCTGCGTTCGGGCGCGAAGGTGGGTGACGACATCTGGGTCAGCGGCACGCTCGGCGACGCGCGGCTCGCGCTCGAAGTGTTTCGCGGCACGCTTGCGCTGCCGGCCGAGGCGTTCGAGCTGGCGCGCGGGCGAATGGAACAACCCACACCGCGTGTTGCATTGGGGCAGGCACTGCGCGGCATCGCGACCGCGGCGATCGACATCAGCGACGGGCTGGTCGGGGACCTCGGGCACATCCTGAAGGCCAGCAGTGTCGGGGCGCAGGTCGATGCCGATGCGGCGGCCGACCTACTCGCCATGGGAACGACTGCGCCGCTGAGTCTCGACGTGCGGCGCACCTGCACGCTCGCCGGTGGCGACGACTACGAACTCGCCTTCACCGCGCCGACCTCGGCTCGCGATGCTGTCGAGCAGGCCGGGCGCGCATCGGGCACACCGGTGGCGCGGATCGGCCGCATCGAATCGGAATCAGGGCTTCGCATCGTCGATGCGCAAGGCAAGGCTGTCGCGCAGCGCTTCACTTCCTTCGATCACTTCGCCTGAGCGGCACCGCAGCGACGTCAGGCGCGCCGAAGGCTCTCGCCCGGCGCCGCTTCGAGCCGCGCGAACGACGAATCGATCTCGACCTCGTTCAGCACGCACATCAGCCCGTGGTAAAGCTGGTTCGGCGACACCGGCTTGTGCAGCAACGGCACACCGCTCGCGCGAGCCTCGCGCAGGCGCTGCGGTGCGGTGTCTCCGGTGATCAACAACGCAGGAAGCGATTCACCGAACTCTGCGCGCAGCGCGGAAATGGCCTCGGCGCCGGTGCGCAGTTCACGCAGGCGGTAGTCGCTGATCACCAGGCCCGGCGGGTGAACGCGGGCCAGGGCCAGCGCTTCCTCGATCGAATCGGCGACGTCGCATTCGCAGCCCCATGCGCCCAGCAATTGGCGCATACCTGCGCGCACGGAGTCGTCGTCGTCGATCACGAGCACGCGCACATCGAAGATCCGCGCATGGCTCGGCACGACTTGGACGGCGCCGCTCGCGACGCCCATCTGCGCGATCGGCAAACTGACTCTGAAGACGCTGCCGCGTCCCGGCCGCGAGACCAGCGACAGGCCGTGGCCGAGCGTGCGCGCCAGTCCGTGCGCGATGGCGAGGCCAAGCCCCAGGCCCTTGCGGCGGTCGCGCTCTGCATTCCCGAGTTGATGGAACTCGCGAAAGATGTCCTCGTGCTGCGAAGCCTCGATGCCGATGCCGGTGTCCCACACTTCGATCTGCACTTCGGCGCCGCGCACGCGGCAGGCCACGAGCACGCCGCCGCGCTCGGTGTAGCGGATGGCGTTCGAGACCAGGTTGCGCAGGATGAGCGCCACCAGGGCGGGGTCTGACCGCACGGCGACATGGGTTTCGCGCGAACGGTAGACGATGCCCTTGGCATCGGCCTGCGGCGCGAGTTCGTTCTCGATCTTGTTGAGCAGCGGCTGCAGATGGAAGACCTGCATCTGCGGTTCGACGACGCCGGCCTCGATGCGCGAGAAGTCGAGCAGCGTGTCGAGCATCTCGGCGGAAGCCTGCCAGGTGGCGCGTGCATTGGCGAGCGCGTCGTACTGCGCGGCGGAGAGCTTGCTGCGCGCCAGCACTTCCAGGAACAGCCCCTGCGCATGGATCGGCTGGCGCAGGTCGTGACTGGCCGCGGCGAGGAACTTGGATTTGGCGAGATTGGCCTCGTCGGCCTTCTGCTGTGCCGCTTGCGCGTGTTCGGTTTCCACGCGCAGGCGCTCGATCAGTTCGACGTTCTCGAAGCGCAAGTCGATGGCTGCGCGCGCCGCCTTGGCGCTGTTGCGAGCTTGCCCGAGCAGCGTGACCACGTACAGCGCGCCGGCCACGCCCAGCGCGTTGTAGGCCGGGTCGCCAAGCGTCCACAGCTTCGTCGCGAGGAGGATCAGCTCGGTCGCGCCGAACACGAGGAAGACCGGCAGCACCGGCGCCAGCGACGACATGGAACTGCCGGCGACGCCCGCGAGCACCGCCACCACGAGCACCGAGCCGGCCACCGTCGTCGTGCCCAGGGTGGCCCACGCGAGCGAACCCCACACGGCGCCGTCGACGGCATTCAGCACCATTTGCCGCAAGACGAACTGCTCTGCGAGCTCGGGCGATATCACCGATGCCAGCGTGCGCCGCGCCTCGCGCGCGCAAATGAGCTTCATGAGAATCACCGCCCCGGCCCAGGCACGCAGCGCGAGCACGTTGCTCTCGTTGGAAAGCACCCATACCAGCAGCAGCGCGACGAGGATGGTGGGGATGACCGAGCTGCCGACGTTGCCGCACAGCAGCCGCAGTTGCTCGATCAGCGTGCGCCCGTCGGCGAGGCGCAGCGGATTCTTCATCAGGCGACCAGTCCCCTGCGGCGGGCCGCGAAGCCTGCCTCGGAGCGGCTCGACACATGCAGCGCGGCGAGCACGGCCTGCACGTGGCCGCGCACGGTGTTCTCCGACAGGTTGAGGCGGCGGCCAATCACCTTGTTGGGCAGGCCCTGGCACAGCAGGTCGAGCACTTCGAACTGGCGCGGCGTCAGCAACTGGCGAGTTCCGTCTCCGCTGCCGGCCTGCGCGTTGGCCTGAACCGGGGACACGACCTCCTGGCCGCGCCGCAACTGCTCGATCACCGCCAGGATGTTGTCCGCCGTGTCGGCTTTCGAGACGAAGGCGGCGGCGCCGCGTTCCAGGGCCATTCTCACGTTCTGCGGTGCGGCGTCGGACGAAAGGATGACCACCGCCGCATCCGGCCACTTGCGCTTGACCAGCGCAATGCCTTCGAGGCCGTTGAGCCCGTGCAGTTGGATGTCGAGCAGGACCAGGGCCGGCTCCGCCATGGCGGTCTTCATCGCCTCTTCCAGTGATGCGGCTTCGGCCACTTCGAGGTCGGGAATGCCGGACAACAGCACCATCCGGAGTCCGCACCGGAAGAGCGCATGGTCGTCGATGAGAAGGATGCGGGGCGGAAGCATGACCTGCGAATTCTGCGCGAAGTCCGTCCGGTCCAAATGGACTATTTACCGGATGCGCCATCGCCGCAATCATCCGAGTGCCATGAAACCCCTGATCGAATTCCGGCGCATCGCAACTGGCGCCTATTCCTATCGCATCAGCGCCCAAGGATCTGACGCGCAGGATTCCGGCGGCACCTTCACGTCGCTGGAGCAGTGCGTGCTCGACGCAGGATCGTCGCTCGATCACTACTTCGAGAGCGTGGAGATGAATTTCGACGGCATGTTCCTCGGCGCCTGCGCCACCGAAGCCCTGCGCAACCGCCCGAAGGCCGTGGCCCAGCGCATCGAGCAGCATTTCCAGCCGGCCTGAACGGGCCGGCCTTCCTGAGGCTTTCTCAGCTTTCCTTCAGCCCGCGGCGCAGCGCGTCGATGAAGCTGCGGCTCGCTGCCGACAGCGAACGCCCCCGCTTGGTGACCACCGAGATGTCGCGCGACACGCGCGGCGCGGTGATGGGCTTGATCACCAATTCCGGGTCGCCCGCCGCCTTCGCGAAGGCCGAAGGCATGATCGACGCCCCCATGCCGCTCGCCGTCATCCAGATCGCGGTCGACAGGAACGACACCTCGTTGACCACGTTGAGCACCACGCCGGCCCCCGTGGCCGTACCGTCGATCAAGGGGCGGATGCCGTAGCCGGGCCGCACGGTGATGAGCGGATGGCCGCCCAGGTCGGCCCAGCGCACTGCCTTCTTCCCTGCCAGCGGATGGTCGCGCAGGCACACCAGGCTCAGGTGATCGCGCAGCAAGGTCTGCGTCTCGACCTCGGCGCCAGGCCGCTCGGGCGTGCCAATGCCGAAATCGACGTGCTCGCCGATGATGCGCGAGACGAACTGTTCGGGCGCGCAGTCGTCGACGACGACACGCACCTGCGGATGCGCTTCGCCGAAGCGGCGGATCGCCGCCGGCATCAGGAACGAAGCCAGCGTCGGCGTGATGGCGAGGCTGACCCGGCCGCGCTGCAGCGTGGAGAGCTCGCGGAATCCGGCGCTCAATGAATCGACATCGCGGAGGATGCGCTCCGCCGTGGCGAGCATCTCTTCAGCCGCCGCCGTGGGCTGCAGCGAGCGGGTGGTGCGGTCGAAGAGCCTGGCGCCGAGCCCCTCCTCGAGCTGGCGGATGAGCATGCTCACGGCCGACTGCGTGACAAACAGCTTCTCGGCCGCGGCGCTGAGCTTGCGCAGCTGATGCACGGCGAGAAAGGCACGCAGCTGCCGAATCGTGGGGGTGAACTTCTGATTCATCAGAAATCATCATATTTCATTCGGAATTTATTGATTTACGAATGAATATCCCTGGCGTCCAATGCGCGCTGGAGACAACACGAGGTACCGATCCATGAAGAATTTCGCCCGCGCCCTGGCATTGCTCGGCACAACTTGCGCCCTGCTCGCAGGCCCCGCGCACGGCCAGGCCGCCAGCAACAGCAGCGACTTCCCCACCAAGCCGATCCGCATGATCGTCACCTTCCCGCCGGGAGGAAGCGCCGACGCGGTGGTCCGCATGCTGGTGCCGAAGCTCAACGAAAAGCTCGGGCAGGCGGTGATCGTCGACAACCGGCCGGGCGCCGGTGGCAACGTCGGCCTCACCGCGGTGGCGAAGGCGCCGGGCGACGGCTACACGCTGGGCGTCGGCGCGGCCGGTGCGCTGTCGGCGAACGTGAGCCTCTACCCCAACATGCCCTTCGATCCGCTGAAGGACTTCAAGCCGGTCGGCATGCTCGCCGCCATTCCGTTCGTGATCGTCGGGCACCCGTCGGTTGCCGCGAAGACGCAGCAAGAACTGATCGCGCTGGCGAAGGCCGAGCCGGGCAAGCTGTCGATCGGCCACGGCGGCAACGGCACTGCAATGCATCTGTCGGCGGCGCTCTTCAGCCAGATGGCGGACGTGAAGCTGGTCGAGGTGCCCTACCGCGGATCGGGACCGGCCGCGCTCGACGCGATGGCGGGCCAGATACCGCTGGCGGTGGTCGATCTGCCTTCGGCGTTGCAGCAGATCAAGGCGGGCAAGTTGATTGCCTACGCCGTGACCAGCCCGAAGCGCCTGCCGATGCTGCCCGACGTGCCGACGGTGGCCGAGGCCGGATTGCCGGGCTACGACTCTACCGGCTGGTTCGGCGTGGTGGCGCCGGCCGATACGCCCGCGCCGATCGTCGCGCGGATGAACGCGGAGATCGTCGCCGCGCTCAATGACGAGAAGGTGAAAGAGTCCATGCGCACCCTCGGCGTGGAGCCTGCACCCGGCACACCGAAGGATTTCGACAACTACATCCGTGAAGAGACAAAGAAATGGGCCAAGGTCATCAAGACCGCTGGCATCAAGCTGGACTGAAAACCGCATGACGAACACAGAACTCCAAGCCGATGTCCTCATCGTCGGCGCCGGCCCCGTGGGCCTGACCCTGGCCATGGACCTGGCCTCGCGCGGCGTGAAGGTCGTCATCGCGGAAATTCGCCGCTACGCCGAGCCGCCCAACGTGAAGTGCAACCATGTGTCGGCACGCACGATGGAGCAGTTCCGTCGCTTGGGCGTGGCGCAGAAGCTGCGCGATGCCGGGCTGCCGGCCGATCACCCCAACGACGTGGTGTTCCGCACCAGCGTGACGGGCATCGAGCTCACGCGCATTCCGATCCCGTGCCGTCGTGACCGCTACACCGAGACCGAGGGGCCGGACGCCTGGTGGCCGACGCCGGAGCCACCGCATCGCATCAACCAGATCTTCCTGGAACCGATCCTTCTGGAGCACGCAGCGGCGCTGCCCCATGTGACACTGCTCAACCGCACGCAGGTGACGGACTTCGAGCAGGACGACGACGGCGTGCGCGCCACCGCGACCGATCTCGACCAGGGAGCCTCGCGCACCATCCGAGCCCGCTACATGGTGGGCTGCGACGGCGGCGGCTCGGGCGTGCGCAAGAAGATCGGCGCGAAGCTGGAAGGCACTGCGGTGATCCAGCGCGTGCAGTCGACCTTCATCCGCGCGCCGGAACTGCGCGCAATGATCCCCGGCAAGCCGGCCTGGTCGTACTACTCGGTGAACCCGCGCCGGTGCGGCACCATGTTCGCCATCGACGGGCACGAGACCTGGCTCGTGCACAACCACCTCAACGCCGAAGAGCCGGAGTTCGATTCGGTCGACCGCGATCGATCCATCCGCGAAATCCTCGGCGTCGGCCCCGATTTCCGCTACGAGGTGATCAGCAAGGAAGATTGGGTCGGCCGCCGCCTCTTGTCCAACCGCTTCCGCGACCGCCGGGTGTTCCTGGCGGGCGACGCGGCGCACCTGTGGGTGCCCTACGCGGGCTACGGCATGAATGCGGGGATCGCCGATGCCATCAACCTGTCGTGGCTGCTCTCGGCCTGCGTCCAGGGCTGGGCCGATGAGCGCATCCTCGACGCCTACGAGGCCGAGCGGCAGCCGATCACCGAGCAGGTGTCGCACTTCGCGATGGACCACGCGCAGAAGATGATCCGCGCCCGCCGCGCGGTGCCCGCCGACATCGAAGCGCCTGGCGCCAAGGGCGATGCACTGCGTGCCGAGATCGGACGCGAGGCCTACGAACTCAACGTGCAGCAGTTCTGCTGCGCCGGACTGAACTTCGGCTACTTCTATACCGGCTCGCCGATCATCGCGACCGACGGCGAGGAACCGCCGACCTACTCGATGGGCAGCTTCACGCCTTCGACCGTGCCGGGATGCCGCGCGCCGCATTTCTGGCTCGCGGGCGGACGGTCGCTGTACGACGCATTCGGGCCTGGCTACACGCTGCTGCGTTTCGATCGCGGGATCGATGTTTCGGCGCTGGTACAGGGCGCGAAGTCATGCGACATGCCGCTGGCGGTGGTTGACGTCGATGCGGCGGAGATCCCTCCGGCGTACAGGCATCGACTGGTGCTCTGCCGCGCAGACCAGCACGTCGCATGGCGGGGCGACCGCCTTCCGGGGGACGTGGGTGACCTCGTGGCCCGGCTTCGTGGACAGGCCGCGCGGGAGACGGCGACCGCCTGACCTTCCCTCCCGACCGGCATCGCCGGAGATGCGCGACACTGTCGCCCCATGCCAGTTGCTTCTCCTTCCGGTGCCGCACCGGATTTTTCGCCGCGCCGCGCCACGCTGCGTTTCATGTTCTCGCACCCTGCGCACGTCATCGCCCTCGGCTTCGGTTCGGGCCTGCCGCGCCGGGCGCCGGGGACGGTCGGTACGCTGTGGGCCTGGGCCGCGTACCTCATCATGAACCACTGGCTCTCAGCCGCAACGATCGGCTGGGTGATCCTGGTGTCGCTGCCGGTCGGCTGGTGGGCCTGCACCGTGACCGCTCGCCACATGAACGTGGCCGACCCCGGTTCCATCGTGTGGGACGAAGTGGTCGCCTTCTGGATCATCCTGTGGCTGGTGATGCCCGCAGGGCTCTTCGGGCAGATCGCTGCCTTTGCACTGTTTCGCTTCTTCGACGCCGTCAAGATCGGCCCGGTGGGCTGGGCGGACCGGCTCTTCAAGCAACGCGGCGCCACGCCCGAGACGATGCGATGGCGCGCGGCCGGATTCGGCATCCTGTTCGACGACCTGGTGGCCGCGTTCTGCACGCTGCTGGTGATCGCCGCATTGCGCGCATGGTGAAACGATGAACCCATCCCCTTCCGAACTCGACACGCCCGCGCTCGTCGAGCTGCTGGCTGACCTGCTGCAACGCAAGCGCTGGATGATGGCCACGGCCGAAAGCTGCACCGGCGGCCTGATCGCCGGCGCATGCACCGATCTTTCGGGATCGAGCAACTGGTTGGAGCGCGGCTTCGTCACGTATTCGAACGAGGCCAAGACCGAGATGCTCGGCGTCGATGCGGCGTTGATCGCGGCGCACGGCGCGGTCAGCGAGGAAGTCGCGCGCGCCATGGCCGAAGGCGCCGTCGCGCGCTCGAAAGCGCAAGTCGCGGTGGCGGTGACCGGTGTCGCCGGCCCGACCGGCGGCTCGCCAGAAAAGCCGGTCGGCACGGTGTGGTTCGGCTGGTCGGTGGACGGCCATGTGCGCACCGAGCGGCGCCGATTCGACGGCGACCGGGCCGCGGTGCGGGCCGCGACAGTCCACTACGCGCTGCAGACGCTCGCGACGATGGTCCAAGCCTAGCGCCCACGCGCGAGGCTTGCTCGGCTACGATGCCGCCGATGCGCAACGAACAGACCCTCCGCCGCTTCTACGACGCGTTCGCGCAGCTCGACGCCCACACCATGGCCGCCTGCTACGCGCCGGACGCCACCTTCGACGACGAAGCCTTCTCCCTGCGCGGCGCGCGCGAGGTCGGCGGCATGTGGAAGATGCTCTGCAGCGGCACGAAGGCCAAGGGCGCAGCGGTCTGGAAGCTCACCTACCGGGACGTACAGGCCGACGCCGCGACCGGCCAGGCGCACTGGGATGCGCACTACCTCTTCAGTGCCACCGGGCGCATCGTCGACAACGCGATCGACTCGCGCTTCACCTTCACGCCCGAGGGCTTGATCGCCACGCAGCGCGACAGCTTCGATTTCTGGCGCTGGTCACGGCAGGCACTCGGCACGCCGGGCCTGTTGCTGGGCTGGTCGCCGATGCTCAAGAAGAAGGTGCGGGCCACGGCGGCGGCCAATCTTGCGACCTTTCTGGCGCGCACATCCTGAAACCTCCGGAAGCCCAATGACCGACATCACCATCACCAACAACCCGGCCGCGCATCGCTACGAAGCCACCATCGGCGGCGAACTCGCCGGCTACTGCGAATACAACCTGCTGAGCGAAGCCATCATGTTCACGCACACCGAGGTGCTGCCCGCCTTCGAAGGCAAGGGCGTGGGCTCGGCCATCGCGAAGCATGTGCTCGACGAGGCGCGGGCACAGGGCAAGCACGTCATCCCGGTGTGCCAGTTCATCGCGGGCTGGATCCGCAAGCACCGCGACTATGCCGACCTTGTGCGGCCCGACATCCAGCGCGCTTTCAAGATCTGAAGCAAGGAGCGAGCATGGCCGACAAGGTTTTGGTGTTCTACGGCTCCTACCGGTCCGACCGGATGGGCATTCGGCTGGCGGACTATGTCGTCAGGGGCCTCCAGGCGCGCGGCGCCGACGTGGAGCTGGTGGATGCCCAGGCCGTCGGATTGCCCATGCTGGACCGGATGTACAAGGAGTACCCGAAAGGCACCGCGCCCGCGCCGATGGAAGCGCTGGCGGACAAGATCCGCAAGGCCGACGCCTTCGTCTTCGTGACCGGCGAATACAACTGGGGACCGCAACCCGGCTTGAAGAACCTGACGGACCACTTTCTCGAAGAGTGGTTCTGGCGCCCCGCCGCCGTCGCAAGCTACTCGGCGGGCCGCTTCTCCGGTGTTCGGTCGGGCACGATCTGGCATTCGATCCTGTCGGAGATGGGGATGGTCGTGGTGTCGAGCACCCTGGCCGTCGGGCCAATCTCCCAGACGCTCGACGCCGATGGCCACCCCACCGGCGGCGCCGGCGAAGCGCTGGAGCGCTCGTTCGGCCGCTTTGCCGACGATCTGGCCTGGTGGACGGAGGCCGCTCGCGAACAGCGGGCGCGCAAGGCGCCTCCTTACTGAACGCTGCGCACTATTGGCCCAGCCCCGATCGCGGAGTCGGTGCAGGCAGCCACGCAAACGCGATCGTCGCCCCGACCAGCAGCACGGCAATGGTCGCGAGCACGGCCCTGAAGGGCTCCATGCCGTGCGCCTGCGCCACCGAAGCGGCGATGCCGGTGACCCACTGCATCAGTGCCACGCCAAGGAACATCGCCATCGTGAACACCGCCATCGCGCGCCCCGTGATGGCCGCCGGATAGGCGACCCGCACGTCGGCGTACTGCCAGACGATGAAGCCCGACACGAGCCCGATCAGGATGCTGCCCCCGACATCGATCCATGCCTGGGTGAAAACGGCAATGGCGGCAAAGAGCGCGGCATAGACCAGGCTGCAGGCCACGATGCGCCGACGACGCACAAGCCCGTCGCGATCGAGGCGCCCGAAGAGCGGCGCGCCGATCAGCGAGATGACCGAGACGATCAAGGCCACGTTGCCGCTCTGCACCAGGGAGAAACCGTGCCGCTGGATCAGCAGCGGCCCGAGCCACAACCCGCGCAGCGAGATGAAGGCCGCATAGGTCACCGCGCCGAGCACCATGATGCCGAGCGTGTGCCGCATCGCGAACAGCGCGCCGAACTGGCGCAGCGCCTCGCCCATCGATTCTTTCGATCGCGTGTCTTGCCGGGCAGGCTCGCGCACCCAGCGCCAGATCGACAGCCAGGCCAGCACGGAAGCGACCGCCAACACGACGAAGCCCATGCGCCACGAGCGCTCCTGAACCAGCCACGCGAGCGGCGTGCCGGTCGCCAGCATGCCCACGCCACCGATCGCGAGCACCAGGCCCGAGATCGTCGCGAAACGCGCCGCCGGAAAATGCCGCGCAATGAAAACCGTGCACACGAGGAAGGCCGGTGCGCAGCCGATGCCGATCAGCACCTGGCCTGCCACCAGAACGCCGTAGCTGGTCGACATCGCGGAGAGGACCGCGCCGGCGATTGCCAGCGGAAACGCCGTGAGCACCGTGCGGCGAATGCCATGCAGGTCGATGCCGATGCCCATGAAAAGCTGCATGGCACCGAAGGCGAAATGGAACGACCCCGAAAAAATGCCGAGCGCCTGCGCCGAGAGCTTGAACTCGTTCTGCAGCGGACTCGCCATGATGGCGCCGACCGTGCGATAGGCCTGGCTCAGCGCAAAGGCCGTGCACAGGGCCAGCACCATGGCCCAGGCGGTGCGGGCAGTCAGCGCCGCGGGCGCGGCTTCGTGCCTGAGCGTTGCCTCAGGCACCGTGGCACTTCTTGTATTTCTTGCCGCTGCCGCAAGGGCATGGGTCGTTGCGGCCAGGCGTGGCCTCCTTGCGGATGGTCTCGATGCGCGGGCCCATGCTGCGCCAGAGCTGGCGCAGGTCGTACACGGCCCAGATCGCGGCGCCGAAATCGTCGATCCGTTCTTGGCTCACGCTGGGCGGGCCGTCTTCGCTGTACATGGAGAGCACCGGCTTGCCCTTGTCGTCGTCGGCCAGCGTGACGATGGCGTCGAGCGCCTCATCGAGCATCTGTGCGCCCTCCTTGTCGCGGGGCGGCGTCCACTCGTCGGGCCAGTTCTCGACCGCATACATGAAGCCCAGCGCCCAGACCTGGGCGAACGACGGAATGGCCTCGCCCTCCATCTCGCCGCGCTCTTCCTCGGGCAGGGCCGCGATCGCGCCGCGGGTATCGAGTACCTCGGGCTGCCAGGTGCGCTCGTCGTCCAGCGACTGCACGTCGGCGTCGAGGCCGGTTTCGATCTCGCGCCAGCGCTGCTTCCAGCGCCAGACGAATTCCATGTGCTGCGCGGGCACAAAGCTGTCGCCGAGCAGCACAGGCCAGTATTCGGCGGGCTCGATCGGGCGGCGCGTGCACACCAGCGCGGCCATGAAGCCCTCGCAGAATTCCCATTGCGGGATCTCCTCGTCATGCTCGCGCATGGCGTCGAGCGCCTCGTCCTGGGCGTCGAAATCGTCGGGTCCGAGCGGTGCGTTGTCGGGCTGGGCGGGGGTCTGGGGGTCGGGAAGGGTTGTCATGTCGTTGCGCAAGGAGCCCTCTATGATGCAGCAAGGTTCCCGGAGACTCGTTATTTCTACCCCGCTGAATCCGCCGTTTCCGGCGCGTTACACCGCCTTTGCCCTCTGCGCGGCCGGCTTTTTCGTATGAATCCAGTGAGAAGAGGTGGGATGTCCACCCGCGTACACATGCGCAAGGGGCTTTCCTCCGCGCCGGCGCCGCTCGAGACGGGCGCGACGCCGCCCCAGCCTGACGACTACGCCGAGTTCCTTCGGACGATGCTGCCGCAGCAGGCAAAGGCTGTCGCAAGCCACCGATTCGGCGCGGAGCGCGTATGGATCAAGAAGGCGGGGCCGCGTCACGGCATGTTGCGCTACCGCCTGCAGGCGGTGATCTCCAGCATCCTGCGGCTCGATGTGCTGGCGCCCGTGCCCAACCCGGGCGGCGAGGCGGCGCTGGTGATCGAGGCGCGCCGGCTGTATCAGTTGGGTCTGGCGGGACTGCGCGTTCCGACGGTACTGGCACAGCAGCCTGACGGACTGATGATTTCCGACCTCGGCGAAAGCGGCCGGCCGGCTGTCGTGCTGCAGGAACGGCTCGATCAAGCCGCAGCCGCGGGCCCGGCGTCGCTGCTTGCCGTCTGGAACGAAGGCCTCGCCGCCATCGCCCACGTCCATGCCCGCGATGCCTATCTGAGCCAGGCCTTCGACCGCAATCTGGTGCAGTGCCCGGACGGCGCCATCGGCTACATCGACTTCGAGGACGACCCCGGCGAAACGCTTCCGTTGGCCGAATGCCAGGCGCGCGACTGGCTCAGCTACCTGCACTCCACCGCGATGCTGGTCGATGCCGCCTCGCCGCATGCCGCTGCCGCGCATTGGCACAGGACACTGGCGGACGCGAGCGACGAAGTGCGGGAACGTCTCGCGGTGGCCGCGCGCCGCATGCGCTGGCTGCGGCACCTGCCGTCCGGACGTCGCTGGGGCCGCGACACGCAGCGCGTGCGTGCCGTGGCGAGCCTGCTGGCGCGGTGGTACGGCAGTTAGCTCAGGTCCTCAGGTCTGCCGGCCCGATTCGAAGAGGAACCAGGTCCGCCGTTCGGCTTCGTCGATCCACACTTCCAGCAGGCTGGCAGTAGCGACGTCGCCGCTGTCGTCGCACAGGGAGTGTGTCTCGCGCATGAAGCCTGCCAGCCGCTGGTTGTCTTCGCGCAGTTCCGCAAGCATGTCGGCCGGCGTGACGAAATCGGCGTCGTTGTCCGAGATCCGCTGCAGCCGCGTGATGTGGCCTGTGGAGCGCAGCGTCGTGCCGCCGAGCTTGCGCACGCGTTCGGCGATGGGGTCGGCGGTCGCGTAGATCTGGTCGGCCTGATCGTCCAGCAGCAGGTGGTAGTCGCGGAAGTACGGACCCGACATGTGCCAGTGGAAGTTCTTGGTCTTCAGGTACAGCGCGAAGGTGTCGGCCAGGAGCGCGTTGAGTTCCCCCGAAATGTCGCGGACGGCATCTGCGCCCAAGGGACTGGGTGTCTTCAGGGGCGCCAGCCGCCGCTTCTTCGCATCCTTCGTGTTTTTCGAAACTGCCATGGTCATGGACTCCTTGATGGTGAACGATCGCTTCCGATGGTCGCGCTTTTCACATCGAGCGCGAGGACGTGGTGTACCACCGGATGGTCCGTTCCGGCGTGAAAATCGCTAAGCCCCGACCACCTCGACGCCGAGCGCCGCCAGCCGCTTGCGCATCGTCAACACCGCGCGGTCCTTGCTCACCAGCCGCGCACGGTGCGTCACCGCGAGGTCGATGAACATCTGGTCGTCCGGATCGCTGCAGACGCAGGGCGCACGCGCCGGCGTGCCTTCGACCAGTCGCGCTCGCGCGTCGTAGGCGGCGAGCACCTCCGACGCCTCACGCCCCAGGGCAGCCAGCCGGTTCGCGATCAGCGGATAGCCGAGCACGCGCGCGAGTTCGCGGCGCATCTCGGCGGTGGCAAGCCAACACAGTTCTCCGGCGTCGAGCGCAGCCGCAAGCTGCGCCCGTTCCGGGTCGTCGAACACCAGGAGGTCCAGGACGATGTTGGTGTCGAGGACGACGCTGCCGGAAGGCACGGCGGGCGCGCTCAATTGCGGCGCGGGATTCCAAGGCCGGCCACGACCGCGGGGCGGGCGATGAAAGCCTCCAGCACCCGGGTCACTTGCGGGAAGCCGGCGATCCCGACGAGGTCCCCCGCCTCATAGAAGCCGATCAGGTTGCGCACCCACGGGAAGGTCGCGATGTCGGCGATCGTATAGTCGTCGCCCATGAGCCATGCGCGGCCCTCGAGGCGCTGATCCAGCACCCGCAGCAGGCGTTTCGATTCCTCGATGTAGCGGTCGCGCGGGCGCTTGTCTTCATAGGCCTTGCCGGCAAACTTGTGGAAGAAGCCGACCTGGCCGAACATGGGACCGATGCCGCCCATCTGGAACATCAGCCACTGGATCGCCTCGTAGCGCGCCGCCGGATCCTTCGGCAGCAGCTTGCCGGTCTTGTCCGCCAGGTAGATGAGGATGGCGCCGGATTCGAACAACGCCAGCGGCTTCCCGCCGGGTCCGTTCGGATCGATGATGGCCGGGATCTTGTTGTTGGGATTGAGCGAGCGGAATTCCGGCGACACCTGGTCCTGCGTTTCGAAGCTGACCAGATGGGGCTCGTAGGGCAGCCCCGTCTCTTCGAGCGCGATGGACACCTTCACGCCGTTCGGCGTCGGCAGCGAATAGAGCTGAAGGCGCTCCGGATGCTGCGCGGGCCATTTCTTGGTGATGGGGAAAGCGGACAACAGGTCTGTCATGGCGTGATGGGAGGTTGGGACGAGAAGGCCTGCATTCTGTCCCAGGCGCTACGCCTTCGCAGGCGAGCCGGGATCGGGCCGTGCGCGTGCCGAGCCGGCGATCATGTCGAAGCGGAACAGGCGGCACTCGATCGGCCCGTTCCACATCGGCACGCGGCGCGACTCCTTCAGCCGCATGCGCTTGGGCAGTTGCAGATCGGGCGTCAGCACCCAAGCGGTCCAGCCGGCGTAGTTCTTCTTCCAGTGGCTGGCCAACTGGGTGAAGAACTGGCCGCCGTCTTCGGTCTGCGCCTGCTCGCGGCCGCGCGACACGCCGCCGACCTCGATGCGCTCGCCGTAGGGTGGATTCAGCACGATCACGCCCGATTCGGCCGGCGGCATGCGCTGCAACGCATCGCCTCCGCGGAACTGCACCAACTGCGCGACACCGGCGCGCTCGGCGTTGCGCTCGGCGAAATCCACCATGCGGTGCGAGACGTCCGAGCCGAAGACGGCGGGCGCCTGCACGCGCTCCTTGGGCACGGCCTCGGTCTTGAGCGCGGCCCACACATGCGCCTGGAACGGCAGCAGCTTTTCGAACCCGAATCGCCGCAGCGAGCCCGAGGCCATGCCGGATGCGATCTGCGCGGCCTCGATGGCGATGGTCCCGCTGCCGCAGCAGGGGTCGTACAGGGGTTGCGTCGACACCACGCCCGTCTCGGGGTTCCACCAGCCGCTGGCGGCCAGCATGGCGGCGGCCAGCGTTTCCTTGAGGGGCGCATCACCCTTGTCCTGCCGCCAGCCGCGCTTGAAGAGGGGCTCGCCGGAAGTGTCGATGTAGAGGGTGCACTCGTCGGTCGTCAGGTGCGCGAACACGCGGGTGTCGGGCCACTGGGTCTCGATGCTGGGCCGCACGCCCCCCGCCTTGGCGCGAAAGCGGTCGGCGATCGCGTCCTTGATGCGCAGGGTGGCGAAGTTCAGGCTCTGCAGTGGGCTGTGCTGGGCGGTGGTCTCGATCTTGAAGGTCTGCTTGGGTGTGAACCAGATCTCCCAAGCCACGCCACTCGCGATCGCGTACAAGTCGTTCTCGCTCCGATATGGTGCATGGGCGAGCTCGATCAGCACGCGCTGCGCCAGCCGGCTGTGGAGATTGAGCTTCAGCGCATCGCGCCAATCGGCCCGCACGCGCACGCCGCCGCGCAGCGTCAGCAGGTCCTGGCCGACACGGCCAGTCAGCGCGTGCACTTCCTGTGCGAGGAAATCCTCGACGCCAGCGGCGCAGGGAAGAAAAAGCGAAAGATCGTTCACACGCCGATTGTCGCCTTGTCTCGATGCTGCTCTATAGTGGCTCGCAGATGAGCTCCCCGACCGTCCCAGCTCAAACAGAGACTTCGGCAGCCGACCGGTTTGCCGTGCATTGCGAGGTCCTCAGGCTCAGCACTCAGCCGAGCGGACCTGTTCTGCTCGTTCAGTTTCTGCTCGATTGCGGCGTGGCGGCGCTTTTCGCGTGGCAGTACTCGGTGTCGCATGCGGCCATCTGGATCGCCATGATTGCGGCCACCACAGCCTATCGCGGTTTTTTTCCGCAGCGGCTGCCCGACCCGCTGACGCCCGAGAACATCAAGCCGGCCTTGCGCCTGCACACGCTGCGCATCGCGGTGCACGAGGGCGCTCACGGCGCTGCGGGCATCCTTCTTTTCGACCCGGCCAATGCCACCTCACAGTTGATGATCGGGTTGGTGGTCATGGCGATGACGCTGTCGTCGGTGTTTTCCGTCTCGTACTACACGCCGGCGATGCAACTGGCGATCACGTTGCTGCTGGCGCCGGTGATCGTCATGGGCATCGGATTCGGCGCCCCGTCCATGATGGTCATGGCGGTGCTCGGCATCGGGCTGCTCGCCATGGTCTGGCGCCTGGTGGGCGAGCGTGCGCGGCAGCTCGAAGAGAACATCGGCCTGCGCCACAACGAAAGTGCGCTGCGCGCGCAGGCGCTGGCGGGCCTGCGCGAATCGCAGGAAGCGCAGGCCGAGC
Source organism: Variovorax sp. 05L425 (assembly GCF_056397705.1). Classification (NCBI taxonomy): domain Bacteria; kingdom Pseudomonadati; phylum Pseudomonadota; class Betaproteobacteria; order Burkholderiales; family Comamonadaceae; genus Variovorax; species Variovorax sp. 05L425. Next base: position 72,779 of record NZ_JBFTNY010000013.1, on the reverse strand, counting down.
GGCTGCGCTTCTTCTCGGCCGCCAACCATGATCTGCGCCAGCCGGTGATGGCGATGGGCTTGCAAGCTGAGGTCCTGCGCCATCAGCTGGATGCCGGCGAAGACCGGCTGACCGTGCAGAACACCGTCGCCGCGCTATCGCGCGCGCAGCAGGCGCTCGAAGGTCTTACCAATCAATTGCTGGAGATCGGACGCATCGAGGCCGCGGCCGACCCGATCACGCCGGTCGCCGTCGCGCTCGCGCCCTTGCTGAACGAACTGGCGCGCCAAGCCGGCAGCGGCCGCGTGCGTGTGCGATGCCCGCCGGACGTGGTGGTCTGGACGGACGCGGTTGCGCTGCGCCGCATCCTCGGCAACCTTGTCGACAACGCGCTCAAGTTCACGCCCCGGGGGCGCGTGCTGCTGGCATGCCGGCGCCGCCCTGATGCATGGCGCGTCGAAGTGCGCGACGCGGGCGTCGGCATCGCGCCTGAAGCACAGGAGCGCGTGTTCGGCGACTTCGAGCAGATCGGCAACATCGAACGCAACCTGCAGCGTGGCCACGGACTGGGACTCGCCATCGTGCGACGGCTGGCTGCTCGACTCGGCGTTGAGATCACGCTGCGCTCGGCGCCCGGGCGCGGATCGGTGTTCGGCTTCGAATTGCCGGCCGCACCGCTGGGCGCGCCGGTCGTGCCTTCGATGGTCTCGGCTACCGAAGCCGCCGCCCCGGGAACGCTGCGGCAGGGCCTTGGGGTGCTGGTGGTCGAGGACAACACCGTGGTCGCCGACAGCGTTGCGGCGCTGCTGCGCCTCTGGAGGGCGCGCCCGCACGTCTGCATCAGCGCGGCGGACGCATTGGCGTTGCCGAACCTTCCCGCTTTCGAGATCGCGCTGTGCGACATCCGGCTGCCGGGTGAGTTGGATGGCATTGCGCTCGCCAAGGAACTGCAGCGGCGAAGCCCGAACCTGGCGATCGCGCTGATCTCCGCCGACATCGACGACGCAACGCTCGAACTGGCCCGCGAACGCGGCTGGCAGGCGCTGCGCAAACCGGTGCAGCCCGCCGACCTGCGCGCGCTGCTGCTGCGGGCTCAAAGGCGAATCTAGAGCGCCTTGCGGAGATTCGCCGGCGCGATGCGCAAGGCCTCGCGGTATTTCGCGACCGTGCGGCGGGCGCATTCGATCCCCTGCTCCTTGAGCATCTCGGAGATCTGACTGTCGGACAGCGGTTTCTTGAGATCCTCGGCGCTCACGAACTGCTTGATCAACGCCCGCACCGCCGTGCTTGAAGCGTTGCCGCCGGTCTCGGTGCCCAGCGCCGAGCCGAAGAAGTACTTGAGCTCGACGGTGCCGTAGGGCGTCGCCATGTACTTGGCCGTGGTCACGCGGCTGATGGTCGATTCGTGCAGGCCCAGTTCGTCGGCGATTTCGCGCAGCACCAACGGTCGCATCGCGAGTTCGCCGTGTACGAAGAAGCTCTTCTGCCGCTCGACGATGGCGTTGGACACACGCAAGATGGTGTCGAAGCGCTGCTGGATGTTCTTGATGAACCAGCGCGCCTCCTGCAGCCGCTGCGACAGCGCCTGGCTGCCTTCGCCCTTGTGCTGCTTGAGCGCGCTGGCATAGATGTCGTGCACGCGCAGACGCGGCATGACTTCGGGGTTGAGCATGACGCGGAACTTGGTGTTCGTGCCGTTGCCGACGCGCGAAACGATCACGTCCGGAATGACCACGTTGCGTTCGACGTCCACGAAACGGCGGCCCGGCTTGGGTTCGAGCCTGGCGATGAGCTGCAGCGCGGCGCGAACCTCGTCCTCATTGCTTCGCGTGAGCGTGACCAGTCGCTTGATATCGCGCCGGGCGAGCAATTCCATCGGCTGTTTGCAGATGGCGATGGCCGTCTTTCGGATCTGTGCTTCCTCTTCGGTCTCGTCCTCGCTCGCAAGGGCGCGCAGTTGAATGGTGAGGCACTCGCCGAGGCTGCGCGCGCCGACGCCGACCGGTTCCAGGCTCTGCAGCAGGCCGAGCGCAACCTGGAAGTGATGCACCAGGTCGTCGAACTGATCGTTGTCGTCTCCAGCAAGGCCGGATGCGAGCGCGGGCAGCGAATCTTCGAGGTAGCCGTCGTCGTTGAGCGATTCGATCAGGAAGCGCAGTGCCGCGCTGTCCGTGTCGCTCAGGCGAAGGCCCAAGGCCTGGCGATGCAGGAAGGACTGGAGCGACTCCTGGCTGCGCGCGAGTTCGGTCGCGTCGGTGCGCTCGTCGTCGCCGAGGTTGTTGGCGCGGGCCGGGGCATCGCCGCCCCATTCGCTGTCGTCGGGCGCAAGATCGACGGTGCCGTCGCCTTCCCAGTCGGGTTCGGAGTCCACGCCTTCGGCGACGGCGACTTCGGCTTCGCCGTTGACGGCGGTGGCGGATTCCGCCGCCGAGCCGGGCGCGCCGGCGACGAAGTCACCATCGACCTCGGCCATCCGGTCGTCATCGCGGACGGGTGCGTCGGCGGCATCGAGACCGAATTCCTCGCGCGCGGCCTCTTCGGCGGTGCGCTCGAGAAACGGGTTGTCGTCGAGCATCTGCTCGACTTCCTGCGAAAGCTCGAGCGTGGAAAGCTGCAGCAGTCGGATCGATTGCTGGAGTTGGGGTGTCAGCGCGAGATGCTGCGATACACGCAGCGAAAGACCCTGCTTCATGGAACGCGATCACATTCTGAAATGCTCGCCGAGGTAGACGCGCCGCACATCGGCGTTGTCGACAATCTCCGAAGGCGTGCCCTGGGCGAGCACATGCCCGTCGCTGATGATGAAAGCGTGATCGCAGATGCCCAGCGTTTCACGGACGTTGTGGTCGGTGATCAGCACACCGATGCCGCGCTCCTTCAGGAAGCTGATGATTCGCTGGATCTCGATCACCGCAATCGGGTCGATGCCCGCGAACGGTTCGTCGAGCAGGATGAAACGCGGCTGCGTGGCGAGGGCGCGGGCGATCTCGACGCGGCGGCGCTCGCCGCCGGACAGGGCCAGGGCCGGGGAATCGCGCAGGTGGTCGACGCGCAGGTCGGCCAGGAGTTCGGCCAGATGCTCCTCGATGCGCCGCTTGCTCAGGGGCGCCGGTCGCCCGTGGGCGTCGGGTTCGTACTGCAACTCGAGCACGGCCCGGACGTTTTCCTCGACCGTGAGCTTGCGAAAGATCGACGCTTCCTGCGGCAGGTAGCTCAGCCCCATGCGCGCGCGCCGGTGGATCGGCATGTGGGCGATCGGCTCGCCGTCGATGGTGATGTCGCCGGCATCGGCGCGAACCAGGCCGACGATCATGTAGAAGGACGTCGTCTTGCCTGCGCCGTTGGGGCCCAGCAGGCCGACGACCTCGCCCTTCTGCACGCCCAGGGACACGTCCTTGACGACCGTGCGGCTGCCGTAACTCTTTTGCAGGCCACGCGCCTCGAGGCGGCTTTCCGCCATGTCCGCGCCTGCGCTCATACCAGCGGTTTCAATCACTCTTTGCTTCTCCGCCCAGCGTGGTGGTGGACCGCAAGCCCTTGCCCTCGGCCGGCTTGGCGGCTGCGGCAGGCGCCGGCTTGGCACCAGGGGCGGCGCCCGGCGCCGCGGCGGTCTTGGGGGTGAGGATGGCCCGGACGCGGCCGCCGGGCTGGCTTGCCACGCCAGCGTTCGGTGGCAGCGACGAGCCATTGACCGTGAAGGTGTCGTTGCTCTGGTCGTAGACGATCAGCGGCCCGCTGCTCTCGTCGCTGACGGTGGCGCCGATCAGCCGACGCATCACCGCCTGGCGGATGAACTTCACGTTGTCGGCGCGGCTGTCGTATTCGATGGTCTCGCCCTGGCCTTCGATCCACTCGTCGGTGCCGGCATCCCGCTTCTGCTTGAAATATGCCAACTTTCCGGGCGCAGCAGTGACGACGCCGTACTGGTAGCCCTCGGGATCCTGCCGCACGTCGATGCGGTCGCCGCGAACGACGATCGTGCCCTTGGTGACCACCACATTGCCGGTGAACACGCTGGTCTGCTTGAGATCGTCGTAGCGCATCGAGTCCGCTTCGATGTTCATGGGCTTGGCGCGGTCGGCCTTTTCGGCCTGCGCGACCGAGGCCATGCCGGTCAGGGCCAGAGCCAGCCACAGAGCGCGACCGGCATGACGAAAGGGAGTGGAGGTGAGGGGCGATTTCATAGAGGCACGAAACTTGCTCTGCGATTGTATGCCCCCGGGGGATGCGGCCTTGCGCGGCCTTGACGAAAAAGCCCGCCAAAGCGGGCCTTTCGGGGGAAGGAAGTCGGGTCGGCCCGACCTTGTCAGCCCTTTCGGGCTTCGGCGACGAGGGAATCCACGACCTGCAGCGCGCGTTCCATGGAACCGGCCGTTTCACCATCGACATACCAGCGCCCGGCCACGCCGAATGCCGGCACGCCGGCCACCTGGAAGTCGCTCGTGAGCTGGCTGGCGCGCTTGGCCTTGCCGACCACGGAGAAGGACTTGAACAGTTCGGCGAACTTCTTGGCGTCCAGGCCCGGCTGCTTCTCGGCCCAGGCCAGGATGGCCGCGTCGCCCATGATGGGCTGGCGCTGCTTGTGAATGGCGTCGAACAGGATCGGCTGGAACTCGTCCACCTTGCCCATGGCTTCGAGCGTGTAGTAGAGGCGCTGCTTGGCTTCGGTGTCGTTGCCCACGAAGGGAACCGGAACGCGCTTGAACGCGACGTGAGGTGGCAGCTTCTTGGCCCAGGCTTCCAGTTGTGGCTCGAACGCCGCACAGTGCGGGCAGTTGTACGAAAAGAATTCGATCACCTCGACCTTGCCGGCCGGCGTGTCGACCGGCGCAGGCTTGCCCAGGACGATGTAGTCCTTGCCGGCCTTGGGTGGCTGCTGCTGCGCGTACGAAGGGGCAACCAGCGGAAGAAGACCCAGCGAAGCTGCGGCCAGCGAAAAGTCACGACGTTTCATATATGAAATTCTCCTATGCGGCTGAAAGAGCCCGGGGTCCGGGTGGAGTTCCCGGACCTGTCGAGGTAAAGAATGGCAAAGCTCAACGCTGGACGCGTACCAGGGCGGACTCGAGGCCGCCGCTGTCCAGTCGCTCCTTGAGCTGATCGGCGTCGTCCTTCTTGTTGAACGGGCCGGCACGCACACGGTACACGGTGCGCCCTGCCTGCTCGCGCTCGGTCACGCGGGCTTCGACGCCCATCAGCGACAGCTTGGCGCGCTGGGCCTCGGCATCCTCCGGGGTGCGGTAGGCGCCGGCCTGCACGAAGTACACGAAAGGATCGCCGCTGGCGCCAGATGAACTTGCGCTCGCAGTCGTGCTCGACCCCATCCCCGACCGCGCGCGGGCCAGATCGCCCAGCGGGTCGCTCGATGGCGTCGCATTGGCCTCGGCCGGCACCGGCGCGGTGCGCGCCGGGCGTGTCGGCGTTGCCGAATCGCTGCCTCGGGCGCTGGGCGCCACGACCACCGGCACGGGCGCCGAGGTCGGCGGATTGAGCGGGCCGACCGTCGCCGGCTGGGGTGGCGTCGCCGTCGCGGTGGCTGCCGCTGCCGGCGGACGGGCGGGCGCCGACGCCTTGCCTGCGAGCGGCGCGTTCGGATCCCAATCCCGGTTCTTGCGCGCCTCGGCTTCGTCCTGCTCGGGGCCGCTGCGCTGGGTCTTCGTCATGAACGGGATCGGCACCTTGGTCACATAGACCGCGATGCCGAGGGCCACGCCGAGCCCGAGCACGAGGCCGATGATCAACCCGATGACGATGTTGCCGCTGCTATGTCTTTTTTTCATGGTGGAAGGTAATCACATCTTCTGCGGCGAGCTGACGCCGAGAACAGCGAGGCCATTGTGCAGCACCTGTGCGGTGGCGGCGACGAGGGCCAGGCGGGCCAGTTTCACGGGCTCCTCGTCGACCAGGATGCGCTCGGCATCGTAGTAGCTGTGGTAGCTCGCGGCCAGCTCGCGCAGATAGAAGGTCACGTCGTGCGGCGCGAAATCCTTGGCCGCGGCGGTGAGCATGGTCGGATATTTGGCGATCTGCAGGAGCAAGGCCTGCGAGGCAGCGCTCTGCAGCGGCGACAGGTCGACATCATTCAGCGTGGCGACATCGCCGCCCCAGGCCGCCAGCACCGAGCAGATGCGCGCATGCGCGTACTGCACGTAGTAGACGGGGTTGTCGTTGTTCTGCGCCAGCGCGAGATCGATGTCGAAGGTGTATTCGGTGTCGGGCTTGCGGCTCAACAGGAAGAAGCGCACCGCATCGGTGCTGGTCCATTCGATCAGGTCGCGCAGCGTGACGTAGCTGCCGGCGCGCTTGCTGATCTTGACCTCTTCGCCGCCGCGCATCACGCGCACCATGGTGTGCAGCACGTAGTCAGGGTAGCCGGCCGGGATGCCTTCGCCCGCGGCCTGCAGGCCGGCGCGCACGCGTGCGATCGTCCCGTGGTGGTCTGTGCCCTGGATGTTGACGACCTTGTGGAAGCCACGCTCCCACTTCGCGATGTGATACGCCACATCGGGCACGAAGTAGGTGTACGTGCCGTCACCCTTGCGCATGACGCGGTCCTTGTCGTCGCCGTATTCGGTGGACTTGAGCCACAGCGCGCCGTCATGCTCGTAGGTCTTGCCGGCGTCGATGAGCTTCTTCACCGTCGCCTCGACGCGACCGCTGGTGTAGAGGCTGGACTCCAGGTAGTAGTTGTCGAATTTCACCTGGAAGGCCTTCAGGTCCAGGTCCTGCTCGTGGCGCAGGTAGGCGACGGCGAACTGGCGGATCGAATCGATGTCTTCGACATCGCCGCTGGCGGTGTATTCGCGGTCGTCCGAGCGGACTGTCTTCTTCGCCTTGAAGTCCTCGGCGATGTCGGCGATGTATTCGCCGTTATAGGCCTGCTCGGGCCATTGCGGGTCGCCCGGCTTGAGGCCCTTGGCGCGCAGTTGCGTACTGTTCGCGAGCGTCTGGATCTGCACGCCGGCGTCGTTGTAATAGAACTCGCGATAGACGCTCTGACCCTGCGTCGCGAGCAGGTTGCAGATGGCGTCGCCCAGCGCCGCCTGGCGCCCGTGGCCCACATGCAGGGGGCCCGTGGGGTTGGCGGATACGAATTCGACCAGGACGCGTTCACCGCCGGAGGCCTGATGGCCAAAAGCGTCGCGCGCCGCCAGCACCTCGCGGACGACCTGTTGCTTGGCGGCGGTCTTGAGGCGGATGTTGAGAAAACCGGGACCGGCGATTTCGATGGCCTCGACCCATTGAGTGAAGGCCGGCGTCGCGCGCAAGGCGGTGCTGAGCTCTTCAGCCAGTTCGCGCGGCTTGCGCTGGAGCGGCTTGGCGAGCTGCATGGCGGCCGTGCTTGCGAAGTCGCCGTGGGCCGCCACCTTGGGCGACTCGAACGCGGCCTTGCTGCCGGCGCCGGGCGAGAGGGATTCGAGCGTGTTCGCGAGCGCCGCGAGCAGCTCCTGTTTGACCAATAGCATCGCGGGATTTTACCGGGGTCAAAACCACGAACCCTAACGATCGTCAATGAACGTCATCCAACGGTGAACGTCGGCCGTTAGGATGGACAGCCCCTGGGTGGGGCAAACCAGTCACAACCCGTCCTCAAGGATTCATACACCATGAAAAAGCTCCTTTCCCTGTTGGCTCTGGGCGCCTCCCTGTCGTTCGGTGCAGCACACGCGCAATCCTGTGACGCCCAGGCCGCGGACAAGAAGCTGAATGGCGCCGCCAAGACCAGTTTCGTCAAGAAGTGCGAAAAAGACGCCAAGGCTGCCGTGGAGACTACTTGCGCCACGAAGGCGATCGACAAGAACGGCAAGCCCTTGGCGGGTGCCGCGAAGAACAGCTTCATGAAAAAGTGTGAGGCCGACGCGAAAGGCTAGCCCGCTACTTCAAGACGCCGAAGAGGTTGTTGTAGTCGTCGGTCCAGGGTTCCAGGCCGGCGATCTGCTCGATCTTTGAACTGGCCAGTCGGATGGCGTCGCGCGCGAGCACCTTGGGGTCGCGCGCGACGAGCACCCAGTCGGTGTTGCGCAGGCCCGGGTTGGCCGGCTCGTCGTGCACCAGCGCTACGTGCAGGCCTTTGGCCAGCGCGATCTTCTCCACCACAGGCGCGAGTGCCAGGAATCGATTGGTGACGTGAAAGGCGACGATGCCTTCCGGGCGCATGTGCCTCAGGTAGACATCCATCGCCTCGCACGTGATGAGGTGGATCGGCACCGAATCGCCCGAGAACGCATCGACCGCCAGTACGTCGAAGGCCTGCGGCGGTTCGCGCTCCAGGGCCAGCCGTGCATCGCCGAGCACGCGTTCGATACGGGCCGGGCTGTCGGCAAGGAAGCTGAACTCGCTGTCGGCCAGGTCGAACACTTCCGGATTGATTTCGTAAACGCGGTAGATGTCACCCGGCCGTCCGTAGGTGGCCAGCGTACCGGCGCCCAGTCCGATGAGGCCGATGCGTCGCGGTCTGGCCGGTGCCGCCGCGATGGCCAGACCGATGCCGGAGCTGCGCCCGTAGTAGGTGGTGGGTTCGCGACGACGGCCGGGCGCCAGGTACTGTTCGCCGTGCTTGACCGAGCCGTGGTACATCTGCCGCACGCGGTCCTTGGCTACGCCGCGCAGCGTGTCGAGCGTGACCAGCGTGCCGTAGAAATTGCGCTGCATGCGCCGCGCACCCGTCGCATCACCTTCCACCTGCAGGACGAGGAACCACGCGCAGGCGCCCGCCAACGCGAGCGAGGCGGCCATGCCGACGCGCCGCTGCCGCCAGAGCACGGCCGCGATCAGCGCGCACAGCGTGAGGCCGACGCCGAGTTCGTAGTACGCCGGCAGCACATGCGGCGCGACCAGCCCCACGCTCACACCACCCAGCGCGCCGCCCAGCGACAGCATCAGGTAGAAGCGCGTCAGGTACGCGCTGCCGGGCCGCAGCCGCGCCATCTCGCCATGGAGGAACATGCACAGCGCGAACAGGCCGACGACGTAGATCGGCAGCGCCGTCCGGAGGTTGGAGCCGAGGTTGTCCTGCAGCCCGAACGCGCACAGCGCCAACATCACCGCCGCGAGCGGCACGAAGACCGCGCGGCGATACCAGCGGTCGCTCTCGAAGGTCAGCACGAAGCTCAGCAGGTAGACCGATAGCGGCAGCACCCACAGGAAAGGGATGGCCGCGACGTTCTGCGTGATGTGATTCGTGATGGCGAGCAGCAGCCACGAGCCGAGCGCGGGCAGGGCGAGCCACATCAGGTGATCGGCGAGTCCCGGCCTCGTGGTCGGGCTCGCCGCTTCGACGCTCGGCCTTCCGGTGGCCGGCAGCGCGGCTGCTGCCCAGTGTCGCGCCACGTACAGCGTGGTGGCGGCGCACAGCACCACGAACACCCCATAGGCGATCGACCAACCCCAAGCCTGCTGCACCACCGTGCTGCGCGGCTCGATCAGCACCGGATAGCTCAGCAGCGACGCGAGCGAGGCGAAGTTGGAAAGCGAGAAGTAGCGGTACACCTGCGCGCCCCAGGGCGTGCGTGCGACCCACGACTGGACCAGCGGACCCGTGGTCGACAGCAGGAAGTACGGCAGGCCGATGGTGCCGAGCAGCAGCCCGAGGATCCACAGCGTGGGGTCTTCGGCGCCGGTCGGTTTCCAGCGCGCGCTGGTCACGATCGGCAGGAAGGCCAGGCTCGCCAGCAACAGCCCGACATGCAGCCTCGCTTGCGCGCGCGTGCCGAGCCGGCGGGTGGTCCAGTCGGAATACGCATAGCCCGCGAGCAGCACGACCTGGAAGAAGACCATGCAGATCGACCACACCGCCGCTGACCCGCCGAACCAGGGCAGGATCTGCTTGGCGATCAGCGGCTGGACCAGGAAAAGCAGGAAGGCGCTGGTGAAGATGGTGCCCGCAAACAGCGCCTTGATGCTTGCCGGCCGCATCGGAGGCTAGCTCCTTGCGCCGAAGCCGCGCGCGAAGAACACGGCGACCAAAGGGATCACCGCGATGATGTGCGCCTGGATCATCACCAGCTTGCGCGTCTTGCGGATTTCAGCCTCGGGCGGGAGCGTGCCGCTCGACCGCAGCGTCTTGCGCCAGCGGACATAGGTGAGCGTCGGGAAGATGGAAATCACGCCGATGATGATGAAAAGAGCCAGCTTCACGTGAAGCAAAGGATTGGTCCAGTACCAGACCGTGCCCTTGATGCCCCACCAGGTGCGCGCGACGCCCGTGGCAAGCACCGCGACGGCCGCGATGCCGTAGACCATGTCGACCCTCGCCAGCCGTTCGACCACCGCCGCGTTGAGCCACTGGACCCGGCACAGGGCCGCCTCGCTGGAAATGAAGACCACCATGGTCAGGATGGCAAGGAAATGCAGGTAGGCAAGGATGGCTTCGAGCGTCATCGTGGAGATTCCTTCGTTTCCTTCGTTGTCGACGGCGCAGCGATTGTGCCGCCCCAGAACTCCGGCCGCGCATACTGCGCCTTCAGAAAATCGAGCCACAGGCGCACCCGCAATGGCAAATGCTTGCGCTGCGGAAACACCGCGTAGATGCCGTTCGGCGGCGCCGCGAATTCGTCGAGCAGCGGCATCAGCAAGCCGGCGTCGATTTCTGCTTCGACCTCCCAGGTGCTGCGCCACGCAATGCCGTGGCCGGCCAGGCACCAATCGTGGAGCACCTGGCCGTCAGAGCAGTCGAGCGGTCCGGTCGGCTTGAGATGGATCACCTCGTGGTCTCCGTCGCCGGTCGGCACGCGGAAGGCCCAGCCGCGTGTTTGCGATGCGTCGCTCGACAGGCTCAGGCAGGCGAAGCGCGCCAATTCGCCCGGATGACGCGGCGCGCCATGCCGGCGCACGAAATCGGGCGTCGCGACACAGCGGCGCCGGTTGTCGGCAAGGCGCAGGCTCACCAGCGACGAATCGGGCAGGTCGCCGACGCGCACCGCACAGTCAAAGCTCTCGCCCGCCATGTCGACGAGCCGATCGCTCAGGTTCAGGGAGATGGTCACCTCCGGATGCTGTTCATGAAAACGCGGCACCAGGGGCGCCACGTGCCGCCGGCCGAAGCCTGCCGGCGCCGTCACGCGCAGATGGCCGCTGGCCTTGACGCCGCCCGCGCTGACGCTGGCCTCCGCATTCGCGAGTTCGACCAGCAGGCGCTGGCAATCCTCCAGGAAAGCGCTCCCCTCGTGCGTGAGGGTGATGCGCCGCGTGGTGCGGAGCAGCAGCTTGACGCCCAGGCGTTCTTCGAGCGCGTCGAGGCGGCGCCCGATGATGGCCGGGGCCACGCCCTCCGCCTTGGCCGCCGCCGTGAGGCTGCCGCGCGCGGCGATCGAGACGAAGGATTCGAGTTGCTTGAGTCTGTCCATGGCAGGCGCCAATGATGCCTTCACGCGCCGCTGCCGGGGCAAGTCGCTTAGGCTCGGGACATGAATCCTTCCAAGCCGCCGGCACCCATCAGCTTCGCGGAAGCCTTTCGTTTCTGGCTCAAGCTGGGGTTCATCAGCTTCGGCGGCCCGGCCGGGCAGATCGCGATCATGCACACCGAACTGGTGGAGCGCAGACGCTGGATCAGCGAGAAGCGCTTTCTGCATGCGCTCAACTATTGCATGCTGCTCCCCGGCCCGGAGGCCCAGCAACTGGCCACGTACATCGGGTGGCTGATGCATCGCACCTGGGGCGGCATCATCGCCGGGGCGCTGTTCGTGCTGCCGTCGCTGTTCATCCTGATCGCGCTGTCGTGGATCTACCTGCGCTTCGGCAACGTGCCGCTGGTGGCGGGCATCTTCTACGGCATCAAACCCGCCGTCACGGCCATCGTTCTGCATGCCGCGCACCGCATCGGCACCCGCGCGCTGAAGAATGCCTGGATGTGGGGCATCGCCGGGGCAGCCTTCGTCGCGATCTTTGTCTTCGACACGCCGTTCCCCGCCATCGTTGCCGCCGCAGGATTGATCGGCCATTTCGGCGCGCGCCAGGCACCGGGCGTTTTCGCGACAGGCGGCAGCCATGGAAACGGGGACAAGCGCTACGGGCCCGCAGTGATCGACGACGACACGCCGACGCCACCTCATGCGCGCTTCTCGCGCGGTCATCTGGCAAGACTGCTGGCCGTCGGGATCGGGCTGTGGGCCGCGGCGATGGGCGCACTCATCGCCAGCCAAGGCCTGCAGGCAACGCTCACGCAGATGGGCTGGTTCTTCACCAAGGCCGCGCTGCTGACCTTTGGCGGTGCCTACGCGGTATTGCCTTACGTCTACCAGGGCGCGGTCGAACAGCATCACTGGCTGTCGGGCGCGCAGATGATCGATGGCCTGGCCCTCGGCGAAACCACGCCCGGCCCGCTGATCATGGTGGTGGCCTTCGTCGGATTCGTGGGCGGCTGGACCCAGCGGGTGCTCGGGCCGGACGCCGTCTTCCTGGGCGGTGCACTGGCCGCCGCGGTGGTCACCTTCTTCACCTTCCTGCCTTCGTTCGTCTTCATCCTCGTCGGCGGGCCGCTGGTCGAGGCCACGCACGGGAAGCTCGGCTTCACCGCACCGCTGTCGGCGGTCACGGCCGCCGTGGTGGGCGTGATCCTGAATCTCGCGCTGTTCTTCGCGTACCACGTGTTCTGGCCGAAGGGTTTCGGCGGGCGCTTCGATGCGGTGTCGGCTGTCATTGCCGTCGCCGCGGTCGTGGCGCTGTTCCGGTTCAAGGTCGGCGTGATGCCGCTGCTCGGCGTCTGCGCAGTTGCAGGGTTGGCGATCACCCTGGTCGTCCCCGGGCTTCGCTGAGAAGCATCGACCAATGGGCGTAGGCCTTCCTGCGCATGGCGAAGTGGACCCGAACGGCCTACAAGGAGCCTGTCGAGAACTGTGTGGAGCACCACCATGAGCCCACTCGCGTCCAGCCACGTCACTTGCATGCTGCCCGTGAAGGATCTCGCCCGGGCGCGACGGTTCTACGAAGACGCCCTTGGGCTGGAGCCGCTCGGCGCCAAACCGGACGGCAAGTTCATCTACCGTTGCGGCGGCACCGAACTGGCCCTGTTCCCGAAGCCCGAAGGCACCAAGGCGGAACACACGGCAGTGAGTTTTCGCGTGGCGGACATCGGCGAATCCGTGGCTGCGCTGAAGGAACGCGGCGTGCGCTTCGCCGATTACGACCTGCCCGGGCTCAAGACGGTCGAGCACGTCTGCGTGCTCGGGTCGGAGAAGGCAGCCTGGTTCGAGGACCCCGAAGGCAACATCCTGTGCCTTCATGAAGACCTGAGATGAGCGTCACTCTCCGGTGGTGATGTTCTGCGCCTTGAGCGCGGCGATCTGCGCATCGCTGTAGCCCACCTCCTTGAGCAACGCATTCGTGTGCTCGCCGAGCAGCGGCGGCTGCAGGCGGATGCCGGGGCGTTCGCCGCCGAGCGTGAAAGGCATGAGCGGCACCTTCGACTGGCTGCCGTCGTTCATTCGGACCGGTGCGAGCCCGCCCGTGGCATTGAGGTGCGGGTCGTCGAACAGGTCCTGCGGCTTGGTGATGGGCGCGAAGGGCAGTTCGTTCTTCTCGAACACCGCGCTGAGTTCCGCGGCGCTGTGGTTCGCCATGTGCGAGCGCAGGATGGGCATCATCCAGTCGCGCGCCAGCACGCGGTCGTTGTTGGTCTTCAGGCGCGGGTCCGCCAGCAGGTCGTCGAGCCCGAAGGCCTTGCAGAAGATCGCCCACTGCTTGTCGCTCACCGCGGCCAGGAAGATCTGCTCGCCGTCCTTCACGGTGAAGACGTCGTACACGCCCCAGGCCGAGATACGGCTCGGCATCGGGTCGGCAGCCTTGCCGGTGGCGGCGAACTGCATCATGTGCTGCGCGACGAGGAAGATGTTGTTCTCGAACAGAGCGGATTGCACTTCGCAGCCCTCGCCCGTGCGTTCGCGCTGACGCAGCGCGGCCATCGCGCCGATGGCACCGAACATGCCGCCCATGATGTCGTTCACGCTGGTGCCCGCGCGCAGCGGATCGCCCGAGCGGCCCGTCATATAGGCGAGTCCGCCCATCATCTGCACCACTTCGTCGAGCGCGGTCCGGTGGTCGTAGGGGCCGGGCAGGAAGCCCTTGTGGCTCACGTAGATGAGGCGCGGGTTCAGCTTGCGGAGACTGTCGTAATCCAGCCCGAGCTTCTTCATCGTGCCGGGCTTGAAGTTCTCGCTCATGATGTCGGCCGTGGCGATGAGCCGCAGCGCCGCTTCCACACCCTCGGGCTTCTTCAGATCGAGGGCGATGCTCTTCTTGTTGCGGTTGAAGGTCGGGAAGAAGCCCGCGCCGGAGCCGAGCAGGCGCCGCGTGCTGTCGCCCTCGATCGGCTCGACCTTGATGACCTCGGCGCCAAGATCGCCAAGCAGCATGCCGCAGGTGGGGCCCATCACCATGTGGGTGAACTCGATGACGCGGACGCCCGCGTAGGGCAGCGGGGTGGATTCAGACATGGGCGGTTCCTTGGGTTCCTTGCATTCCTTGCGTGAAGCCCTTGGGCAGGCCGGCCTCGGGCGTCATGCCGTAGACCGGTTCGCCCGGCAGGCCGGCGATCCAGCGGAGCTTGTCGGGCGTCGGCATGGTCGCCTTGACCGACTGCAGGCCATCGCGCGGGCCGACCTCGCTGATGAGGACATCGGGGACTGTCACGATTCTTGTCTCCTGAAAGGGGCGAGGGTTATTTGACAGTTCTGTCTGATCGAACTACATTCCGTAGAACAGAATTAAACCCGGCAATCGTCCTTCCCGTCAAGAAAGCCATGCCCCGCAAAGCCCAAACCGAATCGATGTCAGACCATAACGCAGCGCCCGGCGGCGCGGCAGCGGTCGACCGCGCGCTGAGCCTTCTTTCCGCTTTCCAGCCCGGCGACGAAGCGCTGTCGCTGGCGCAACTGGCGGAGCGGACGCAACTCTACAAGAGTACCGCCTTGCGCCTGCTGGCTTCGCTGGAACACGCGCGCCTGATACGCCGGCAAGACGACGGCCGCTACGCATTGGGGAGCGAGATCGCGCGGCTGAATGCCCTGTATGCAGCCTCGTTCTCGCTGGACGACGTGGTGTTGCCGGTCCTGCGCGACCTCGTCGCAGCCACAGGCGAGAGCGCGGCCTACCACGTGCGCCAGCAGCAAGCCGGCGTCTGGGCGCGCCTATGCCTCTACCGCGTTGATTCCCCACACATCGTGCGCGACCACGTGCGCGCCGGCGACTTGCTGCCCGCCGATCGCGGCGCAGGCGCCCGCGTCCTCATCGCATTCGGCCCCCACGCCGAATGGCCGCGCAGCGCAAAAGACCGCAAGCTCTACGAATCGATCCGCGCCCAGGGCTACTGCGCCCTCGTCGGCGACCGCACGGCCGAACTAGGCGGCATCTCGGCCCCCGTGTTCCACGCCGATGGCCGCCTCGCCGCCGCAGTCACCCTCACCATGCCCGCGCACCGCTACGACGAGCGGTACATCGACCCCGTGCGCACCGCCGCCCACCGCCTCACAGGCCAGGTCTAAGGCCAGAAACAGCGCAATGGCGTTGTTGTCGAGATAGGTGCTGGCGATTTCGAGGGCAAGGAGGATGTTCGCGCCGCTTGTCAGGGCGTACCCTTTGACAAAAGCTGCGGCGTGGGCCGATTACCTTCATTTTTGTCATTGATAAAACCCGCTTTTCGTTATTACTGGCCAGTGAGGTATCGAATAAAGTTACCGGCTGCGCCCGCCTCAGCCTTCAAGGAGAAACGAACATGACCGCCCGCACCAACGTCCACGGCCTCCAGGTCGCCACCGAACTCCACCGCTTCGTCGAAGAAAAAGTCCTGCCCGCCACCGGTGTGGCGAGCGACGTCTTCTGGAAGGGCTTCGACGCCATCGTCAGCGAATTCGCGCCCAGGAACGTGGCGCTGCTGGCCGAGCGCGACCGCCTGCAGACGGAAATGGACAAGTGGCACAAGGCGCATCCCGGCCCGATCGCCGACATGCCGGCCTACCGCGCCTTCCTCGAATCGATCGGCTACCTGCTCCCGCAACCGAAGGACGTGACGGCGACCACCACCAACGTCGACGCCGAACTCGCGCTGCAAGCCGGCCCGCAACTGGTGGTGCCGATCCTGAACGCACGCTACGCGCTCAATGCCGCGAACGCACGCTGGGGCTCGCTGTATGACGCGCTCTATGGCACCGACGCCATTCCGGAAACCGGTGGCGCCGAAAAGGGCAAGGGCTACAACCCAGCACGTGGCGCGAAGGTCATCGAATTCGCGCGCAACGTGCTCGACCAGGCCGCGCCGCTGGAAAACGGCTCGCACAAGAACGCGACCGGCTACAAGGTCGAGCACGGCAAGCTGGTGATCGCGCTTCAGAGCAGCAGCACCGGCCTCAAGAATCCGTCGCAGTTCATCGGCTACCAGGGCGACGCAGCCGCGCCGAAATCGGTGCTGCTCAAGCACAACGGCATTCACCTCGACATCCAGATCGATCGCAGCACCGCCATCGGCAAGAGCGACGCGGCGGGAGTCAGCGACGTCGTGCTCGAAGCCGCGCTCTCGACCATCCTCGACCTCGAAGACTCCGTGGCGGTGGTCGATGCCGAGGACAAGGTGCTCGCTTATGCGAACTGGCTCGGCATCCTGCAAGGCACGCTGACCGAGGAAGTCGCCAAGGGCGGAAAGACCTTCACGCGCGGCCTCAACCCCGACCGCGAATACACCGGCGCCGACGGCAAACCGGTCAAGCTGCACGGCCGCTCGCTGATGTTCGTGCGCAATGTGGGCCACCTGATGACCAATCCGGCCATCCTGTATGCGGGCGACAAGGAGATCCCCGAAGGGATCATGGACGCGGTGATCACCACCACCATCGCGACCGTCGACCTCAAGCGCAAGGGCAACTCCCGCACGGGCAGTGTCTACATCGTCAAGCCGAAGATGCACGGTCCTGCCGAAGTGGCCTTCGCGAGCGCGCTGTTCGGTCGCGTCGAAGAACTGCTGGGCCTGCCGGCCAACACGGTCAAGCTCGGCATCATGGACGAGGAGCGCCGCACCAGCGTGAACCTCAAGGCCTGCATTGCCGAAGCTGCGTCGCGCGTGGCCTTCATCAACACCGGCTTCCTCGACCGCACGGGCGACGAGATGCACACCGCCATACAGGCCGGCGCGATGCTGCGCAAGGGCGACATGAAGACCACGCCGTGGATCCAGGCTTACGAGAAGAACAACGTGCTGGTCGGCCTCTCGTGCGGCCTGCGCGGCAAGGCGCAGATCGGCAAGGGCATGTGGGCCATGCCCGACCTGATGGCCGCGATGCTCGAACAGAAGATCGGGCATCCCAAGGCCGGCGCGAACACAGCATGGGTGCCTTCGCCCACGGCCGCGACGCTGCACGCGCTGCACTACCACCAGGTCAGTGTCGCGGACGTGCAGAAGCAGTTGGAGCAGATCGACGCCAACGCCGAGCGCGACAACATCCTCAATGACCTGCTGAAGGTGCCTGTCGCAGCGCACGTGAACTGGACCGATGCCGAGCGCCAGCAGGAGCTCGACAACAACGTACAGGGCATCCTGGGCTACGTCGTGCGCTGGATCGACCAGGGCGTGGGCTGCTCCAAGGTGCTGGACATCCACAACATCGGCCTGATGGAAGACCGTGCGACCCTGCGCATCTCCAGCCAGCACATCGCCAACTGGCTCCTGCACGGCGTGGTGACGCGCGAACAAGTCGATGCGACCTTCCAGCGCATGGCCGCGGTGGTCGACCAGCAGAACGCCGGCGACCCGCTCTACAAGAACATGGCCGGCAACTTCGACACCTCGTTCGCCTACAAGGCGGCGCAAGACCTGGTGTTCAAGGGCATCGAGCAGCCCAGCGGCTACACCGAGCCACTGCTGCACGCATGGCGCCTCAAGGTGAAGGCAGCGGCGACCTGATCAGCCCGGCCGACCGGCCCGCGCGCGCTCCAGGGTCCTGCCGACTTCGGCAGGATCCATCCCGTACATCTCGGCGAACTCCGCGACCGTACGGCCGCTGGCCTCGAAGGCGCGCAGCAGGGCTTCGCGCTTTGCCGTCCGTGCGCCGACTTCGGCAAACGCTTCGTCGAGCACGGCGTTCGAAGTCTCGTCGTTCGTGCGAACGGTCAGCATGTATTCCTCGCGCGTCAGGCCCGAAGCCTCGACGGCCTCGACCAGCCTTGCGCGCAGCTTGGGCCGCAGGTCTTCTTCGGTGCGCGCCTGCCGGCGCTTGAAGACTTCGAGAATCGCATGGTGCACATGCTCGGGCGCGACGGGCTCGACGGGCACGCCGTTCAGGTCGTGGCGCTTCTCACCGGTGGCCACAGCCTCCAGATAGCGCGTGGAGCGCGCATGCAGGCCGAGCGCGATCTTGAGGTCTTCCTTCTTGAACTCATCCGGATGCAGGGCCAGCAGGTCCTGGTACACGCCGAGCTTGAGCGGCAGGAAGCGCGCGCCAAACATCTTGGGATAAAGCTCGAAGAGCTTTTCGAGCACGGGGTTGACCTTGCGCGGGCGCTGGGCGCCCTTGTCGCCCTTGTGTTGGGTGTTCTGCCGGTCGCGGTCGCCCTTCTTGGCAGCGGTTGGCGCGGGGGCGTTTTCGGTCGTCGAGGTCATCGGAATTTCTTGTCTGCGGAATCGGTGGCACATCGGGCGTGCGTAGCCCCCGACTTTAATGCCCCTGGGGTTCAGCCTCGGCGCGCGGCCTCGGCTTCTGCGCGCAACCAGCGCACAAAGTCCTGCGCGTCAGGATTGGCTGCGGCTCGGCGCGAGGTCTCGATGAAATACCCCCTGCGCGACGCAGCACCCTCGCCGAAAGGCGCCACGAGTTGCCCGGTCCGGACCAGTTCGCGCAGCAGCGGCAGGCGCCCGATCACCACGCCCTGCCCAGCTACCGCGGCAGCGACCGCGTCGGGGTATTGCGTGAAGCGCATGGTGTTCTTCATGCGGAGGTCGGTCAGGCCCATGACTTCGAGCCAGGGCTCCCAATCGGCGGTGGGTGCTTCGGCGTGGTTGGGCATGTCGACGGTCAGCAGGGTTTGCTCGACGAGATCGCTCGGTGCGTGCAGCGCTGCGGCGATGCGCGGCGCGCAGAGCGGCATGACCGATTCTTCGAACAGCGTCGGCCCGGTCCCCCGGTCGATCGGGACGAAACGGACCGCGAGATCGAGTCGGCTGCGCTCGAGATCCAGCACTTCGAGGGTGGCGGACATGCGGACGTCGACCATCGGATGGTCGGCCGTGAAGCGCGCGAGACGCGGAATGAGCCACAACGAGGCAAAGCCCGGCGTGGTGGTGAGCGCGACCTGGCGCAGCACCGGCACCGCCCGGACGCGCGCCGCCGCGTCGCGCAGTCGCTCCAGGGCCTCGACCACCGCGCGCTGGAAGACGCGCCCCGGCTCGGTGAGCGCCAGCGCCCGATGACGGCGCTCGAAAAGCATCACGCCGAGGCTGCTTTCGAGTTGCTGGATCTGCCGGCTGATGGCGGATTGCGTCAGGAAAAGTTCCCCCGCCGCCTGTGTGAAGCTCAGCGTGCGCGCAGCCGCCTCGAAGCTTCTGAGCAGTTCGAGGGGTGGCAGGTCGGTCGCGGCCGACGGCGGCTTCGCATTCTCCAGGCGCATGCAACGAGTTCCGAACGACCGTATGACACTGGCGCGACTGATGACTATATTCATTCTCAGAGTGAATGCCAAGGAGTCCGCCATGAGCACACAACGCCTCAGTCTCAGCCTGCCGAAGAAAGCAATTTTCACAGTGCCCGATGCGCACGACGTGGACATCGAATGCCAGAGCGGCACGGTATGGATCACGCTCGACCACGATCAGCGCGACATCGTGCTGGAACGCGGCGAGCGCTTTCGCAGCGACACGCATCGGCGCGCGCTGGTTGCCGCGCTCGAGCCGTCGTGCGTGCGATTCAGCGCCGAGGGGCTCTCCATTGCCGCGGCGCCGGAACGTCCGCAACATTCCCCGTCGCCTTGGCGACTGTGGTCCCACGGGATGTCCCCGGCTTGACCGAAAGTACCCGGCGTTGAACCATCAACGACCGGGGGCCATGGACGCAACGAGCCGGGCCCTTCTATTTCCGACGAAGGACTTTCCATGGCAGAGGCATACATCGTGGCCACCGCGCGCACAGCGGGTGGCCGTCGCGGCGGCAAGCTCGCGGGCTGGCATCCCGTCGACCTGGCGGCACAGGTCATCGACGCATTGGTAGCGCGGAGCGGGGTCGACCCGGCAGCCGTGGAGGACGTGATCCTCGGCTGCGTCAGCCAGGTCGGCGAACAGGCCACCAATGTCGCGCGCAATGCGGTGCTCGCGTCGACGCTTCCCGAATCAGTGCCGGGCACTTCCGTCGACCGCCAGTGCGGTTCCTCGCAGCAAGCGCTGCATTTCGCGGCGCAGGCCGTGATGTCCGGCAGCATGGACGCGGTGATCGCGGCCGGCGTCGAGAGCATGACGCGCGTGCCGATGTTCACGCCCAACGCGCTGCCGGCAAAGGCGGGTCTCGGCACCTACATGAGCCCCGCGATGAAGCGGCGCTACCCTGGCGTGGAGTTCAGCCAGTTCACCGGCGCCGAGGCGATCGCGAAGAACTACGGCATCTCGAAGGACGATCTCGACCGCTATGCCTTCGAAAGCCACCAGCGCGCCATAGCGGCGACCCGCGAAGGCGCGTTCAACGACGAGATCGTGTCGGTCGAAATCCGCCTCGCCGATGGTTCGGCCAGCGGCGAGATGCACACCGTCGACGAAGGCATCCGCTTCGATGTCACGCTCGAAGGCATCGCCGGCGTCAAGCTCATCGCCGAAGGCGGGCGCTGCACCGCCGCCACGGCGAGCCAGATCTGCGACGGCGCGAGCGGCGTGCTCGTGGTCAATGAGCGTGGCCTGAAGGCCCTGGGCGTGAAGCCGCTCGCACGCATCCACCACCTGAGCGTGATCGGGCACGATCCGGTCATCATGCTGGAGGCGCCGATCCCTGCCACCGAGAGAGCGCTGGCCAAGGCCGGCATGAAGATCGACGACATCGATCTCTTCGAGGTCAACGAGGCCTTCGCGCCAGTGCCGCTGGCCTGGCTGCAGAAGCTGGGTGCCGATCCGGCGCGGCTCAACGTGAACGGCGGCGCCATCGCGCTGGGCCATCCGCTGGGCGCATCGGGCACCAAGCTCATGACCACGCTGGTGAATGCGCTCGGGCAGCGTGGCAAGCGCTACGGCTTGCAGACCATGTGCGAAGGCGGCGGCATGGCCAACGTCACCATCGTCGAACGGCTGTGACATGAGCTTCGTCCTTAACGAAGTCGACGAGGGCGTCGCAACGCTCACGCTGAACCTGCCGGCCAAGCTGAATCCGATCGCGATCGAACTGCAACGCGAGCTTCGCGATTCGCTCGCACGAGTTCGCCATGACAACAGCGTGCGCGCCGTGGTGCTCACGGGCGCGGGCAAGGCCTTCTGCGTGGGCGCGGACCTGGGCGCGATGAGGTCGCCCGCCGAAGGCCAGACGCTCGGCGACCAGACGGCCGAATGGATGCAGTCGATGAGCAATCCGCTGATCGAGGAACTGCGCTCGCTGCCCGTGCCGGTGGTCTGCGCCGTCAACGGCCCGGCGGCCGGCGCCGGCGTGGGGCTGGCGCTGGCATGCGACATCGTCGTGGCGGCGCGCAGCGCGTACTTCTATCTGCCTTTCCTGCCCAAGCTGGGCATCGTGCCGGACCTGGGCTGCACGTGGTTCATCCCACGGCGCGTCGGGCCTGCGCGCGCAATGGGCATGGCCTTGCTCGACGAGAAACTGGGCGCCGAGACCGCCGCGCAATGGGGCCTGATCTGGGCCAGCATCGACGACAACCTGCTGCTGCTCGAAGCTCAGAAGATCGCGCAGCGACTCGCGCAGTTGCCCACGCATGCCGTGATTGAAGCGCGCAAGGCTTTTGAGTTGTCGGAGCGCCAGACGTTGCCGGATCAGCTCCACTACGAGAGCGAGCGACAACGCGAGTTGATCGAACAGCCGAGCTTCGCCGAAGGCGTGATGGCTTTCCTGCAGAAGCGCGCACCTATGTTTCCGAAGCGGTGACGGCGATGATCGAACGCACGCTCTTCACGCCCGATCACGAGGCCTTCCGCGACAGTTTCCGCCGCTTCATGGACAAGGAGATCGCGCCCTTCCACGAAGCCTGGGAAGAACAGGGCTACGTCGACCGACAGGTCTGGAACAAGGCCGGCGACAACGGCTTTCTCTGCATGTCGTTGCCCGAGGAATACGGCGGCTCCGGCGCCGACCTGCTGTATTCGGTGATCCAGTTCGAGGAACTCTGGGCGCGCGGCTACACGGGCATCGGCTACGGCCTGCACAGCGAGATCGTCGCGCCTTATATCCTGCGCTACGGCACGGACGCGCAGAAGCAACACTACCTGCCCAAGCTCGCCAGCGGCGAGATGATCGGCGCGATCGCGATGAGCGAACCGGCCGCCGGCAGCGACCTGCAGGCCGTGCGCACGACCGCGATGAAGCAGCCGGACGGCAGCTACGTGATGAACGGCAGCAAGACCTTCATCACGAACGGCTGGCACGCAGACGTGGTGATCGTGGTGGCAAAGACCGATCCGGCCGGCGGCGCCAAGGGCACCAGCCTCTTCCTGGTGGAGCGCGGCACGCCCGGCTTCGAGAAAGGCAAGCGACTGAAGAAGCTTGGGCTGAAGGCTCAGGACACATCAGAGCTTTTCTTCAACGACGTGCGCCTGCCGCCCGATGCGCTGCTCGGTGGTGCCGCACAGGAGAACCGCGGCTTCGTCTGTCTCATGGAGCAGTTGCCGTGGGAACGGCTGCAGATTGCCATCAGCGCGGTGGCAGCGTCGCAGTCGGTGATCGATCAGACGGTGGCCTACGTGAAGGACCGCAAGGTCTTCGGCCAGCCCGTGGGCGCGTACCAGAACACGCGCTACACGCTGGCTGAACTGCAGACCGAGGTGCAGGTCGCGCAGGTCTTCGTCGACAAATGCATCGAGTTGCTGATGCAGGAAAAGCTCGACACCGCAACCGCCAGCATGGCCAAGTACTGGACCAGCGACCTGCAATGCAAGGTCATGGACGAGTGCGTGCAACTGCACGGTGGCTACGGCTTCATGTGGGAGTACCCGGTCACGCGGGCCTACGCGGATGCGCGCGTGCAGCGCATTTACGGCGGCACGAATGAGATCATGAAAGAAGTGATCACGCGATCGATGGGGCTGCCGGGGCGCTGACCGGCCACTGGCGCCCAGAAGTGGCCTGCGGGACAATGCCGCATGCCCACCCTCAATGCCTTCTACGCCCAGTCGGGCGGCGTCACGTCGGTGATCAACGCCTCGGCCTGCGGCGTGATCGAGACAGCACGCCGGCATCCCGACCGCATCGGCAATGTGTACGCCGGCCGCAACGGCATCATCGGCGCGCTGGCCGAGGATCTGATCGACACGAGCCGCGAGTCGGCCGAGGCGATCGCGTCCTTGCGATCGACGCCGTCCGGTGCGTTCGGTTCGTGCCGCTACAAGCTCAAGTCGCTGGAGAAGAACCGGCGCGAGTACGAGCGTCTCATCGAGGTCTTCAAGGCGCACGATATCGGCTATTTCTTCTACAACGGCGGCGGCGATTCGGCGGACACCTGCTTCAAGGTGAGCCAGTTGTCACAGTCGATGGGCTATCCGTTGCAGGCGATCCACGTGCCGAAGACCATCGACAACGACCTGCCGATCACCGACTGCTGTCCCGGCTTCGGCTCCGTCGCGAAGTACGTGGCCGTGTCGACGCTCGAAGCCTCGATGGACGTGCGCTCGATGGCGGCCACCTCCACGAAGGTCTTCGTGATCGAGGTCATGGGTCGCCATGCGGGATGGATCGCCGCGGCCGGCGGACTGGCGGGCGACCATGGCATTCCGGTGGTGATCCTCTTCCCCGAGATTCCATTCGACCAGCTGGCTTTCCTGGCACGCGTCGACGCACTGGTGAAGTACCACGGCTACTGCACGGTTGTCGTCTCCGAAGGCTGCCACCATCCGGACGGCACCTTCCTCGCCGAGCAGGGCACGAAGGACGCCTTCGGCCATGCGCAACTCGGCGGTGCGGCACCGGTGGTGGCACAGATGGTCAAGGAAGCGCTGGGTCACAAGTTCCATTGGGCCGTGGCGGACTACCTGCAGCGCTCGGCGCGACACATCGCTTCGGCCACCGACGTGAAGCAGGCCTATGAACTCGGGCAGCGTGCGGTCGAACTTGCGCTCGAAGGAAAGAACTCGGTCATGCCCACGATCGAACGCCTATCCGACGAGCCCTATGCCTACCGCATCGGCACGGCCCCGCTCGATGCGGTTGCCAACGCCGAGAAGTTCATGCCGCGCGACTTCATCTCGGATGACGGCTACGGCATCACCGAGAAATGCCGCCGGTATCTGCTGCCGCTGATCCAGGGCGAGGACTATCCGGCTTACCGCGACGGCCTGCCAGCCTATGTGACGCTGGGGAACCACGCGGTCGCCAGGAAGCTGCCGGCCTTCGAGATCGCGTGATGGTTGAAGCGGTGCGAGTCGATCCATCCCGCTGCCCGCTGTGCGGCGAGGCCAATCGCTGCGCGATGGAAGTCGAGCGCGAAACAGGCCTGAAGCAGCCGCGGTGCTGGTGCATGGCGACGGACGTCGACTTCAGCCCTGAGCTTCTCGCCCGGGTGCCGACGGAGAAGCGGCAACTCGCTTGCATCTGCGCGCGTTGCGCCGCGCTGGCCCTCGCTCAGGACTGAGGCATCGGAGCCGGCATCGGTTCAGTGACAGGCTCAGTGGCGAGCTCAGGCGGAAGCGCCTCCGCCGGCAGGCCGCCGCGCTCGCGCTGCTCGGTGATCACCTGGTGAATGAACTGCAGCTTGCCGACCGCCGCGCGCGGCAGGACGAAAGGGTAGTAGTCGGGTTGCCCCATGCTGCGAGACAACTCATTGAGCACGTTCGTGAGCCGAACCCAGCCGTTGAGGAAATCCAGGAATTTGCCGGCCTCCGGGTGATCCGGCTGCCAGAGATCCGCGGATTCGAACAGGTCGCTGGCAAGCTCGACGTTCCGCGCGTCCACGCCGAAGCTCATCGCCGTATCGGCCGTGTCGGCCATGTGGAGGTAGTGCGCCCAGGTTTCGGCCCAGTCTTCCCAGGGATGGGAGCTGGCGTAGCTGGTCACGAAACGGATGGCCCAGTCCGGCGGCGGCCCGTTGTCGTAGTGGTTGCGAAGCGCTTCGGCGTAGTCCGCCCGCTCGTCGCCGAAGAGTGCTCGGAAGCCGTCGATCCACGACGCGAGCGCGACCAGCAAGTCCCAGTAGTAGTGGCCGATCTCATGGCGGAAATGGCCAAGCAATGTGCGGTAAGGCTCTCGCATCTCGGCACGGATGCGCTCGCGAACGGCGTCCTCGGCCTCCTCGGCGTTGAGCGTGATGATCCCCATCTCGTGGCCGGTCAGCACGTGCGGGCCGCCGGGCGTGTTGCTGAGGAAGTCGAACGCGAGGCCGTGCGCGGGATCGCTCAGGCGCGTGACCACCGGCAGCCCCAGCGCAAGCAGTTGCGAGATCAGCCTGCGCTTTGCCAGTTCGAGGCTGCGCCACAAATCGCCGTTGCCTTCGACGGAAAGGTCAGGAATGGTCCGCGTGACGCTGCACGACAGGCAGAACCCCTGTGCGAGGCCGTCGACGTTGAAAGCCGGGTCGTCGCCTTCGCGTGGCGCCGGCACCATCCAGTTGCATGCGGCCGCCGTCAACAGGTTGGCGCAATGGCGGTATGCCTTGCCATGGGTGTCGCCGAACACGGTGAAGGTGTCCGGTTCGGCGCCGTCGTGCGTGGCCGGCGCCAGCGGTACCACGCCGAGCTTTTCGATCACGTAGCCCAGCGGCGTGTGACAGGCCAGGCACTGGCTGTTGCGCAGGAACACCGGCCGACCGCATTGGCACTGGTAGGCACGGCTGAGCGTGGGGGCCTGGAGATCCAGTGCCTGGGCAGGGGCGGCGTCCTGTGCGTCCACTGGCGCGGCATCCTGGACATCCTGGATGCCGCCCTGGGTCTCGTCTTGGGATTGCATATCTCATTGTGGCCGCGACGTCGTCACCGTTCCGGCACCCAAACGCCGATATCCTTGTAGGACGGCCCGAATCGGCTCCGCTCCATGAATCAACCTCTCCCACAAACCCTGAGCAGCCGCTACGGCAAGCGATATCGTTGGCTGTTGCTGATGTCCGTGATGGTCGGTGTCATGGCATCGATCATGTCGTCCACGATCGTGAACGTGGCCATTCCCGGCATGAGCCACCACTTCCTGCTCGGACAAGAACGCGCGCAGTGGGTCAGTTCCGGCTTCATGGTCGCGATGACGGTCTCGATGCTGACCACGCCGTGGCTCCTCTCCCGCTACGGCTACCGCCGCACTTACGTCGGCACGATGGTGCTGCTGCTGGCAGGTGGGATGACGGGCGGTCTGGCGGCCAACTTCTCCCTCGTCCTGATTGCGCGAGTGGCGGAAGGGCTGGCGGCAGGCGTCGTGCAGCCGATCCCGGCCATCATCATCCTGCGGGCCTTCGAACCTCACGAGCAAGGTCGCGCGAGCGGCATTTTCGGCATGGGCGTCGTGCTCGCGCCGGCCATCGGGCCGAGCATCGGCGGCGTGCTGGTGGACCTGTTCGGATGGCGGTCGATCTTCTTCATGGTGGTGCCGTTCTGCATCGCCTCGATCTGGCTGGCCTTCAAGTTCGTGCCGACCACCGCACCGGGCGGCGTGGCCGCCGAGCGCGGCAGCGGACTCGACTGGCGCGGACTGGTGCTCGGCACCGTCGGCACGCTGTGCCTCCTGAACGGACTGGTCGAACTCCGCGGCGACGCGCCGCTGCAG
This sequence comes from Variovorax sp. 05L425, assembly GCF_056397705.1. Lineage (NCBI taxonomy): Bacteria > Pseudomonadati > Pseudomonadota > Betaproteobacteria > Burkholderiales > Comamonadaceae > Variovorax > Variovorax sp. 05L425. The sequence continues at coordinate 45,951 of NZ_JBFTNY010000013.1, read as the reverse complement.
GCAACCGCGCTGCTGGCGGCGGCAGGCATCTCCTTCGGCGCCTTCCTGGCATGGCAGGCCCGATTCGCGGCGGCCGGCGGGGCACCGCTGATGAATCTGTCGCTTTTCAAGTACCGGCAGTTCGCCATGGGAAGCATCGTGGCTTTCATCTACGGCACCGCGCTGTTCGGATCGACGTACCTGCTGCCCGTCTACATGCAGGTCGGATTGCAACTCTCGGCCTCGCACGTCGGCACCATCCTGTTGCCGGCCGGCATCGTGCTCGCACTGACCATCGCCGGCGTCGGCAGGCTGGCCGACCGGCATCCGACCTATCTGCTGGTCAGCATCGGCCTGGCGCTGCTGGCCGCGTCCTTCGCGCTGATGATGGTGCTGCATCTCGACAGCGGAATTTGGCTGCTCGTCGCCTTCGCCATCGTCGGCCGACTCGGACTGGGATTCATCCTCCCGTCGCTCAATCTCGGATCGATGCGGCCGCTCGCCAAGCCGCTGATCCCGCAGGGTGCGAGCGCGATCAATTTCCTGCGCATGCTCGGCGGCGCCGCCGGCGTCAGCCTCTGCGCCGTCATTCTCGAATGGCGCCTGGCAGCCCACGGCGATTCGCTCAACAACCCCGTCAGCAGCGCCGCTCGCCTCGAGGCCTTCAACGAAGTCTTCGCCATGCTGGCCGGCCTCTGCGCCCTGGCCATCTGCGCCGCCCTCCAACTGCGTGAAAAAGCCCCGAAGAACCTGAGCGAACAACCCGCCCGATAAGCGAAATCGCGCGGCCGCGCAGCGCGCAGCCTTCGGGAACCGCCGTGGAGAGCGACACGAAGTGCGCGAGCCTGGGGGTAAGCTTGCAAGATGTGCCAGCTCCTGGGAATGAACTGCAACACGCCGACCGACGTGACCTTCAGCTTCACGGGCTTCGCGCAGCGCGGCGGGCGCACCGACCACCATGCGGACGGCTGGGGTATCGCCTTTTTCGAGGATCGGGGACTGCGGCACTTCGTCGACCATCAGCCGGCTTGCGAATCGCCGGTGGCCGAATTGATCCGGCGCTATCCCATCAAGAGCCGCAATGTCATCGCCCACATCCGCAAGGCCACGCAGGGCGCGGTGAACCTGCAGAACTGCCACCCCTTCGTGCGGGAGCTCTGGGGCCGCTATTGGGTTTTCGCCCACAACGGCGACCTGAAGGATTTCAGACCGCGCCTGCACGGCAGCTTCCATCCCGTCGGCAGCACCGACAGCGAGCACGCCTTCTGCTGGATCATGCAAGAGCTCGCCAAGTCCCATGCCGACGTTCCGAGCATTGACGAACTCACGCTCACACTTCGCGAACTCGCGCCGCGACTCGCGACCCATGGGACCTTCAATTTCATGCTGTCGAACGGGCAGGCGCTGTGGGCGCACGCGTCGACGCATCTCTGGTATGTCGAGCGCAAGCATCCTTTCCTCACGGCCGAATTGTCCGATGAGGATCTCAGCATTGATTTCGCGCAGCACACCACCCCGAACGATCGCGTCGCGGTCGTCGTGACGGCCCCGCTGACGACCAACGAAACCTGGACGGCCTTCGCGCCGCAGGAGTTGGCGGTGTTCGTGGACGGACGCCGCAAGGGCTGACGCCTGCGCACCGGGACGGTGCAGCCGAGGCTCTGTTTGACCTGAAAACAACGACGCCGGCTCTTTTCATGCGCATGAGAACCTTCGTTGCCAAGCCAACGGAGATAATAACCATTCTCATTTACGCATCCCAAGAGCCCAATGCCTTCAGTCCGGTTTCCGCTCCGTCCCGTCGCCCTTGCCACCACCCTAGCGCTCCAGACACTGATCGCGACGGCGCAAACAGCACCCGCATCGCCAGCCGAATCGGGCGGAAACTTGGCCACCGTGACGGTCGAAGCCAGCGCAGACGCCTCGGCAGCCGGCCTGACCAAGCCTTTCGCGGGCGGGCAGGTCGCCCGCGGCGGGCGTTTCGGCATCCTGGGCACGCTCGACAACATGGATTCGCCCTTCAGCGCGACGAGCTACACCAACGAACTCATCCAGAACCAGCAAGCCCGCAGCGTGGGCGACGTGCTTCTGAACGACCCGTCCGTCCGCGTCGCACGCGGTTTCGGCAACTTCCAGGAAACGTATTTCATCCGCGGCTTCCTCCTGGGCTCCGACAGCATCGCGTACAACGGGATCTACAGCCTGCTGCCGCGCCAATACATCTCGTCCGAACTCTTCGAGCGCGTGGAAGTGCTGCGCGGCCCCAGCGCATTCCTGAACGGCGCGGCACCTGGCGGCGATGGCATCGGCGGCTCAGTCAACCTGTCACCCAAGCGCGCCGGCAACGAGCCTCTCACGCAAATCACGCTGGGCGGTGCCACTGGCTCCGAACTCTATGGTGCAGCCGACATCGCGCGCCGCTTCGGACCGGACGACAGTGTGGGGATCCGCGTCAACGCGGCCCATCGCGAAGGCGGCACGGGTGTCGACTACGAAGGCGTGAACCTCGACGTGGCATCCGTCGGTCTCGACTGGCGCAGTCGCAATGCGCGCCTTTCCGCGGACATCGGCTATCAGGACCACCGCCTGAACCAGACGCGCACGAACGTCACGCTGGCAAGCGGCGTCACCCGCGTGCCGTCGCCGCCGGATGCCACCACCAATTGGGCGCAGCCGTGGACCTATTCGAACGAACGCGACACCTTCGGCACCCTGCGGGGCGAGTATGACTTCAGCGACAACGTCACCGGCTGGTTCGCCGCCGGCGCGCGCAACGGCAGCGAAGCGAATTCGCTCGCCAACCTCACGGTGGACAACGCTTTCACGGGCGCGGGCACCACATACCGCTTCGACAACACGGCGGAGGAAGACGTGAAGGCGGCCCAGGTCGGCATTCGCGGCACCGTCAGGACGGGCCCGGTCAAGCACACGCTGGTCGCGTCCTATGACTACTTCAATTCCGAGCGCAAGAACGCCTATCGCTTCGACTTCCTCAACACCCAGGCGACGAACCTCTACGACCCCGTCTATTCACCGCTGCCTGCGTTCGGGCCCTTCGCGCTTGGTGGCAACAACCTGGCCTCCCCGGCGCTCACGCAGGAAAAGCGCCTGACGAGCTACGTCCTCGGCGACACCATGTCCTTCTTGGACGACACACTGCTGTTCACGCTGGGAGCGCGTCGCCAGACCCTCAACATCGACAACTTCGCCTATGACACGGGCGCGCCCGCAGGCGGCAACGACGAGAGCCATACCAGCCCTGCCGCAGGCGTCGTCTTCAAGTTCAGCAAGGAACTGTCCGCGTACGCGAACTACGTCGAAAACCTCTCGCCGGGCGAAACGGCGCCGGCGCAAGTCGGCGGACTTCCGGTGGTCAACGTGGGCCAGACGCTGGATCCCTACGTCGCCAAGCAGCAGGAAATCGGCGTCAAGTACGAAGCCGGAGGGCTCGGCGCCACCGCTGCGCTGTTCTCGATCGAGAAGCCGCGCGCCTTGCGCAATGCGGCAGGGCTGTTCGTGGCCGAGGGCCAGGATCGCCACCAAGGTCTCGAACTCACGGTCTTCGGCGAGCCGATCAAGGGCTTCCGGGTCCTGGGCGGAGTGACCTTCCTAGACGCCGTGCAGCGAGACACCGGCAACCCCGCGACGAACGGCAACAAGGTCATCGGCGTGCCGGACCAGCAGGGCACCATCGGGCTGGAATGGGACGTGCCGGGCGTGCCGGGTCTCACGCTCGACGGCCGTGTCATCGCAACTGGCGCCAGCTACGCGGACGACCTGAACACCCTGCGCGTGCCTGGCTGGGGACGCCTGGACATCGGCGCGCGCTACGTCACCGACGTGGCCGGCAAGCTGGTGACGGTGCGTGCGCGCGTGAACAACGTGGCCAATCGCGACTACTGGGCCTCGGTCGGTGGCTATCCGGGCGCGGGCTACCTGGTACTCGGCAACCCACGCACCTTCAGCCTGACCGCTTCCGTCGAGTTCTGATCAGGGAGGGAGCACAGCCATGCGCGCAATCTGGACGGTGGTCCATCGCTGGCTGGGTCTCGCGGTCGCGCTGTTCCTGATCGTCGCCGGCCTCACCGGCGCGGTCACCTCCTGGGATCATGAGCTCGACGAGTGGCTCAACAGCGATCTCTACCTGACCGACAGCCAGGGTCCGTTCCGCGATCCGATGGCACTCGCTGCCGCGGTGGAAGCCTCGGACCCGCGCGCCAAGGTGACCTACATCTCGCTCGGCTTCGAGAAAGGCCACACCGCGGGCTACTTCGTCGAGCCGCGCATCGACCCCGCCACGGGCCAGCCTTACGTCCTCGGCTACGACAAGGTCCACGTCGATCCGGTGACGGGCGAGATCAAGGGTCGGCGCGACACGCACGCTGTCTCGTTGTCGCGCGAGAACCTGATGCCCTTCCTCCGCACCGTGCACTACAGCCTGCATATACCAGCGATGTGGGGCACGGACCGCATCGGCTACTGGATCATGGGCACCGTCGCTCTGGTGTGGTTGCTCGACAGCTTCGTAGCGCTATACCTCACCATGCCGCGCCGCCTGCGCGTTCCGGCCGGCTCCCGCGCACCGCACCATCGAGACGCCGCGACGTGGTGGGCGCGATGGAAGCCCTCGTGGTTGATGCGCTGGCGTGCCGGTGGCTACAAGCTCAACTTCGACCTGCACCGCGCCGGCGGCCTGTGGGTCTGGCTGGCGATCATCGCGATCGCCTTCACGTCGTTTTCCCTCAACCTCTATCGCGAGGTCTTCTATCCCGTGCTCTCGCTGGTCTCCAAGACCACGCCCGGCCCGTACGAGACACGCGCGATGGTGCCGCTCGGGCAGGAAGTGACGCCGAAGCTCGGCTTCGCCGAGGTGGTGCGCATCGCCGATGCGGAGGCACGGGCACGCGGGTGGACGACACCGCTCGGCGGCATCTACTACGAGAAGCGCAGCGGCTTCTACAACGTCTCGTTCTTCCAGGCCGACAACGACCACGCCGAAGGCGGTATGGGGCTGAGCAATCTCTACATCGACGCGCAGGACGGACGCGTGCTGAGCCAGAACCGACCATGGGAAGGAACCGCGGCCGACGTGTTCGTGCAGCTGCAGTTCCCCTTGCATTCAGGACGCATCCTCGGCCTGCCGGGGCGCATCCTGATGTCGTTCATGGGTGTGATGGTGGCGATGCTGTCGGTCACCGGCATCGTCATCTGGGCAAGAAAACGCCGCGCCCGCCTGCTCCAGGCGCAGCTCGGCCACGGCAAAGGGCGAAAGCCGGGCAAGGCAGGCAAGCCCGCCGGCGCCGTCAAGCCGCCTTCTTCAGCTCCGCTTCGAGCGCGTCGATGAACATGGCCGGCACGTCGAAGCCGGTCTGTTCGGTGATCTCCTGGAAGCACGTGGGGCTGGTCACGTTGATCTCGGTCAGCGAGCCGCCGATCACGTCCAGACCGATCAACAGCAGCCCTCGGGCGCTCAGCACCGGGCCGATGGCTTCGGCGATCCGGCGATCCTGATCCGTCAGCGGCTGCGCCACGCCCTTGCCACCGGCGGCCAGATTGCCGCGCACCTCGGTCCCCTGCGGAATGCGCGCGAGGCTGTAGGGCACTGCCTGCCCGCCGATCACCAGCACGCGCTTGTCGCCTTGCGAGATTTCGGGCACGAAGCGCTGCACCATGATCGTTTCGGCACCCTCCTTGTTGAGCGTCTCGACGATCGATCCGAGGTTCAGCCCGTCGACCTTGACGCGGAAGATGCCCATGCCGCCCATGCCGTCGAGCGGCTTCAGGATGATGTCCTGGTGCTCGGCGTGAAAGGCGCGCACCGCGGCGGCGTCGCGGGTCACCAGCGTGGGCGTGGTGAATTCCGAGAACTCCATGATCGCGAGCTTTTCCGGGTGATCGCGCAATGAACGCGGCTTGTTGACCACGCGCGCGCCCTCGCGCTCGGCCTGTTCGAGCAGGTGCGTCGCGTAGATGTACTCGGCGTCGAAGGGCGGGTCCTTGCGCATCAACACGACGTCGAAGTCGCGCAGCGGTCGCTCTTCGACGGACTCTTCGCGGAACCAGTCGTCCGGCGAGCCGGTCAGCGTGATCGCACGGATCCTGGCCGTGACCGGTCGGCCGCGTTGCCAACTCATGTCGCGGGGTTCGCAAACCGAGATGGTGTGGCCACGCCGTTGCGCCTCCCGCATCATCGAGAAGGTCGTGTCCTTGTAGATCTTGAAGTGCGCGAGCGGGTCGGCGACGAAGAGGATGTGCATTTCAGAAGGTCTTTCCGGCGTTGTCGGACTTGATCTTGCGGGCAGTGGGGATGTCCTTGCCGACGAAGGGTCTGCGCCCGAGTTGCTGGATGCCCAGCGCGACGGCGCCGGCCGCCACACCCCAGAAGGCGGAGCCGATGCCAAGGAGCGTGACGCCCGAGAGCGTGACGAGGAAGGTGATCAACGCGGCCTCGCGGTGCGATTCGTCCTGCACCGCGGTGGCAAGTCCGCCGCCGATGGTGCCCAGGAGCGCCAGCCCGGCGATCGCGGCGACGAGTTCTTTCGGAAATGCAGTCAGCAGGCCGGTGACGGCCGCGCCGAACAGCCCGATCACCACATAGATCGCGCCGCAACTCACTGCCGCGGTGTAGCGGCGCGCCGGGTCTTCATGCGCCTCGCGGCCCATGCAGATCGCAGCGGTGATGGCGCTGAGATTGAGCGCGAACGCACCGAAAGGCGCCAGCACCAGCGTCGTCAGCCCGCTGATCGTGATGAGCTTGGACACCGGCAATTCATAGCGCGCCGCCCGAATCGCTGCAACGCCGGGAAGATTCTGCGACGCCATCGTCACCACGAACAGCGGCAGCGCCAGGCTGACCACGGCGTGCCAGTTGAAGACCGGCATCGTGAAGACCGGCATCGCCAAGCTGAAATGCACCGCGCCCCAGGCGAGCTCGCCGTGCGCGGCGACGAAAGCGATCGCCACGAGCAGCGTGAGCGGAACCGCGTAGCGCGGCAGCATCCGCTTGCCGATCAGATAAGTGCCAAGCATCAGGAGCACCAGCGGCAATGCGGTCTGGGCAGCCAGGAAGGCTTGCAAGCCAAAGCGGGCCAGCACCCCGGCCAGCAGCGCAGAAGCGAGCGCCATCGGGATCTTGTTCATCACCCGCTCGAACCAGCCAGTCGCGCCGGCAAGCGTCATCAACACCGCACAAACGATGAACGCGCCCACCGCTTCGTTCATGGAATAGCCCGCGCCAGCCACCGCCAGCACCGCAGCACCCGGCGTACTCCAGGCAATCATCACCGGCTTCCGCCACCACAGCGAAGGCAGCGCCGAGGCCAGCCCCATGCCGAGGCCCAACGCCCACATCCAGGAGGAAATCATCTCGGGCGTCGCCCCGAATGCCTGTGCAGCCTGGAACACGATCGCCACCGAACTCGTGAAACCCACAAGCACCGCAACAAACCCCGCGGTAAAGGCCGAAAGACTCAGGTCCTTGAAAAATCGCATGTCCAGATTGTGCCGGCCCGTCGCAATCATTCGGGAAACACCGCGGAACCGGCTTTGCCGGGCCGCTGGTGTTGCCCCCGGCAGGGGGTGGGCGGCTACACGAAGTGAGCCAACCTGGGGGCGAGCTAGATCAGAGCTAGATCTCGATCTTCGATCCGAGTTCGACCACGGCGTTGTTCGGCAGGCCCAGGAAGTCCGCCGCTCCGCTCGCGCTGTGGTGCATTTGCGCAAACAGCTTTTCACGCCACGGGGCCATGCCGCTGCCCAGCGTGGGGATCACCACGTCGCGCGACAGGAAGTAGCTGGTCGCCATCGGTTCGATCTGGCAGCCGCGCAGGCGGGCATGTTCCAGCGCGCGTGGCAGGTCCACGTCGTTCTTGAATCCGTAGTGGACGACGACCTGCCAGCAGTGATGCCCCAGTGGCTCCATCTCGATGCGCTTGTCCATGGGAACCCAGGGCACCTCGTGGTTGCGCACCGTGACGAAGAGGTTCTGGTCGTGCATCACCTTGTTGTGTTTGAGGTTGTGCAGAAGCGCATTCGGCACCACGCCCGGCTCAGCGGTCAGGAACACCGCCGTGCCGTCGACACGCGCCGGCGGGCTGACGAACACCGAATCCAGGAAGCTGCGCAGGTCGATGGCCTCGGCCAACTGCATTTCGCCCATGAGGCGCCGGCCTTCCTTCCAGGTCAGCATCAGCATGAAGATCGAGCCGCCGATCAGGAGCGGGAACCAGCCACCCTCGAACAGCTTGAGCAGGTTCGATGCGAAGAAAAGGAAGTCGACCACGAAGAAAGCGCCCGTCGCGCCAATGCAAAGGATCAGCGGGTACTTCCACGCATAACGAATCACGAAGAAGGTCAGCACCGTCGTGATCAGCATGTCGGTCGTCACGGCGATACCGTATGCAGCCGCCAGGTTGCTCGACGAGCGGAACATCAGCACCGCCAGCACGATCGCGACGAACAAGCCCCAGTTGACGAAGGGCATGTAGATCTGGCCGGTGGTGCGCACGCTGGTGTGCTCGATGTTCAGGCGCGGCAGGTAGCCGAGCTGGATCACCTGCCGTGTGACGCTGAAGGCGCCGGTGATGAGGGCCTGGGACGCGATCACCGTGGCGGCGGTGGCGAGAAACACCAGCGGCAGCAGCGCCCATTCAGGGGCCATCATGAAGAACGGGTTCTTCACGGCCTCCGCGTTCTCGAGCAGCAGCGCGCCCTGGCCGAAGTAGTTGAGCGTGAGCGCGGGCATCACCACCGAGAACCAGGCGACGCGGATCGGTCGCTTGCCGAAGTGGCCGAGATCGGCGTAGAGCGCCTCGGCGCCGGTCACGCACAGCACCGTCGCACCCAGGATGATGAAGCTGGTGAGCGGGTTGCCCCACATGAAGCGCAGCGCATAGAACGGGCTCAGCGCCTTCAGGATTTCGGGATGGGTCACGATCTGCGACACGCCGAGCAGCGCGATCGCCCCGAACCACAACAGTGTGATCGGTCCAAAAAACCGCCCGATGCCCGCGGTGCCGCGCTTCTGCACGGCGAACAGGCAGAACAGCACGACCAGCGTGATCGGAATGACGTAGTGCCGGAACTCCGGCGAGATGACCTCCAGGCCCTCGACCGCCGACAGCACCGAGATGGCCGGCGTAATGACGCCGTCGCCGTAGAAAAGCGAGGTGCCGAAAATGCCGACCACCAGCAGCACATGCCGCAACCGGGGTTTGTCGACCACCGCCTGCGACGCCAGGGCGAGCATCGCGACCAGCCCGCCCTCGCCCTCGTTGTCCGCGCGGAGCACGAGGACGACGTACTTGAGCGAGACGATCACCGTCAGGGTCCAGAAGAACATCGACAGGATGCCGTAGACGTTCTCGATCGTGAAGGGGACGTGGCCGTGGCCGAACACCTCCTTGACCGCATAGAGAACGCTCGTGCCGATATCGCCATAGACGACGCCGATCGCCGCGAGGATCAACGCGAGGGAGGAGGATTTAGGGGCGGACACGAAGTCGATGCAAAGGGCGGCGTTCCGGGTGATGCACCCGGGTGCGTCGGCCGCCCTACCTGGCCGCCGCATCGCCTCCGCCCTCGTTTTTGCGTTGCTATGGGGTCGCTATTTTGCCGCCGCCGCGAGGGCCCGCAAGATGTAGTCCGAAATCATTCATAGATTTCGGCGTCGGGGTTGGTAGCCTCGAGTTCGTAGCTGGCCGCCACCATGGCCAGGCGCCCGATCACGCCGTACATGTAGAAGCGGTTGGGCGCGCTCGCTCCGGGTTTCGCGCCCGGCTGCGGTAAGTGCGCACTCTCTGAAAACGCCAGCGGCACGAAGCTCGCACCCGGCAGCTTGAGCGTCTCGTCGGGGCTGCGTTCCGCGTGCACCCGATAGAAGCCGCCGACCACGTAGCGGTCCATCATGTAGACCACGGGCTCGGCGACACCGTCATGCACGCGCTCATTGGTGAGCACGCCTTCCTGAACGATCACCTCGCTCGGCTCCTGCCCGTCCTTGGACGCGCCGGCCTTGCTGCGCGACTTGCGGGCAAGCGCCTCGATTTCCTTGGCATCGCGCACCGTCACGACCCCCATGCCGTCCTGTCCGTTGTCGGACTTGACGATCACGAAGGGCTTCTCGTTGATGCCGTATTCCTTGTACTTCCGGCGAATCTTGGTCAGCAGGGCATCCGCGTGGCTGGTCAGCACGTCGACTCCTTGGCCTGTGGCGAGACTGATCTCGCCGGCCTTGGCAAACATCGGATTGATCAGCCAGGGGTCGATGCCCAGCAGCTTGCCGAAGCGCTTGGACACCTCTTCGTAGCTGTGGAAGTGATTGCTCTTGCGGCGCACCGACCAGCCGGCGTGCAGCGGCGGCAGCAAGTATTGCTCGTGCAGGTCCTCGAGGATGCCCGGCGTGCCGGCCGCGAGGTCGTTGTTGAGCAGGATCGTGCAGGGATCGAAGTGCTTGAGCCCGAGGCGCCGCTTGCTGCGGACCACAGGCTCCAGGCACACCGTCTCGCCGTTAGGCAGTTCGATCTTCTTTGGCGACTTGATCGCCGGATCGATCGATCCGACCCGGACGTTGAGTCCCGCCATGTGGAAGATGCGCACCAGTTGCGCCACGTTCGCCAGGTAGAAGGTGTTGCGCGAATGGTTCTCGGGAATCACGAGCAGGTTGCGCGCCTCGGGACAGATCTTCTCGATCGCGGCCTGCGCTGCCTGCACGGCCAGCGGCAGCATCTCCTGCGTCAGGTTGTTCCAGCCGCCAGGATAGAGATTGGTGTCGACCGGCGCCAGCTTGAAGCCCGCGTTCCGGATGTCGACCGAGCTGTAGAACGGCGGCGTGTGCTCCATCCACTCGAGCCGGAACCAGCGCTCGATGGCCGGCGTGGAATCGAGAATGCGCTGCTCGAGTTCGTTGATCGGGCCGTTCAGAGCGGTGACGAGGTGGGGGACCATGCGGCGGCCTTCTTGGATTTGTATCGGGGCAAAAGGGAATTGTAGATTTTGGGGCTGCCGCCCCAATGACAAGTCACAAGAAGAGGCCGGGCGGTCAGGTCCTGACTTCGCCTTGGCCGAGTACGACGTATTTCAAGGAAGTCAGGCCTTCGATGCCAACCGGGCCCCGCGCATGAAACTTGTCGGTGCTGATGCCGATTTCGGCGCCCAGACCGAACTCGAAACCATCGGCGAACCGGGTGCTCGCGTTGACCATCACGCTGGCCGAGTCAACTTCGCGCAAGAAGCGCTGCGCGTTCATGTGGTCGCGCGTGACGATTGCATCGGTGTGGTGGCTCGAGTACCGGTTGACATGCGCAATCGCTTCGTCCACACCCTCGACGACCTTGATGCTGATGACCGCCGCGAGGTACTCCTCCGACCAATCCGACTCCACGGCGTCCACCACGGCCTTGCCGGGCGCGTTCAGGCCTTCGCGCAGGATTCGCGCGGCGGCAGGATCGCAACGCATTTCCACGCCCTTGGCCGCGAAGATCGCGCCGATCTCCGGCAGGAAAGTCTCGGCGATCGACGCGGCCACCAGCAGGCCCTCGGCGGCATTGCAGGGGCTGTACTTCTGCGTCTTGGCGTTGTCGACGATCTTCAAGGCCATGTCGAGTTCGGCTGTGTCGTCCACGTACACGTGGCAATTGCCGTCCAGATGCTTGATCACCGGCACCTTGGCATCGCGGCTGATGCGCTCGATCAGTCCCTTGCCGCCGCGCGGGATGATGACGTCGACGAATTCGGGCATCGCAATCAGCTGGCCCACAGCCTCGCGGTCGGTGGTCTGTACGAGCTGGACGGCGGCGGCCGGCAGGCCCGCCTCAGCGAGCGATTCGGCGACGAGCAAGGCCAGCGCCTTGTTCGATTCGATGGCCTCCGAACCGCCGCGCAGGATCGCCGCGTTGCCGCTCTTGATCGCCAGGCTTGCGGCCTCGATGGTCACGTTCGGCCGGCTCTCGTAGATCATGCCGAACACGCCGATGGGCACGCGCATCTGGCCGACACGGATGCCGCTGGGCTGCTGCTTCATCCCGATGACTTCGCCGATCACGTCGGGCATGGCCGCCAGTTGCTCGCAACCCAGGGCGACGGTCTCGATGACCTTCGGCGTCAGCTTGAGGCGATCCACCATCGGCGCCGAGAGGCCGGCGCCTTCAGCGCGGGAAAGATCCTTGGCATTGGCCTCGGCCAGCACGTCGCCGGCGGCGCGCAAACGGCGCGCCAAGGCCCTGAGAGCCTTGTTCTTGGTGGCGGCATCCGCGCGCGCCATCAGGGTCGAGGCCTCCTTGGCCTGCGAACCCAGAGCCCGCACATAGTCGGGGACATTCAACATATTCATTCCCGGATTGTGCCGCGCCCCCAAAGGGCAATCGTCACGAAGGGGCGAGTTCGCACCATTTTTGTGCGCCGCCGAGCATCTGTCACCGCGAAGCCGCAGCAGGACTTGCGCACGCCCGACAAAGCATCAGCGCCAGTCGCTGTAGCGCCTGCCATCCGTCGGCCGGCCAGTCTGGCTGCTTCAAGCCCTTGACGATGCCATCGACCACATGCGCCGCGCGCAGCATGCGCGCCAGCGCGCGGTCGTCCAGCCGTGGCAAGACACGCTCGAAGGCGCGCTCGCGCGGTCCCCATATCCGGTTTTCGCGCAGCGCCATGGGCAGCGGCCGGCCGGCGGACATGGCATCTTTGACACGCTTCAGCGCACGGATGTCCTCGGCCAGCGTGTAGTGAACCAGCACCTCGGCTTCGCCCTCGGCCTGCAAGCCGTCGAGCATCCGAGCCACGCGCTGCGGATTGCCCGCCAGCACGGCCTCGGACAACTTGAAGACGTCGTAGCGCGCGACGTTGTTCACTGCGCCCTCGACCTGCTCCCAGCTCAGTTCGCCTTCCGGGTACAGCAGCGCAAGTTTCTGAATCTCCTGATGTGCAGCAAGCAGATTGCCCTCCACGCGATCGGCAAAGAATTGCAGCGTACGCTGGCCCTCTTCGCCGCTCTTCACGCGCTGGCCCTGCTGCGCGAGGCGTTGCGCGATCCACGGCGGCAACGCGGCGCGCTCGATGGTCTCGATCTGCAGGCTGACGCCATTGTTCTCCAACGCCGAGAACCATGCGCCCGTCCGCGTCGCCTTGTCCAGGCGCGGCAGCATCACCAGCGTGAGCGTGCTCTCATTGCCCTGTGCCGCGTCCGCGATCTGCTGGAGCGCCACGCTGCCGTCCTTGCCCGGCTTGCCGGACGGAATGCGGATCTCCACGATCTGCCGATCGGCGAAAAGACTCAGCGAACCACCGGCAGCGAGCACCGCACTCCAGTCGAAATGCGCACCTGCCACCGTGTAAGCACTGCGTTCGGTGTACCCCTGCGCCCGCGCCGCCACGCGAATCGCATCCGCTGCTTCCTGCGCGAGAAGCGCCTCATCCCCATGAATGACGTAAAGCGGCGCGACCCGCTTCGCGAGATGCCCCGAAAGCTGCGCCGCCGTCAGTTGCATACCGATCCAGGCCTGGGGGAGAGCATCATCACGCCACTGGCTTTGCGGCAGCGAGGCGTCGAAGAATCTGCTGGGCGATATCGGTCTGCATGTCGCGGAACAGCAGTTCGGTTTCGGCTTCCTTCGCCAGCGCAACGGTTTCGTTGTAGGTGATGTCGCGCGTCTGCGCGATCTCGGCCGGAGCCAGCAATTCCTTGCCGCCCTGCCCGCGCAACCGGAAACGCACCGTCAGGCGCAATTGCATTTCGCGCACCTGGCCTGCCGCGTTGGTGGAGATCACGATGTTTTCGCGGTTCTCGGCCAGGATCTCAAGCACGGCCTCGGCCTTGTTCACCTGATCCGCCGGCAGCACCTCGACGGTACCCGCCGAACGCAGATTGCGACGCACGTAGTTCGCAAAGGCAGTGTTGCCCGGCACGGCGATGGTCTTGAATGAGAAGTTCGGCGCCTTGCGCAACTCGAAGCCGCAGCCCGCCAGCACGAGCGAAGCCGAAACGGCGGCGAGAAACCCGCGGCGCGGCAGCGCACGGCGTGTGTATTGGGTAACCTTCGTGCTTCGCACTGCGGTGCGAACGCCTTCGGGCGGCCGAGCGGCGTTCATGCCCCTCATACCACCACGTTGACCAGCCGCCCCGCCACCACGATCACCCGCTTGGCCTGAGCGCCTTCCGCGTGCTTGATGAAGGCTTCGCTGGCGAGCGCGAGCTTCTCGATCTCCTGCTTCGTCGCGGCCGCCGGAACACGCAGCGAGCCGCGCAGCTTGCCGTTGATCTGCAGCATCAGCTCGATCTCGTCCTGCTCGAGCGCACCGACGTCGACCACGGGCCATGGCGCATCGAGCAGATCGCCCATGTCCTTGTCATAGCCCAGTTCGTGCCACAGCTGGTGCGCGATGTGCGGCGTCGCCGGATAGAGGCACCGCAGCAGGATGCCCATGCCTTCGCGCACGGCAGCGCGGTCACCCGCATCGGCGGCTTCGGGCTTGAAGCCTTCGAGCGCATTGAGCAGCTTCATCGCACCCGACACCACCGTGTTGTATTGCATGCGCTGGTAGTCGTAGTCGACCTGGCGCAGCACCGTGTGCACCTCGCGCCGCAGCGCCTTGGCGTCCTTGCCGAAGACGGGAGCTTGCGTGGCGGCGCCTGCACCGGACGTCGCCCCCTGAAGCGCCACGCCGAAATTCCAGACCCGGCGCAGGAAGCGGTAGCTGCCTTCCACCGCTGCATCGTTCCATTCGAGCGTCGCCTCGGGCGGCGCGGTGAACATGGTGTAGAGCCGCGCGGTATCGGCGCCGTATTTTTCGATCAGATCCTGCGGATCGACGCCGTTGCGCTCGGTTTTGCCCATCTTGCCGACGCCACCGTATTCCAGCTTCGTTCCGTCGGCCAGCGTGCCGCCGGTGATCCGGCCCTGCGCATCGAGCACGGGCGTCACATCCGAGGGCGGGAAGTACTCCTTGCCGCCCTTCTCGCCGCGCGTGTAGAAGATGTGGTTGAGCACCATGCCCTGCGTGAGCAGCTTGCTGAAAGGCTCGTCGACCTTCACGAGGCCGAGGTCGCGCATCACCTTGGTCCAGAAGCGCGCATAGAGCAGGTGCAGGATCGCGTGCTCGATGCCGCCGATGTACTGGTCCATCGGCATCCAGTACTTCGCGCCTTCGGCCACCATGGCGTCGTCGTTCTTCGGATCGCAGTAGCGCATGAAGTACCACGAGCTGTCGACGAAGGTGTCCATCGTGTCGGTCTCGCGCCGTGCGGCCTTGCCGCACACCGGACACACGACGCCCGCATGGAAGCCCTCGTGCTTCGCGA
Organism: Variovorax sp. 05L425; assembly: GCF_056397705.1. NCBI lineage: Bacteria > Pseudomonadati > Pseudomonadota > Betaproteobacteria > Burkholderiales > Comamonadaceae > Variovorax > Variovorax sp. 05L425. Next base: position 30,683 of record NZ_JBFTNY010000013.1, on the reverse strand, counting down.
GGGGGTTCCCCGATCCGTCGGGCACGCAATCGGTCGGCAAAACGACCGGGAGGTCATGCGCCGGCACCGGCACGGCGCCATGCTCTTCGCAATGGATGATCGGGATCGGCGTACCCCAGTAGCGCTGGCGGCTCACGCCCCAGTCGCGCAGGCGCCAGGTGGTCTGCATCGCACCCAGGCCCTTCTGCTCGAGCGCATGCGCCACGGCCTTGACGGCCTCGACGTGCGACATGCCGCTGAAGTTGTCCGAATTGATGGTCACGCCGCGCTGCTTGTCGGCGTACCAGTCCTGCCAGCGGTGATAGTCGAAGTGCGGCTCGTCGTCGACCAGCACGACCTGGATGATCTCGATGCCGTACTTGTTCGCAAACGCGAAGTCACGCTCGTCATGCGCAGGCACGCCCATCACGGCGCCATCGCCGTAGCTCATCAGCACGTAGTTGCCGACCCAGAGTGGAACCTGCTCCTCGGTGATCGGGTGCGTCACGGTCAGGCCGGTGGGCACGCCCTTCTTTTCCTGGGTGGCGAGTTCGGCCTCGGTGGTGCCGCCGGCCTTGCATTCCTCGATGAACGCGGCGAGCTTCGGGTTGTGCTTCGCGGCGTGCAGTGCGAGCGGATGCTCCGGCGCCACGGCGCAGAAGGTCACGCCCATGATGGTGTCGGCGCGCGTCGTGAAGACGTACATGCGGCCGCCCTGGATCAACTTGCCCTTGTCATCCTTGATCTTGTGCATGAAGGCGAAGCGCACGCCTTCGCTCTTTCCGATCCAGTTCTCCTGCATCAGCTTGACGCGCTCGGGCCAGCCCGGCAACTTGTGCTGGGTGTGCTCCAGCAGTTCCTCGGCGTAGTCGCTGATCTTGAGGTAGTAGCCGGGGATTTCGCGCCGCTCGACGGTGGCGCCCGTGCGCCAGCCCTTGCCGTCGATCACCTGCTCGTTGGCCAGCACGGTCTGGTCGACCGGGTCCCAGTTGACGACCTGCGTCTTGCGGTACGCGATGCCCTTTTCGAGCATCTTCAGGAACAGCCACTGGTTCCACTTGTAGTAGCTCGGATCGCAGGTCGCGATCTCGCGGCTCCAGTCGATCGCCAGGCCCATGGCCTGGAGCTGGCTCTTCATGTAGCCGATGTTCTCGTAGGTCCACTGCGCCGGCGGAACGCCGTTCTTGAGCGCAGCGTTCTCTGCCGGCAGCCCGAAGGCGTCCCAGCCCATGGGCATCAGGACGTTGTAGCCGCTCATGCGCAGGTAGCGCGTGAGCATGTCGTTGATGGTGTAGTTGCGCACGTGGCCCATGTGCAGCTTGCCGCTGGGGTAGGGCAGCATCGAGCAGGCGTAGTACTTCTTCTTGCGCGCGTCCTCGGTCACGCGGTAAGCGTCGGCAGCCGTCCAGTAGGCCTGGGCTGCGGACTCGACGTCACTGGGTTTGTAGCTGGGGTTCATTGGGCTTGGGCAACGGCCCGGCGCCAGGCGGCCGGGGGAAGGCGGATTATCGCGGGTACTGAGATGGCCCACTTCTCGCATGCCACAATGATTTACGAACCCGAGAGGCTTCCCATGGTCAAGGACTGGTGGCGCGGAGCGGTGATCTACCAGATCTACCCGCGCAGCTTCATGGACAGCAACGGCGATGGCATTGGCGACTTGCCGGGCATCACTGCCCGGCTCGACCATGTGGCCGAGCTGGGCGTGGACGCGATCTGGGTTTCGCCCTTTTTTCGGTCGCCGATGAAGGATTTCGGCTACGACGTCGCCGATTACCGCGCGGTCGACCCGATGTTCGGCACGCTGGAGGACTTCGACGCACTTCTCGCCCGCGCCCACGCGCTGGGCCTCAAGGTGATCATCGACCAGGTGCTTTCGCACACGTCCGACCAGCACGCCTGGTTCGCCGCCAGCCGGGCAAGCCGCCAGAACCCACAGGCCGACTGGTATGTCTGGGCCGATCCCCGGCCCGACGGCACGCCGCCCAACAACTGGCTGTCGGTTTTCGGCGGGTCGGCGTGGCAATGGGATTCGCGGCGGCGGCAGTACTACCTGCACAGCTTCCTGGCCGAACAACCCGACCTCAACTTTCACTGCACCGCCGTGCAGGACACCCTGCTCGGCGAGGTGCGCTTCTGGTGCGAACGCGGCGTCGACGGCTTCCGCTTCGATGCCTGCAACCACCAGTTCCACGATCCGCAATTGCGCGACAACCCGCCGGCGGACGGCGGCGCAGTGAGCACGGTGCGCGCCGACAACCCCTATGCGATGCAGCAGCACTTGTACGACAAGAGCCAGCCGGAAAACCTGCGCTTTCTCGAACGGCTGCGTGCCCTTCTCGACGAATACGGCGCCGTGGCGCTCGGCGAGGTCGGCGACGAGGACGCGCCGCCCGTGATGGCGCAGTACACGGAACATGGCAAGCGCCTGCATCTGGCCTACAGCTTCAGCCTGCTCACGAGCGAGCACAGCGCGCGCCATGTGCGCACGCAGGTCGAGGCGCTCGACCGCGCGCTGGCAAAAACCAACGGTTGGGGTTGCTGGGCCGTGTCGAATCACGATGTGCCGCGCGTCGCCACCCGTTGGAATGCCGGCGGCCCGGACGACACCCGTCGTGACCGGCTCTGGCTCGCCCTGCTGTTATCGCTTCGCGGTAGCGCGAGCGTCTACCAGGGCGAGGAACTCGGCTTGCCCGAGGCCGAGGTGCCCTTCGAGTTGCTGCAGGATCCGTACGGACGTGCGTTCTGGCCGGAATTCAAGGGCCGCGACGGCGCTCGCACACCGATACCGTGGGTTGCCGATTTGCATCAGGCCGGTTTCACGAGCGGCACGCCGTGGCTGCCAGTTTCCGACAAGCATATTGCGCTGGCCATCGATCGCCAGGCGAACGATTCGGAGTCGATGCTCCATTTCAGCCGCGCCCTGCTGCGCTGGCGGCGCCGGCAGCCATTGCTCCAAACGGGCAGCATGCAGTTCCTCGATGCGCCCGAACCATTGCTCTGGTTCGAGCGGCGTCTGGGCGATTCCGCCATCCAGGCGGTGTTCAACCTCTCCGCCGAGTCGACCTCACTGGCCTTGCCGCAAGCGCTCGAGCCGATGACGGACGCGCCCGTTGCCGGCGCACAGGTCGAAGGCACGACCCTCATGCTGCCGCCCTTCGGCGTTTTCTTCGGAGAACCGCTCCATGCTTCCTGATTCCGAAGTCCGTGCCCTGATGCGCGCCGAGCACGGCGATCCTTTCGCCGTGCTGGGCCCGCATCGGACGGACGAGGGCTTGCGGGTTCGCGCCCTGTTGCCCGGCGCAAAGTCCGTGACGGTCATGCAGTCCGAGTCAGGCTGGCCGCTGGCGGAGTTGGGCCGGCAAGGCGACAGCGATCTGTTCGCCGGGCTCGTTCCCGCATCGGAAGCCCGGCTCGGCTATCGCTTTCACGTCGACTGGGGCACGCACAGTTCGCTGCTCGAAGACCCCTATCGCTTCCCGCCCGTGCTGGGCGAAACCGATGTCTGGCTGCTGGCGGAAGGCACGCACCTGCGCCCCTTCGAGCAACTCGGTGCGCATCTGCGCGAGATAGACGGCGTGCGCGGCGTCGCCTTCGCGGTGTGGGCGCCGAACGCGCGCCGCGTGTCGGTGGTCGGCGACTTCAACCAATGGGACGGCCGCCGTCACATGATGCGGCTGCGGCGCGAATGCGGCGTGTGGGAGATCTTCGCGCCGCACCTCGCGCCCGGCGACAGCTACGAATTCGAGATCCTGTCGGCCCACGGCCACGTGCTGCGCAAGGCCGATCCCTTCGGCTTCTCCGCCCGGCTGCGGCCCGACACCGCCTGCGTCGTCCAGCCGCTGCCGCCGCCGGCCAAAGTGCCGGCCGGGCGGGCCCAAGCCAACGCTCGCAACGCACCCATCAGCATCTACGAGGTGCACATGGGCTCATGGCGACGCAAGAACGGTCACGAATGGCTCGACTACCGCGAACTGGCCGACACGCTGGTGCCCTATGCGCGCGACATGGGCTTCACCCACATCGAGCTCCTGCCGATCAGCGAGCATCCCTTCGATGGTTCCTGGGGTTACCAGCCGATCGGCCTCTACGCCCCGACCTCGCGCTTCGGCACACCCGGTGATTTCCGCGCCTTCGTCGAAGCGGCGCATGCCGCCGGACTCGGCGTGATCCTCGACTGGGTGCCCGCGCATTTCCCGACGGATTCGCACGGCCTCGGCAGCTTCGACGGCACCGCGCTCTACGAATACGCCGATCCGCGCGAGGGCTTCCACAACGACTGGCAGACGCTCATCTTCAACTACGCACGCACGGAGGTGCGCAACTACCTCGTCGGCAACGCGCTGTACTGGCTGGAGCGCTATGGCGTGGACGGCCTGCGCGTCGATGCCGTGGCGTCGATGCTCTATCGCGACTACAGCCGGGAGCCGGGCCAATGGGTGCCCAACGCGCAGGGGGGCCGCGAGAACCTGGAGGCGATCGACTTCTTGCGCCGCATGAACCACGTGGTGGGCGTGGAACGGCCGGGCACCGTGACCATCGCCGAGGAATCGACCAGCTTCCCTGGCGTGACGCGTCCTCCCGAAAGCGGCGGCCTCGGCTTTCACTACAAGTGGAACATGGGCTGGATGAACGACACGCTGGCCTATGCCGGTGTCGATCCCGTCTTCCGCAAGTACCGCCACCAACAAATCACCTTCGGGCTGATGTATGCCCACAGCGAGAACTTCGTGCTGCCGCTGTCGCATGACGAAGTGGTGCACGGCAAGGGCTCGATGATCGGGCGCATGCCGGGGGATCTCTGGCAGAAGTTTGCGGGACTGCGCAATCTGTATGGGTATCTCTGGGCCTACCCGGGCAAGAAGCTGCTTTTCATGGGCGGGGAGTTCGCGCAATGGGCCGAGTGGGACGCCGATCGGAGCCTGGACTGGCATCTGCTCGAGCAGGCTTCTCATCAAGGGATTTGGCGACTGGTGAGGGATCTGAACAACGTATATCGGCATTTCCCGGCGCTGCACGAGATGGACAGCGAGCCGCACGGGTTTGAGTGGCTGTGTCATGACGATGTGGATCAGTCGGTGTTTGCGTTTGTGCGTCGGGCTCGGGATGGGAGCTTTGTGGTGGCTGTTTGCAACTTCACGCCGGTGGTGAGGCATGGGTATCGGTTGGGGGTGCCTGCGGCGGGGGCTTATCGGGAAATCATCAATACCGATAACGCTGTGTATGGGGGGAGTGGGATGGGGAATGGGGTTGTGGGGAGCGAGGACTTGGCTTGGCATGGACAGCGGCAGTCTGTTGTGGTTTCTGTGCCTCCGTTGGGGACCTTGATGTGGGTGGTGGTTTGACTGGTCTCTTTGAGGTGGGGGGCCGGGTCTCGCCCCGGCGGGCGACTCACTTTTCTTTGTTTCGCCAAAGAAAAGTAAGCAAAAGAAAGGCGACCCCACTGTGCGTGTCCCTGCGCTTCGCTTCGGGCAACCTGCGGTGCTCGCTTCAGGCGGGGTCCGCGCGAAACTCGCTACGCTCAAACACGCGCAGCCCTGATCCGCCTGAAGCTGCGCTCCTCGGCACGCACAGAGGGGACCCCAACACGAAGACCAATACCAAGGCAGAACGCGCCGTGGCGCGTCCTTGTGTTTTTGGTTTGGGTTTGGGGTTGGCTGTTGGTATTGGTATTGGTATTGGTATTGGTATTCGGCAGGCCGAGCGAAGCGACGGCCCGAGCACTCCCTTCTGGGGGTGCCGAGGAGCGGAGCTTTTCGTGGATCAGGGCCGCGCGTGTTTGAGCGCAGCGAGTTTGCGCGGACCCCACGAAAAGCGAGCACCGCAGGTTGCCCGTAGCGAAGCGAAGGGACGCCCACAGCAGGGTCGCCTTTTCTTTGCTTACTTTCTTTTGGCGAAGCAAAAGAAAGTAAGTCGCCCGCCGGGGCGAGTCCCGGCCCACAGCCTCACCAACAACCCAAAATGCTGACCCCAGGCACCCCCTACCCCTTAGGCGCAACCCCAGGCCCAGCAGGAGTCAACTTCGCCCTGGCCGCCCCGAGAGCCACAGCAGTAGACCTCTGCCTCTTCGACCCCACAGCCCAACACGAGCAACAACGCCTGAGGCTGACAACAAACACCAATGGCATCTGGCACACCCTCCTCCCCAGCGCCCGCCCAGGCCTCATCTACGGCTACCGAGTCCACGGCCCCTGGTCCCCTCACGAGGGCTATCGCTTCAACCCAGCCAAGGTACTCCTGGACCCCTACGCCCGCGAAGTAGCAGGCCGCTACAACGGCGAAGACCTGTTCCTGGGCCACGACCCTTCGCACCCCAACCAACCCGACCCGCGCAATAACGCAGCCATCGCCCTCAAAGCCCGCGTCGTCGCCCCCTTACCGCCAGCAGCCCCGGAACGCCCCCGAATCACACCAGCCGACCGCGTCCTCTACGAACTCCACGTACGCGGCCAGACCCAGCGCCATCCAGTCGTCCCCCCCGACCTGCGCGGCACCTACGCCGGCCTCGCCGAACCCGCTGTTCTGGACCACTTCCAGCGCCTCGGCATCACAACCCTGAACCTCATGCCCGTCCAGCACCGCGCAGACGAATCGCGTCTCCTCGCGCTCGGTCTCAGCAACTACTGGGGCTACAGCCCCATCGGCTGGTTCGCCCCCGAAACCCGCTACTGGAGCGGCCGCCCGGGAACAACCCCCACGAGCGAGTTCCGCGCCATGACGGACGCCGTGCACGCACGCGGCATGGAGGTCGTGATCGACGTGGTCTTCAACCACAGCGCCGAGACCGACGAACTCGGCCCCACCCTGAGTCTGCGCGGCATCGACAACGCGCTCTACTACCACCTGCGGCCGGACGCCCCCGCGCTCTATGAGAACTGGACCGGCTGCGGCAACTGCCTGAACCTTGCCGAGCCGCGCGTCGTGCAGCTCGTGATGGACAGCCTGCGCCATTGGGTCACGCAGCTCGGCGTCGACGGCTTTCGATTCGATCTCGCGCCGATCCTCGCCCGCCGCGAAGGCGGCACGTTCGATCCTCGCGCCCCGTTTTTCGCCGCCGTCGCGCAAGACCCCGTATTGGCCCAGGCACTGCTCATCGCCGAGCCCTGGGACGTCGGCGCCGGCGGCTACCGCCTCGGCGAATTCCCGCCCGGATGGCTGGAGTGGAACGACCGCTTCCGCGACACGCAGCGCGGCTTCTGGCTTCACCAGAGCGTCGGCGTCGGCGAGTTCGCGCGTCGCTTTACGGCGTCGAGCGATGCATTCCAGCACGACGGCCGCGCGCCCACCGCCAACGTCAACTTCGTCACCGCGCACGACGGCTTCACCCTGCGCGACCTGCTGAGCTACAACGAGCGCCACAACCTCGCCAATGGCGAGAACAACCGTGACGGCCACAGTCACAACCTCAGCCGCAATTGCGGCGTCGAGGGCGACACCGACGACCCCGACGTACTGGCCGAGCGTCGACGCCTGCAACGCGTACTACTGGCGGCGTTGCTCCTGTCGCAAGGCACGCCGATGCTGCTGGCCGGCGACGAGCTCGGCCAGACCCAAGGCGGCAACAACAACGCCTATTGCCAGGACAACGACACGACTTGGCTGGACTGGAACCATGCCGACGCCAGTCTCGTCGCGTATGTCGCCCGCCTGCTGGCGCTGCGCCGCGAGGCCGAGCCGTTGCGCCACGCGCAGTGGTGGCCCGCGGCTCCCTCACTCGGCGATACAGCGCTGCACTGGCTGGCCCCGGACGGACACGCCATGACGACGGCTGACTGGGAGCGCGGCGACCTGAATGCGCTGGCAATCCTCTTCGAAGCGCCGATGCCTGGCGTGAATTGGCTGGTCCTGGTGAATGCCGAGACGCACGAAGTCGCATTCCAACTGCCGGCGGGATCGTGGATTCGCCGACTGGCCAGCGACGCGGACACCGATGACGCGCACGCGCGGTCGCTCCAAAGCCTGGAGAGATTGCCTCCGGGAAGCCTCTGGATCGCAAAAACATAGGAGCCAATCGCCCGCCGGGATGCTAGGCTGACTCACCGGGAAAAAAACCAACGGAGGCCACTGATGGACGACATCGAGCAACCGACATTGCAAGCCCACCAACTCGTTCGACGCACCATCGCGCTGGTGCTGGCGGGCGGCCGGGGTTCCCGGTTGAAGCAGCTCACCGACCGGCGGGCCAAGCCGGCGGTCTACTTCGGCGGAAAGTTCCGGATCATCGACTTCGCGCTGTCGAACTGCCTCAATTCAGGCATACGGCGCATGGCGGTGGTGACGCAGTACAAGTCGCACTCCCTGATGCGCCACCTCCAGCGCGGATGGAGCTTCCTGCGCGCCGAGCTCAACGAGATGGTCGACGTCCTTCCCGCCCAGCAACGCGTGGGCGACGAGCACTGGTACCGCGGCACGGCCGATGCCGTCTACCAGAACCTGGACATCATCCAGACCCGATCGACGCCGCACGACTACGTGGTCGTGCTGGCGGGCGATCACGTCTACAAGATGGACTATTCGATCACGCTGACCGACCACGTCGCGCATGGGCGCGGCTGCACGGTCGGCTGCATCGAGGTGCCGCGCATGGAAGCGGTCGCCTTCGGCGTGATGGCGGTCGACAAGGACCGCAACATCACCGGCTTCCTCGAAAAGCCCGCCGATCCGCCCGCGATGCCCGGCAATCCGGACGCGGCCCTGGCGAGCATGGGCATCTACATCTTCGATTCCGAATACCTCTACAAGCTGCTCGAGGAAGACAGCGTCAACCCCGATTCGGACCACGACTTCGGCAAGGACATCATTCCGCGCGCAGTGGCAGAGGGCCGCGCAGTGGCCCATCCGTTCGGCATGTCTTGCGTGACGCGTGCCCGGCGCGGCGCGGATGCGCAGGCCTACTGGCGCGACGTGGGCACGATTGATGCATTCTGGGCAGCCAACCTGGACCTGGCCTCGATCACCCCGGAACTGGACATCTATGACACCGACTGGCCCATCTGGACCTACCAGCGACAGTTGCCACCGGCCAAGTTCGTCCTCGACCGCGACGGCAAGCACGGCATGACGGTCAACACGATCGTTTCCGGCGGCTGCATCGTCTCGGGCTCCAAGGTGAGCAGCTCGGTATTGTTCTCGGGCGTTCGCGTGCATTCGTTCTGCGTCATCAACGAGGCCGTGCTCCTGCCTGATGTCCAGGTCGGCCAGGGGAGCCGGCTCAACAAGGTCGTCATCGACCGCGCCTGCATCATCCCGGAGCACACGGTGGTCGGCGAAGATCCGGAGGCCGATGCCGCGCGCTTCGAACGCACGGAAGGCGGCGTGGTCCTGATCACGCGCGAGATGCTCAAGCGCCTCGGGGCACCGCAATAAGGCATGCGGGTTCTTCAAGTCAGCGCCGAACTTTTTCCCTTGCTCAAGACCGGAGGGCTGGCCGATATCGCGGGTGCACTGCCCCTGGCACTGATGGCGGCGGGCCAGGACGTGCGGGTGCTTCTGCCCGGCTTTCCGGCCATCGCCGCCGGCGTCAGCGATACGGTCGTTGTCACCGAGTTCGCGGCGCCATGGGGCCAGCGGGTGCATTTGCGTTTCGGCCGAATACCCGTCAACGGGTCGGCGGGCATTCCAGCCTATGTGATTGACGCGCCCTTGCTTTACGACAGGCCCGGCAACCCTTACGAGGACCCGAGCCGCCAGCCCTACGGCGACAACCATCGCCGCTTCGCGCTGCTGGGTTGGGCGGCCGCGCAGATCGGGCGGGGCCTTGATCCGGCCTGGCAGCCCGAGGTCGTGCACGCGCACGACTGGCACGCGGCGCTCGCGCCGGCCTACCTCGCTTTTGCGCCGCCCAACGGCCGCCCGCGCGTGGGCAGCGTGTTCACCGTGCACAACCTCGCCTATCAAGGCCTGTTCGCGCCCTGGCATTTCTCCGAACTGGGTTTGCCCGCAGCGGCCTTCGGCGTCAACGGGCTCGAATACTATGGGCAGCTGTCCTTCATGAAGGGCGGGCTGTGCTTCGCCGATCGCATCACGACGGTGAGCCCGACCTACGCGCGAGAGATTCAGACGCCCGAACAGGGCTGCGGGCTGGATGGCCTCCTGCGTGCCCGATCCGGCGTCCTCAGCGGCATCCTCAATGCAGTCGACGATCTGGTCTGGAATCCGGCCACCGACGTGCTGATACCGCATTGCTACGACAGCCGCCGCATGGCAGGCAAGACCCGCTGCAAGTCCACGCTGCAGGAAGAACTGGGTCTCGCACCGCAGCCCGACGCGCCGCTCTTCGTCGTGGTGAGCCGATTGACCGAGCAAAAGGGCCTGCACCTGGTACTCGGAGGGCTCGACGCCTTGATCGCCCAGGGCGGCCAGCTTGCCTTGCTCGGCAGCGGCGATGCCGATCTGGAAGCCGCCTTTCGCCAACGCGCCGCCGATGCCCCGCAGGCGGTCAGCGTCACGCTGGGCTACAGCGAAGACCTCGCGCACCGCCTGTTCGGCGGTGGTGACATGACGCTGGTCCCATCGCTTTTCGAGCCTTGCGGCCTGACGCAGATGTACGGCCTCAAGTACGGCAGCCTCCCACTGGTGCATCGCGTAGGCGGCCTGGCGGACACGGTGGTCGACGCCACGCTCGAAGACATGGCCAGCGGTGACGCCACCGGCTTCTCGTTCGACACCTTCGCCGCCGCGGACTTCGCTCGCGCTGTTCGCCGCGCCTTCGCGCTCTACCGGCGGCCCACCGACTGGCGCGCCGTTCGCGCGAATGCCATGAGCCGCCCCGCCGACTGGGGCACCGCCGCCGCGCGCTACCTCGACGTCTACGCCAAGGCCCTGGCCTGATGTCCATCCGCGAACCAACCCCGTTGCCATCATGACCATCGAAGACTTCAAGTACGACCATCCCGACCGCGACGTCGCCGCCTTCAAGCGTGCCGTCGCCAACAAGTTGATCTACGCGGTCGGCAAGGACCCGGTGGCCGCGAGCCCCGACGACTGGCTGCATGCCGCCGCCTTCGCCGTGCGCGACCAGATCGTGGAGCGCTGGATGAGCACCACCCGCGCCATCTATGCGCAGCGGCTCAAGCGCGTCTACTACATGTCAATGGAGTTCCTGATCGGGCGCACCCTGACAAACGCGCTGCTCGCGCTGGAACTCCAGGACACCGTCAAGCAGGCGCTGGCCGATTTCGGCGTCGACATCCAGGCGCTCGTCGAACGCGAGCCCGATGCCGCCCTGGGCAACGGCGGCCTGGGCAGGCTGGCGGCCTGCTTCCTCGATTCGATGGCCACATTGGGCGTGCCGGGCCTCGGCTACGGCATCCGCTACGAATACGGCATGTTCCGCCAGCGCATCGTCGACGGCCAGCAGGTCGAGACCCCCGACTACTGGCTCACGCGCGGCAATCCGTGGGAATTCCAGCGGCCCGAGGTGACCTACCGCGTGCGCTTCGGCGGCCACGTGCAGCGGCGCGAAGGCAAGGGCGTGCCTTACGGCGCGGCGAAATGGGTCGACACCCACGACGTCCTGGCCGTCGCCTACGACACCATCATCCCCGGCTACGGCACGCAGGCCACCAACACGCTGCGGCTGTGGTCGGCGCGCGCGTCGGAAGAAATCGACCTCTCGGCCTTCAACCGCGGCAACTACATGCAAGCGGTGGAGAGCAAGAACCACTCGGAGAACGTCTCCCGCGTGCTCTACCCGGACGACTCCACGCCCTCGGGCCGCGAATTGCGGCTGCACCAGGAATACTTCTTCGTCAGCGCGAGCGTGCAGGACCTCGTGCGCCGCTACCTGCGCAATCACACCGGCTTCGACGAGCTGCCCGACCAAGTCAGCATCCATCTCAACGACACGCACCCGGTGCTGGCCGTCCCGGAGCTGATGCGCCTGCTGATTGACGAGCACGACCTGGCCTGGGACACGGCATGGGCCCACACGCAGAAGGTGTTCAGCTACACCAATCACACGCTGATGCATGAGGCCCTGGAGACCTGGCCGGTGGAGATGTTCGGGCGGATTCTTCCGCGCCATCTGCAGATCCTCTTCGACATGAATGCACGCTTCCTCGCGAGCGTGACGCAGACGCACGGCCACGACACCGAGCTGATGCGCCGGTTGTCGCTCATCGACGAATCGGGCGAGCGCCGCGTGCGCATGGCCTACGTGGCTGTGCTGGCGAGTCATTCGGTCAACGGCGTGTCGGGCCTGCATTCCGAACTCATGAAGCAGTCGATCTTCGCGGACTTCGCCAAGCTGTTCCCGGAGCGCTTCAACAACAAGACCAACGGCGTCACGCCTCGACGCTGGCTGGCGCAGGCCAATCCGCCGCTCGCGGCCCTGATCGACGCGCGCATCGGCCGCGGCTGGCGACGCGACCTGACGCAGCTCGAGGTGCTGCGGCCGATGGCGCAGCAGCATCCCTTCGTGCGCGCTTTCCGCCACGCGAAGCGCGAGAACAAGCTGCGGCTCGCGAACTGGATCGACGAACACCTGCGCATCGACGTCGACACCGACGCGATGTTCGACGTGCAGGTCAAGCGCATTCACGAATACAAGCGGCAGCTTCTCAACGTGCTGCACGTGATCACCCGGTATCACCGCATCCTGGACGCGCCGGAGGCAGCACACGTGCCGCGCGTGGTGGTGTTCGCCGGCAAGGCCGCCTCGGCCTATCAGATGGCCAAGCTGGCAATCCGGCTCATCAACGACGTCGCGCACACGATCAACAACGACGAGCGCGTGGGCAAGCTGCTGAAGGTCGTGTTCATCCCGAACTACAGCGTGAGCCTGGCCGAACTCATCATGCCGGCGGCCGACCTTTCGGAGCAGATCTCCACGGCTGGCACCGAGGCCTCGGGTACCGGCAACATGAAGTTCGCACTGAACGGCGCGCTGACCATCGGCACGCTCGACGGCGCCAATGTCGAGATGCGCGACAACGTCGGCGCGGACAACTTCTTCATCTTCGGCAACACCACGCCGCAGGTGGCCGAAATCCGCGCCGGCGGTTACCAGCCGCGCGACATCTACGAAAGCAATCCGGAGCTTCAGCGTGTGCTCGACAGCATCCGCGACGGCGCGTTCTCGCCCGGCGAGCCGGCGCGCTACCAGGAGATCTTCGACGCGCTCGTGAGCTGGGGTGACCACTACTTGCTGCTGGCCGACTACGCGAGCTACATCGAGGCGCAAGGAAAGGTCGATGCGCTGTACCGCGACCCGGACGCGTGGACCCGCATGGCGATCCTCAACGTGGCCGGGATGGGGGCGTTTTCCTCGGATCGCACGATCGCGCAGTACGCCCACGAAATCTGGAAAACAAGACCTGTGGCCTTGAGCTAGCCCCCTGGCTTGGGTCGAGGCGCTTCGGTGACGAAGCCGATGCGGCTCAAGCCGGCCTTGTTCGCGATGCCCATCAACTCGACGACCTTGCCGTAGGGCACGGTCTGATCGGCGCGAAGCTGCACTTCGGTATCGCGGCTGTCGGCCGCGGCCTTTGCCAGCCCGGCGGCCAGCTCTTCCGTCGTCACCGGCCGGTCGTTCAGGAACACCTTGCCCGCAGCGTCGACCACGAGCGAAACAAACTTCGGCGTCTCGTTAGGCTGCCCGGCATCGGTGCGAGGCAGGTCGAGCTTGATCGAGCTCGCCATCAACGGCGCGGTGATGATGAAGATCACCAGAAGCACGAGCATCACGTCCACGAGCGGCGTGACGTTGATGTCCGACAGAGGGCGCTGCCCGCCGGCGCCGGTCGATCGTCCGCCGGTTGCCGTGCTGCCGAGCGATGTGCGACCGAAGGCCATGGTCTGCCGCCTTTACACGGGCATTGGCCGCGCCGGCGGCAACGGAGCCTCGCGATGCGCGGGCTCACCCAGCATGCCGAGCAGGTCGTGCGCGAAACCTTCGAGTTCGGCCTCGATGCGGCCGACCACGCGCCCGAACACGTTGTAGGCCAGCACCGCCGGAATCGCGACGGCCAGACCGAAGGCGGTCATGATGAGCGCCTCGCCGACGGGGCCCGCCACCTTGTCGATGGTGAAGCCGCCGGTTTCCCCGGCAATGCCGACCAGCGCGCGGTAGATGCCCCAGACCGTCCCCAGCAGCCCGACGAACGGGGCCGTGGCGCCCACGGTGGCGAGCAGGATCTGGCCGGCCTGCAGCCGCCGCAATGCGGCATGGAGGGCGTCGCGAAGCACCCGCGTGACACGCTGGGCCCGGTCGACGGCACCACCGAGCGTGGCGTTGTCGGGGCGCACCGCGAGGTTGCGGACCGCGCTCACCGCCGGCAATACCAGTGCCGCGCGATCGAAGGCCTTGAGGCTCAGCTCGGCCTCTTCCAGTGACCTCGATTGCCAGAAAGCCGCGATGCTGCGCACCACGTCGCGCGTGCCGCCGCGCAACAGCCAGGCCTTCCAGAGAATCATCACCCAGCTCGACACCGACATCAGCAGCAGGAGAGCCGCCACTGAACGGCTCACGCCGTCGCCGTGGGTCAGCAGCTCCAGAACACTCATGCCGGCGCTCAGCGCAGGCCCAGAACGTCGAACATGTCGAAGAGGCCCGCGCGCTGGTTCGCGAGGAAGCGAACGGCGCGCAGGGCGCCTTGCGCATAGCTCTCGCGACTCGCCGACTTGTGGGAGATCTCGATGCGCTCGCCCGTGCCCGCGAACAGCACGGTGTGGTCGCCCACGATGTCGCCGCCACGGATCGCCGCGAAGCCGATGGTCGACGGATCGCGTTCACCGGTGATGCCTTCGCGGCCATACACAGCGCAGGTCTTGAGGTCGCGGCCCAGCGCCTCGGCGATGACCTCGCCCATCTTGAGCGCAGTGCCCGAAGGCGCGTCCACCTTGTGGCGATGGTGCGCTTCGATGATCTCGATGTCGTAGCCGGTCGACAGCGCCTTGGCTGCCATTTCGAGCAGCTTGAAAGTGACGTTGACGCCGACGCTCATGTTGGGCGCCAGCATGATCGCGATGTCCTTGGCGGCCGCGGCGATCTCGGCCTTCTGCGCATCGCTGAAGCCGGTGGTGCCGATCACGAGCTGTACGCCGAGTTCGCGGCAAGCGGCGAGATTCGCCATCGTGCCTTCGGGCCGCGTGAAGTCGATCAGGACCTGCGCGTCCTTGAGGCCGGTACGCAGGTCTGCCACGACCGGCACGCCGCTCGTGAAGCCCAGAAACGCAGCGGCATCGGTGCCGATAGCGGCGCTGCTCGCAATGTCGAGCGCGCCGGCGAGGCAGCAGTCCTGCGCCTCCCGCACGGCTTCGATCAACATGTGGCCCATGCGCCCGGAGGCACCCGCGATGGCGACGCGCCGGGGGGTGGAAGAGGTGGGGGAGGAAGAGTCAGTCACGCGTTTCAGCCTCGGGAAATGCGGAATTCAAAAAAAGCACGCCGGCCGAACCGGCCGGCGCGCGCTCAGCGCGTTTCGAGCGGAGGGTAGGCTGCGGGCAACGGCGGCGGCGCCTTGGTCTCGTCTTCGGACTGTTTGTCCTTGTCCTTGGGATCGTACTTCTTGAGCTGGTCTTCCGTCGCTTCAAGCGGCGGCGCCTTGCCGCTGTGTGCGCGGGTGTCGAGCGTGGCGACGAATTCTTCCTCGCTCGGCATGGGATCGCCCTCGAAGCGGTCGAGCACGTCGCCGTTGAAGAAAAGCGTCAAGCGGCGCTGCTGAGGCTCAACGCCCTGGCGCCGGATCGTGAAGACGTAGTCCCAGCGATTGGAATGGAAAACATCGGTCAGGAGCGACGTGCCGAGGATTTCTCGCACCTGCTGGCGCGACATGCCGGGCTTGAGCGCCGCGACCTGTTCCTTGGACACGAAATTGCCCTGGACCACCTCGACCTTGTAGGGCGTCACGGCGGTCAGCGCACCGCGCGTGCTGTTGCCGATGCTGCTGCAAGCGCCGAGGCACAGGCTCGCCGCGATGGCGCCAGCGAGCAGCCAATGACGGCGTTGTGGAAAGGCGGGCATGAGGAAAGGGATGGACGATATGATCGAATCATTGTAGCGGTTGCCCTCTGTGGGGCCTTTCCGCGAGGACCGAAGGGACGGCGCACGAAACATCATGACCAACATCGACGAACTGAAGAACACAGGCCTGAAGGCCACGCTGCCGCGCCTCAAGATCCTCGAGATCTTTCAGAACGGCGGCCAGCGCCATATGACGGCCGAAGACGTATTCCGCGTGCTGCTCAACGACCACTCCGACATCGGCCTGGCCACGGTCTACCGCGTCCTGACGCAGTTCGAGCAGGCCGGCATCCTGGAGCGCAGCCACTTCGAGAGTGGCAAGGCGGTCTACGAACTCAACGAAGGCAAGCACCATGACCACCTGGTCTGCACGTCCTGCGGCAAGGTGGAGGAGTTCTACGACGCCGAAATCGAGCGACGCCAGCAGATGATCGCCAAGGACAAGGGCTGGATCCTTCAAGACCACGCGATGTCGCTCTACGGCCTTTGCGGCGACTGCGTCAGCAAGCGCTAGCTTGCTCGCCCCCAGGTTGCCCGGCACTTTGTGTCCGGGCGCCCACCCCCTACCGGGGGCAACACCAGCGGCCCGGCGAAGCCGGTTCCGCGGTGTTTCACCAACGGGCCTGGCTGCGCTGGCCGAGGGAACAGGCGTTTTGTATTTTTCTTCGGCTGCGCGAAGCGCGCCCCTTCGTGGGCAGTCGCGGAACCGGCTTCGCCGGGCCGCTGACTGCGCCCCCGGTAGGGGGTGGGCGCCCGGACACAAAGTGCCGGGCAACCTGGGGGCGAGCTAGTCATCCTCTCGTGCGCTTTCCATCGCCTTGTGGTGGCGAGCGACGAAATCGGCATAGGTATCGATCCCGCGCAATTGCAGGATCGAGTTGCGCACGGCGGCCTCGACCAGCACGGCGATGTTGCGGCCGGCCACGACCTGAATGATCACCTTGCGCACCGGAATGCCGAGCACGTCCTGCGTCAGCGGTGCCGACGGCATGCGCTCGTAGTCGCGCTCGAAGCTGTCCCGCCGCACCAGGTGCACGATCAGCTTGAGCCGCATCTTCCGGCGCACGGCCGTCTCGCCGAAGATCGCGCGGATGTCCAGGAGGCCGATTCCGCGCACTTCCAACAGGTTCTGCAACAGTTCCGGGCAGCGGCCTTCCAGCGTGGTCTGGTTGATGCGGTAGAGATCGACCGCGTCATCGGCCACCAGGCCGTTGCCACGCGAAATCAGTTCCAGGCCGAGCTCGCTTTTTCCGAGCCCGGATTCGCCCGTGATCATCACGCCCAGACCCAGGATGTCCATGAAGACCCCGTGCATCGAGGTCCGCTCGGCGAAATGCTTCGAGAGATAGGCGCGCAGCAGGTCGATCACGAAGGCCGACGACTCGCGCGTAGCGAACAGCGGCAGTTGCGCACGCTCGCAGATCGACAGCAGCGCGTCCGGCGCGGGCTGACCGTCGGCCAGCACGAGCATCGGCGGTTCGAGAGTGACGATGCGCGCGACGCGTCGCACGCAGTCGTCCGGGGTTCCGCGCGTCAGGTAGGCAACCTCGCGGGCGCCGAGGATCTGGACGCGGTACGGATGGATGTAGTTGAGATAGCCCACCAGGTCGGCGGCCGACTGGGCGCGGCTGATGACGTCGGGGTCGAACTGGCGCTCGGACGCGCCTAGTCCGGCAAGCCACTCCCACCGGAGCGACCCGCGGAACTCCTCGAACATCGCGTCGGCGCTGATGACGGTCGGCTTCATGGCCCGGCCCGTCCTGCGCTTGACCGCTTCAGGCGACCTGGGCGGACTGCCATCCTGCGATCAGGGCATGCAGCGCCGCGGCGTCCGTGCTCGACTTGATCTGCTCGCGCAGGTTGGCGTCGCTCAGGAGCTCGGCGATCTCGGAAAGTATTTCGAGGTGTTTCTGGGTTGCCGCTTCGGGCACGAGCAGGAAGATGAGCAAGACCACGGGCTGCTCATCGGGCGCGTCGAACCCGATCGGGTTGGCAAGCTGGAACACGGCGGCCATTGGAGACTTGAGCCCCTTGATGCGGCCGTGCGGGATGGCAACGCCGTGGCCCAGGCCGGTCGAGCCCAGGCGCTCGCGCGCAAAGAGGCTGTCGGTGATGAGGGCGCGGCCGAGGCCATGCAGGTTTTCAAACAGCAGGCCGGCTTCTTCAAAAGCACGCTTCTTGCTGGTGGCGTCGACGCTCACGAGCACTTGAGCGGGCGGCAGGATGGACGCGAGTCGGTTCATGTTGATGCGGGGCGGGGGCGATTATGCACCCACCCCGCAAAAAGCAAAGGGCCGCTCGAAAGCGGCCCGCAAGAGTATTTGCCCGAAGTGTGGAACTACATCACACGCTTGGGCGCTTCGTGATGGTGATCCTGCAGGCGGTCCTTGTGGCGAACGACCTGCCGGTCGAGCTTGTCGACCAGTTCGTCGACAGCAGCGTAGAGATCAGCGTGGCTCGACTCCGCGAACATGTCATTGCCCTTGACGTGAATATTGCACTCGGCTCGTTGCCGGCGTTCCTTTTCCTTTTGCTTTTCCACCGTGAGGATCACCTTGACATCGACGACCTGGTCGAAGTGGCGGGTGATCCGGTCCAGCTTGCTCGTAACGTAGTTGCGCAGGGCGGGGGTGACGTCGAGGTGATGACCGCTGATCGTCAAATTCATGAATGACCTCCTGGAATTGACGGTTGGGGAAATAGCCGCGCCTCCTTGGTAGAGAAGCGTGGCCGGGGAATCAAGGCAGTGGGAGAGAAAGGGAGAGAAGAGAGAGGGAAATGAGAGAGGGAAATGCGGGAAGGTCGGTTCACTATGCCCATGCTGTCATCGAATTGCAATCACTTTGAGGTTGGCCCTTGTGGCAGGCCAATTCACGACGTGGAATCGCTATCGATCTGATAGCACTCGGCGCCCGCAGTACAGGCGTGACCGATCGCATCGACACTCCGTCCGGCATGTCAAGAACGCCCGGGCGACCCCGCCGACGAGAGGGCCGTGAAGGCTTTCAGCGCCAGGCAGCCCGCATGCGGCTGAGGAGATCGATCGTGGCGGCGGGCGGTGGAACGTGCGGCGCCCGCTCGGGTGCCGGCGGCCAGGTTTGCCGATCGAAGCGCTGGGCGTCGGCCGCCGTGATGAAACGCGTGCGCCCCGCGTACAGATGCCGGTCGCCGCGCGCGGCCTGCTGCGTGACGTAGAAGCGCTGGGGCACCAGCAGATGCAGGTGATCGCGCGCGCGGGTCATCGCCACGTAGAGCAACCGCCGCTCCTCCTCGAGTTCTTGCGCGCCCTGGGCCACGTCGGCCGGAATGCAGCCGTCGACCACGTTAAGCACGTGCACCGACGTCCACTCCTGGCCTTTGGCCGAGTGGATGGTGGAAAGGATGAGGTAGTCCTCGTCGAGCAAAGGCGGGCCAGGCCGGTCGCTCGTGGCCTCGGGCGGATCGAGCGTGAGTTCAGTCAGGAACCGCTCGCGCGACGCGTAGCCGGCGGCCAGCCGGGCGAGTTGCTCCACGTCGCCGCGCCGCAGGCCGGCATCGTCATGGAGCCGCTCCAGATGCGGCAGATACCACTCGAGCGCCAGGTCCATGTCCGCCGGCCAGGCCAGCGCGGGGTCGCGCAGCGCCGCGTAGATGCCGGCGAATCGCGCCCACTCGTCTTTCGCGGGCGCCGGCGGTACGAAAGACTGCACGACCGCGCCCGGATCGGACGCCTCGGCCATCGCGTCGAGCAAGCGCGTGGAGGTCACGGGACCGATGCCCGGAATCAGCTGCGTGACGCGGAAGCCCGCCATGCGCCCGCGCGGGTTCTGCGCGAAACGCAGCACGGCGAGCATGTCCTTGACGTGCGCGGCTTCGAGAAACTTGAGGCCGCCATACTTGACGAAGGGAATGTTGCGCCGCGCCAATTCCAGTTCGAGCGCCGCGCTGTGCGTCGACGTCCGGAACAACACGGCCTGCGATTTCAGCGCCAGCCCGCCCTCACGGTGCGCGAGCACGCGGTCGGCCACCCACCGCGCCTGCTCGGCCTCGTCGGGCACCAGCACGAGTTGGGGCCGTCCGGCCGAGGGCTTGTCCGTCCAGAGCGTCTTGGCGTGTCGTTCCGCGGCCGCGGCGATGACTGCGTTGGACACGTCCAGGATCGGCTGCGTCGACCGGTAATTGCGTTCGAGCGTGACGATGCGCGCCGACTGGCTGAAGTGCTGCGGAAAGTCGAGGATGTTGCGCACGGTCGCGCCGCGGAACGCGTAGATCGACTGCGCGTCATCCCCCACGACCGTCACGCCGCGGCCATCGGGCTTGAGCGAACGCAGAATGGCGGCCTGCAGCAGATTCGTATCCTGGTATTCGTCGACCAGCACATGGTCGAAGCGCTCGCCGACCTGCCGGGCCAGGGTCGGCTCGCCCATCATCTCGGCCCAATAAAGCAGCAAGTCGTCGTAATCCAGCACATGCTGTTGCTGCTTGGCCTCGACATACGCGCCGAACAGCCGCTTGAGTTCGGCTTCCCATTCGGCACACCAGGGAAAGGCCTGCTTGAGCACGTCTGCCAGCGGCGCACAAGTATTGACCGTGCGCGAGTAGATCGACAGGCACGTGCCTTTCATCGGAAATCGCCGCGCCGTCGTGGACAGTCCGATGTCGTTGCGCACCAGGCCCATCAGGTCTTCCGCGTCGCCACGATCGTGGATCGTGAAGTTCTCGTCGAGCCCGATCTGCGCGGCGTATTCGCGCAAGAGCCGTGCGCCGACGCCATGGAAGGTGCCCGCCCAGGGCAGCGCCGGCGGCGCATCGGAGGCCAGCCCCAGCACGCGGACCACCACCTGCCCGGCGCGGCGCGCCATTTCCTGCGCCGCCCGGCGCGAGAACGTCAGCAGCAGAATGCGTTGCGGATCGGTGCCGCTGGCGATCAGGTGCGCCACACGGTGCGCGAGGGTGCTGGTCTTGCCGGAGCCTGCCCCTGCGATCACGAGCAGGGGCCGCTCGTCTTCCGGCGTTCCGCCGATGGCGGCATCGAGCCCATGCTGCACCGCCGCACGTTGCTCGTCGTTGAGTTGTGCGAGCGCCGCGGCAAGGCGCTCCGCCGGATTCTTGGATACGGGTGTCGCAACACTGTGCATCGCTGCAACTGTACTGGATGTCCATCCAGATGAAGACATGATCCCGACAGGCCCGAATGACATAATCGCGCCTCGCTGCAAACCGGAGAAACCACCTTGGAAATCGTCCCGTCTCGGCAGCTTTCACTTCCCTTCTGACGCGCCGTGGACGAGGGAATTGAAAGCGCCCCATCCCCTCGCCCCCACCGCCAGACATTTCAGGAAGTGAGCCATGCTCAACATCTTCACGCTCGCCAACGGCCGCCTCGTCCAGGAAGAGATCGAGGCCCTCGAAGAGCTGTCCAAGTTCCAGCCGATCTGGGTCGACCTCGAGTCGCCGTCCGTCGAGGAAAAGCGCTGGGTCAAGCAGTACTACGGCTTGTCCATCCCGGAAGACGCGATGGACGAAGACATCGAGGAGTCGGCGCGCTTCTATGAGGAAGACAACGGCGAACTTCACATTCGCAGCGACTTCCTGATCGACGACGACGAAAACCCCCGTTCGGTCCGCGTCGCCTTCATCCTCAACCAGCACAACACCGAACTGCGCAGCCGCGGCGTGCTGTTCTCGATTCACGACGAGGACGTTCCGGTATTCCGCCTGGTGCGCATGCGCGCGCGCCGCGCCCCGGGATTGATCGAGGACGCGAAGGAAGTGCTGCTGAAGCTGTTCGACGCCGACGCCGAATACTCCGCCGACACGCTCGAGAACATCTACGACGAGCTGGAGTCCGCCGGCAAGAAGGTGCTGTCGGGCAACGTGAGCGACGAACTGGCCGGCGAGGTGCTCGGCCTCATCGCGCGACAGGAAGACTTGAACAGCCGCATCCGCCGCAACGTGATGGACACGCGCCGCGCCGTGAGCTTCATGATGCGCAGCCGCATGCTCAATGCCGAGCAGTTCGAAGAGGCCCGGCAGATTCTTCGCGACATCGAGTCGCTCGACAGCCACACGGCCTTCCTCTTCGACAAGATCAACTTCCTGATGGATGCGACCGTCGGTTTCATCAACATCAACCAGAACAAGACCATCAAGATCTTCTCGGTCGCGAGCGTGGCGCTGCTGCCGCCGACCTTGATCGCCAGCGTCTACGGCATGAACTTCAAGTTCATGCCCGAACTCGACCTGACTTATGGATACGCCTACGCGATCGTGCTGATGGTCGCGAGCGCGCTGGTGCCCATGTGGTACTTCCGCCGGCGGGGCTGGTTGAAATAGCCCACCCCCGTTGCTTGCTCACTTCGTGTAGCCGCCTCCCCCTCAAGGGGGCGCACCCGGCGGCCCGGCGAAGCCGGTTCCTCGGGTGCTCTGGAACGGGAAACGGGGTGGTGCTTACTCCTGTGAGAGCGTCGCGAGCCAGGTGCTGACCAGGGCAAGGCTATAGCGGCTCGCCACCGCCGAGACGAAGCGCGTGAAATCGCCGTGAGCCTCGTCGTCGGCACGATCCGAAATCGTCCGCACCGCGGCGAAGGGCACGCCGAAGTCGTGGCACACCTGCGCCACCGCCGCGCCCTCCATCTCCACCGCGAGCGCATCGGGCAGCGCGCGGCGCAACGCGTCGCTTTCGGCGGCGGTCGACACGAATCGGTCGCCGCTCACCAGCAGGCCGCGATGCACCTTCGGTGCAGTCAGGTCGAAGTCCTCGGCGACTTTCTGGCCCAGCAATGCCACCGGATCGCGCAGCACGTCGGCGGCGACGGCCGCCAACGCATCGCTGATCGCGGTGTCGGCCGCGAAGCGTGCGTGGCCGGTCAAGGGTACCTCGTATTTCGGAAAGATCGGCGAGGCGTCGAGATCGTGCTGGAGAAGCTTGGTGGCCACGACCACGTCGCCGACCTCCACGCCCGACGCCAGGCCGCCCGCGACGCCGGTGAAGATGATCGCCTCTGCACCGAAGCGCTCCAGCAGCACCGTCGCAGTCGTGGCCGCTGCAACCTTGCCGATGCGCGACAGAACGGCAACGATGGGTTGCCCGTGAAGGTGGCCGGCCCAGAAGTCGCGACCGGCGACCGGGATGCGCTGCTCGTCGGGCATCAGCGCGAGCAGCGCAGCCAACTCCTCATGCATCGCCGCAACGATGGCGATCATGACTTCACGGCTGCTTGATGTCGACGCCGTAGAAGGTGTGGCGGCCGAAGGGGCTGAGCTTGAAGTCGACGACTTCCTTGCGCACCGGCTTCAGCTGCACGGCATGTGCAATGGTGAACCACGGCGCCTGCTCCTTGAAGATCACCTGCGCCTGCTTGTAGAGCGCCTCGCGCTCGGACTGCTTGGGCACGTTCTTGGCCTTCACGACCAGATCCTCGTAGGGCTTGTAGCAGAACTTCGCGACGTTGCTGCCGTTCGATTGCGCCGACGCGCAACCCAGCAGCGTGTAGAGGAAGTTGTCCGGATCGCCGTTGTCGCCCGTCCATCCGAGCATGCCCATCTGATGCTCTCCCGCCTGCATGCGCTTGCGGTACTCGCCCCATTCGAAGGACTTGATCTCGGCCTTGACGCCGACCTTCGCGAGATCGGCCTGCATCAGCTCGGCGATGCGCTTGGCGTTCGGGTTATAGGGACGTTGCACCGGCATCGCCCACAGGTCGGTGGTGAAGCCATCGGGGTAGCCGGCCTGCGCCAGCAGCTTCTTCGCGGCTTCGGGGTCGTACGGGTCGTCCTTGATCGCGTCGTTGTAGGACCACATCGTCGGCGGGATCGGGTTCTTGGCAGCGACGCCCGTGGTGAGGTAGACGCCGTCGATGATCGCCTTCTTGTTGATCGCCATGTTGATCGCCTTGCGCACGCGCACGTCGTCGAAGGGCTTCTTCTGCGTGTTGTAGGCGAGGTAGCCGATGTTCAGGCCCGGCTGCTCCAGCACCTGCACGTTCGGATCCTTGCGGATCGCGTCGAGGTCCGCCGGATTGGGATAGGGCATCACGTGGCATTCGCCCTTCTGCAGCTTGGCCCAGCGCACCGAGGCATCGGGCGTGATCGCGAAGATCAGGTCATCGATCTTGGCCTTGCCGCCCCAGTATTGCGGAAAGGCCTTGAAGCGGATGATCGCGTCCTTCTGGTACTGCACGAGGTAGAACGGGCCGGTGCCGATCGGGTCCTGGTCGATCTTCTCGGGCGTGCCGGCCTTCAGCATCGCGATCGCATATTCCTTCGACTGGATGCCGGCATAGGGCATCGCGAGATTGGCCAGGAAGGGCGCTTCCGGCTTGTTGAGCACGAACTTCACCGTGTAGTCGTCGATGCGGTCGACGGACTTCAGCAGCTTGGGCATGCCCATGTCATTGAAGTAGGAGTGGTTCGTGCTCGTGACCTTGTAGAACGGGTCATCCTCCTTCCACTGTCGCTCGATCATGAACATGACGTCGTCGGCGTTGAAGTCGCGCGTCGGCTTGAAGCTCTTCGAGGTGTTGTGCCACTTCACGCCCTTGCGCAGCTTGAAGGTGTATTCCAGGCCGTCGGGCGAGATGGTCCAGCTTTCGGCGAGTCCGGGGACGACCTTGGTCGTGCCGCGCTCGAATGTGACGAGGTTGTCGTAGACCTGCGTGGTGGCATCGAAGGACGTGCCCGTGGTGTTCACCGCCGCATAGAAGTTCTCGGGACTGCCCTCGGAGCAGAAAACCAGCGTCTTTGCCGACGCGGCGCCGCAGGCCAGCGCCAGCGCCGCCGGAGCAAGCAGCGCAGCCGCGCGAAGACGGCGCGTGAGTTTGGAAGTGGGGGACATGGACTCGACTCCTTCAGGTTTGTGGCCGCGCGGACGCGGGCGGGGAAAGAAACTTCTCGGCATGGTGGCAGGCCACCGCGCGCTCGTCGAGCAGCCGCGGCAGCGGCCGCTCCGAACGGCAGCGCTCCGTGGCGTGCGCGCATCGCGTGTTGAAGACGCATCCCGGCGGCGGCGCCAGCGGCGAGGGCAACTCGCCCTTGAGCACGATCCGCTCGGTGGCGAGTCCCGGCGTCGACGCGAGCAGCGCCTGTGTGTACGGATGCAGCGGCCGCGCGAAGATGCGCGCCTTCGGGCCCTGCTCGACCGCATGGCCGAGGTACATCACCAGCACATCGTGCGCGATGTGGCGCACCACGCCGAGGTCGTGAGAGATGAAGAGATACGACAGCCCCAGCTCCGCCTGCAGATCCGCAAGCAGATTCAGCACCTGCGCCTGGATCGACACGTCGAGCGCCGACACAGGCTCATCGGCGACCAGCAGGCGCGGGTCGAGCATGAGCGCCCGCGCGATCGCGATGCGCTGGCGCTGGCCGCCCGAGAACATGTGCGGATAGCGGTTGGCGTATTCCGGACGCAGGCCGACACGGGCGAGCATCTCGCGGGCCCTTGACGCGCGTTCGGCCTTGCCCAGCGTGGTGTTGATGGCGAGCGGGTCCTCGAGCACCGCCGAGATCTTCTTGCGCGGGTTCAGCGAACCGTAGGGGTTCTGGAACACGAGCTGCACCGCCTGTCGCAGTTCGCGCTTGCGGCTGGGCGGCGGGTTGACGGCATCGGTACCGACCAGCGTCAGCGAACCCGCCGACGGTTTCTCGATCAGCGCGACCATGCGCGCGAGCGTCGACTTGCCGCAGCCCGATTCGCCGACGACGGCGAGGGTGCGGCCTTTTTCGAGCCTGAAGGAAATGTTGCCGACCGCCTGCAGGTGCGCCGGGGCGTGAAACAGCCCGCGCCGCACGGCGTAGACCCGCTGCAAGCCTTGCGCTTCGACGACGATGTCGTTCATCGCACGAACTCCACCACTTGCGCACCGTCTCGCGCCCGCGCCTCATCGCGATGGAGGTCGCCGAGCGGGTAGTGGCAACGCACCTGTCCGCCCATCCACTCGCGCAGCGCGGGCCGCTCCGCGCGGCAATGCGCGGTGGCATAGGTGCAGCGCGGCGCGAAGAGACAGCCTTCCGGGCGGTCGTGCACGCCGGGCACCACGCCCGCGATGGTCGCGAGGCGCCCTTCGCCGGCCGCACGCTCCGGAAGCGCCGCAAGCAGCGCCGATGTGTATGGATGCTGCGGCGCTGCGAAGAGATCGGCAACGTCGCGCTCTTCCATCACCTGTCCCGCATACATCACCACCACGCGTTGCGCCATCTCGCTCACCACGCCCATGTTGTGCGTGATCAGCACCAAGCCCATGCCGCGTTCCTTCTGGAGGCTGCGCAGCAAGTCGAGGATCTGGGCCTGAATGGTCACGTCGAGCGCCGTGGTCGGCTCGTCGGCGATGAGCAGACGCGGGTTGCATGCAATGGCCATCGCGATCATCACGCGCTGGTTCATGCCGCCCGAGAGCTGATGCGGATAGCTTCCGAGACGTGACGATGCTGCCGGAATGCCGACCTGTTCGAGCAGTTCGGTCGCGCGCTTCTTCGCCTCGCGCTTGTCGAGATTCAGATGCAGGCGCAAGGTCTCCATCAACTGCCAGCCGATGGTGAAGCACGGATTAAGGCTGGTCGTCGGCTCCTGGAAGATCATCGCGACGTCCTTGCCGACCAGACCGCGCCGCGCCTTGTCGGAGATGCCGAGCAGATCGTGGTCTGCAAAGCGCAGATGCTCGGCACGCACGCGCCCCGGCCAGCCGATGAGTCCCATCAGCGCCATCATCGTGACGCTCTTTCCCGAGCCCGATTCGCCGACGATGCCGAGCACCTCGCCCTGCTCCAGTCGCAGGCTCACGCCATCGACAGCATGCAGCGTGCCGCCTTGCGTGGGGAATTCCACATGCAGATCGCGTATGTCCAACAACGGCATGTCAGCGCTTCAGTTTGGGGTCGAGGGCGTCGCGCAGGCCGTCGCCGAGCAGGTTGAATGCAAGCACAGCCGCGAGGATCGCAAGGCCCGGAAAGGTGACAACCCACCACGCGCGCAGCACGAATTCACGCGCGTCCGCCAGCATCGTTCCCCATTCGGGCGACGGCGGCTGCGCGCCGAGGCCGAGAAAGCCGAGCGCCGCCGCATCGAGGATCGCGGTCGACACGCCGAGCGACGCCTGCACGATCAGCGGCGCAGCGCAGTTGGGCAGGACCTCGCGGAACATCAATCGCAAGATGCCGGCACCACTCACGCGCGCGGCGGTCACGTAGTCGCGCGAAATCTCGGAGATGACGGCCGCCCGCGTAATGCGCACGTAGTGAGGCAGCACCACGATCGCGACCGCGAGCATGGCATTGATCAGGCCCGGCCCGAGGATCGCGACGATCACGATCGCGAGCAGCAGGCTCGGCAGCGTGAGGATCACGTCCATGAACCGCATGATCGCGATCTCGAGCACGCCGCGAAGGAAGCCGGCGACGAGGCCCAGCGCGATGCCCACGGCGACGGAAATCGCCACCACCGCAACCCCGATCGACAGCGAAAGCCGCGCGCCGAACATGAGCCGGGAGAGAACGTCGCGGCCGATGGCATCGGTACCCAGGAAATGCGTCACCGAGCCGCCGTCCTGCCAGGCAGGCGGCAGCAGGAAGGCCGTGCTGTCGGTCTGGTTGGGCGCATGCGGCGCGATCCACGGCGCGAACAACGCCACCAGGAGCAGGAAGACGATGATGCCGAGCCCGATCACCGCGCCGTGGTTGGCGGAGAACGAAGTCCAGAACTCGCGCCACGGACCGGGTGGCGCGGATTGTTTTTCGGTGGAAGCGGTGACGGCGCTCATCGTGACTGCCGGATGCGCGGATTGATGAATCCGTAGGCCAGGTCGACCAGCACGTTGACCAGCATCACGATCACGCCGAGCAGCAGCATGCCGCCCTGGAGCACCGGATAGTCGCGCCGGCCGATGGCCTCGATCAGCCACTTGCCGACGCCGGGCCACGAAAAGATGGTCTCGGTCAGGATGGCACCAGTGAACAGCACGCCGACCTGCAGGCCGATGACCGTGATCACGGGGATCAGCGCATTGCGCAGGGCATGCACGCCCACCACGCGCAGCGGCGCGAGGCCCTTGGCGCGCGCTGTGCGGATGTAGTCCTCGCCGAGCACTTCGAGCATGGCCGAGCGCGTCATCCGCGCAATCACGGCGAGGGGGTTGGTGCCGAGCACGATCGCCGGCAGGATCAGGTGCTGCACGGCCGAAAGAAAGGCGCCCTTGTCATCGGAAAGCAACGAATCGATCAGCAGGAAGCCGGTGACCGGCTCGATGTAGTACTGCACGGAGATTCGGCCCGACACCGGCGTCCAGCCGAGTTGCACCGAAAAGAACAGGATCAGCAACAAACCCCACCAGAAGATGGGCATCGAATAGCCGGTGAGCGAGGTCGCCATCACCCCGTGGTCGAACAGCGAGTTGCGCTTCACCGCCGCGACAATCCCCGCCGGGATGCCGAGCAGCAGCGCGAAAAGGATCGCGCAGACTGCAAGCTCCACCGTAGCCGGGAACAGCGCGAGGAATTCGTTCATCACCGGCTCCTGCGTGATGATGGACTTGCCCAGGTCGCCATGAAGTACTCGGCCGATATAGATGCCGTACTGCGTGAAGAGCGGCTTGTCGAGCCCATACTCCTTGAGCAGTACCGCGTGGCGGGCGGGGTCGATGCCGCGCTCGCCCGCCAGCGTCTCGATGGGGTCGCCCGGCACCAGCCGGATCATGAAAAAGGCAAGCAGGGTCATGCCGATGAAGGTCGGCACGAGGAGGCTCGCTCGGGTGAGGATGAATCGGAACATTCATCCCCAATATGCAAGAGCGATGCCGGCTCGCGTCCTCGGCGGAACCCTTACTGTTACTTCTTGACGTCGCGCAGTTCGCGGCGAAGGATCTTGCCGACCGGGGTCTTGGGCAGGTCGGTGCGGAATTCGATCACCCGCGGCTGCTTGTAACCGGTGAGGTTGGCGCGGCAGAACTCGCGCACCGCGGCTTCCGTGAGATCGGGGTCCTTCTTGACGATGACGAGCTTCACGCCCTCACCGGTCTTGTCATCGGGAATGCCCACCGCCGCGCATTCGAGCACGCCGGGGATCTGCGCCACCACATCCTCGATCTCGTTCGGGTACACGTTGAAGCCCGAGACCAGGATCATGTCCTTCTTGCGATCGACGATCTTGAAATAGCCGCGCTCGTCGACAACGCCGATATCGCCAGTCTTGAAGTAGCCGTCGGCGGTCATGACCTTCGCCGTTTCGTCCGGCCGCTGCCAGTAGCCGGCCATCACCTGCGGCCCCTTGACGGCGACTTCGCCCGCGGCGCCCAGCGGCACCTCGTTGCCGTCGTCATCGAGCAGCTTCACGTAGGTGCTCGGCAACGGCACGCCGATGGTGCCGGTGTAGGCGATGCTGGTGGTCGGGTTGCAAGTGACCGAGGGCGAGGTTTCCGAGAGGCCGTAGCCCTCGCAGATCGGGCAGCCGGTCTTCTCCAGCCACAACTTGGCCACGGCACCCTGGACCGCCATCCCGCCACCCACGGAAACCTTCAGGTTCTTCCAGTTCACGGTGTTGAAGTCGGGATGGTTCGCGAGGCCGTTGAACAACGTATTGACCGCCGGAAAGCTGTGGAAGGTGTGCTTGGACAGCTCCTTGAGCACGGCCGCGATGTCGCGCGGATTCGGGATCAGGATCAGCTTCCCGCCCGTGCGCATGCTCAGCATCATGTTCACGGTGAAGGCGAAGATGTGATACAGCGGCAACGCGCACACGCTGGTCGGCTGCTCGTTGGCCGGCACCTTCTGCATCACCGGATCGTTCCAGGCTTCGGACTGGAGCACGTTGGCGATCACATTGCGATGCAGCAGCACCGCGCCCTTCGACACGCCCGTGGTGCCGCCCGTGTATTGCAGGACCGCGACGTCGTCGGGTCCGATGGCTGCGGGCTGAACCGTGCGCGTCGCGCCCTTCTCGAGCGCGTCGTTGAAACGCACCGCACCGGGCAGGCTGAACGCCGGGACCATCTTCTTGACGTTGCGCACCACGTAATTGACGATCGCGCCCTTGAGCAAGCCCAGCCGGTCGCCCATCGAGGCCAGCACGATGTGCTTGACGGGCGTGTTCGCGAGACACTGCTGCAGCGTGGTGCCGAAGTTCTCCATCAGCACGATGGCCTTGGCGCCCGAGTCCTTGAGCTGGTGCTCTAGTTCGCGCGGCGTGTAGAGCGGATTGACATTGACCAGGATCAGCCCGGCGCGCAGCAGGCCCGACACCGAGATCGGATATTGCGGGCAGTTCGGCATCATGACCGCGACGCGGTCACCTTTGGCGAGGCCGAGACCCTGCAGGTAGGCGGCGAAAGCGCGGCTCTGGTGGTCGACCTCGGCATAGGTCACGTCCTTGCCCATGAAGCTGTAGGCCGTGCGGTCGGCGTATTTGGTGAAGCTTTCCTCCATCAGCGCGACGAGCGATGGATAGTGCGAGGCATCGATGTCGGCCGGCACGCCTTGCGGGTAGCTTCCGAGCCAGGGGCGATCAGTCACAGTGAGTCTCCTCAAGCGAAATTCTTGGTTTGAAAAAATGCGGCGAGACCGTGTCGCCACGGTCTCGCGGTTGGGCCGGGGGGCGATTGATCGCGGCCGTGTGCGGTGGCTCTACTCGATCGCCTTGCCCATGTCCTCGACCACCTTCTTGGCGTCGCCGAAGACCATCATGGTCTTGTCCATGTAGAACAGCTCGTTGTCCAGCCCCGCGTAGCCCGCGGCCATGCTTCGCTTGTTCACGATCACCGTCTTGGCCTTGTAG